>JBEARB010000070.1:0-12488 GCA_041163625.1 Pseudomonadota bacterium | reverse complement strand
GACCACCGCCGCCGCCGAAGCCGCCACGGTCCCCGCCGCGACCACCGCCGCCGCCAAAGCCGCCACGGTCCCCGCCGCCACCGAAACCGCCGGGGCGGGGGCCTCGGGAGCGCTCTTCCGCCACGTTCACGCGGATCGTGCGGCCGTCGAGGGTCGCGCCGTTCATCGCGTCGACCGCTGCGAGGGCGGCCGCCTCTTCCGCGAAGGTCACGAAGCCGAAGCCGCGCGAACGACCGGTCTCCCGATCCGTGATGACCACCGCCTCGGCGACCTCACCGTGCGCGGCGAAAGCCTCTCCGAGGCTGGCGTTGTCCGTGGCCCACGCGAGGCCTCCCACAAAGAGCTTGGTGCCCATCGACCTACTCACCTGCGCGCGGCCGATGCCGCTCTGCGCCCAGCAAATCCGTCGGTCACGACCGTGCGACCGTTCGGCTATGGCGTAGCATCGAGCCGAGGGCGCGACAAGACGGAATCGCTCAGAGCACGCCGCGGCGCTCCTGATCGCGCTCGATGCTGCGGAACAGGGCACCGAAGTTGCCCTCGCCGAACGAGTCGTGGTTCCGGCGCTGGATCAACTCGAAGAAGATCGGGCCGATCACGTTCTGGGTGAAGATCTGCAGCAGGTAGCCGTCGTCGTCGCCGTCGACCAACACCTGGTGGGCCTCGATCCGGGTCGGGTCCTCGCGCACGCCGTGCACCCGGTCGAAGACCTCGCGGTAGTAGCTCGGATCGATGTCGAGCGTGGCGATGCCCGAGCCGACCATGCGGTCGAGGCTGCCGAGCAGGTCGTCGGTCAGCAGGGCGATGTGCTGCACACCGGCGCCGTTGTATTCGCGCAGGTATTCCTCGATCTGGCTCTTGTCCTCGGAGCCCTCGTTGATCGGGATGCAGAACGAACCGTCCGGCGAGCGCAGCGCGTACGACGACAGCCCGGTCTTCTCGCCGCGGATGTCGAAGGTGCGGACGTCACGGAAGCCGAAGACGTCGCGATAGAACGCACGCCACGTCTCCATCTGGCCCTTCTGCACGTTGTTGGTCAGGTGATCGATGGCGTAGAAGCCGCGGTCCTGCACCAGCATCGGCTCCGCGTGGGGACGGACCTCGGCGCGCCAGTTCCGCCCGGTCGGCGACGGGTGTCCTTCCCAGCCGTCCACGAAGACGATGAGGCTGCCGCCGATGCCACGAATGGCGGGCGCGGCGATCGGCGTCGCGCCGTCCTCGCCCTCGTAGGCGACCGCGCCGCGGACGAGCGCCTCGGCGAACGCAGCCTCGGCGTTGTCCACGCGCCAGCCCATCGCGCTGATGCACGGGCCGTGCGCCGCGACGAAGCGGCCCGCGAAGGCGTCGGTCTCGTGGTTGACCAGGAAGGTCACGTCGCGCTGCGTCCAAACGTCGATGCCGCGACCGGCGAGCGTGTGCCGCCGCGAGAAGCCCAGGCCGGAAAAGAGGTCCGCCAGGGCGTCGGGCTGCGGATGCGCATACTCGACGAAGTCGATGCCGCGCAGGCCCAGGGGGTTGTCGAAGGTCGAGTGCATGGGGTCGGACATGGTGGCTCCTGCTCGGGCGGTGTCGCCCGCACGCGTTCGGATGTCGGGTTCGCGGGCGCTCAGGCGGCGCCCCAGCTACGCCAATAGTCGGGGCGGGCCAGCGCCAGCGCCGCCTCGGTGGGCTCGAGCGGACGTCGCGTGTCGATCATCACCGCCTGCTCGTCGGTGCGGACCTTGTCGGCGGCAGCGGCCACCGCGCCCGGTTGCGGCCCGTGGTGGATGCCCTGCGGGTGGAAGGTCAGCATCCCGGGGCCGATCCCCTCGCGGCTGAAGAACTGGCCGGCGTGGTAGAAGAGGACCTCGTCGTAGTCGATGTTCGCGTGGAAGAAGGGGACCTTCAGCGCGCCCGGGTCGCCGATCTCGAGCGGTCGCGGCAGGAAGCTGCAGACCACCACCCCGTCGGCGACGAAGGTCGCGTGCGCGGTCGGCGGCAGGTGGTAGCGCTCCGACGTGACCGGGCGGATATCGTCGACGTGCAGGCGCCAGACGGTCAGCTCCCCGCGCCAGCCGACGGTGGTGATGGGGTGGTGCGGGTAGCGGATGGTCGAGAGCCGACCTTGCCGCTTGACCTGCAGCGACCACGGACGCTCGGCGTCCTGCGGCGGCGTGGGCGTCGGCACGTCGATCACGGCGGGATCGAAGAGCGCGTGCTGTCCGATCAGGCCGCGGTCGGGCAGCTTCACCTCGCCGCGGGTCTCGATGAAGAGCACCCGCAGCGCGCCGTGGGGGACGAGGCGATAGACCGTGCCGCGCGGGATGACGAGGTAGTGGCCGGGGCGGAAGTCGAGCGGCCCGAAGTCCGTCTCGATGACGCCCTCGCCGCGGTGGACGAAGAGGATCTCGTCGCCATCGGCGTTGCGGAAGCAGGCGTCCATCGGGGCGTCGAGGGCGCCGACGCCGATGCGGCAGTCCGCGCCGACGAGCAGCTCGACGCGGCCGGCGGCCCAGTCGGTGCCACGGCTCGGGACGGCGGCGCCGTCGATGGCCTGCGGGCGGAGGTCGCCATCGATGGCCGTCCAATCGACCGGCGGATGGCTGCGGTACAGGTGGGACGTGCGGCCGAAGAAGCCCTCGCGGGCGTACTCCTCTTCGACCGTGCCCTCGGGGATGTCGACGTGCGCCTGCCGCGTCGTGATGCCTCGTTGGAAGTACATGTTCGCTCCGCTCTCGGGTTCGTCCGTCGGATTCGGGAAGAAGGCGGGCGGTGCCGAGACGGTCGCCTCACGACCCAAGAACGGCCGGGCGCACCCCCGAATCCCGCCTCGGCACCGCCACCTTGCAGCGCCAACATGGTCCGGAAGTCCATCGCCGTCCAACGCAATGTTTGGATGGACACCATCGAATCATACGATGAAGATGCGCGGCGGAGGTCCGCTTGAAGATCACGTTGGACGCGCTGGAAGTGCTCGACGCCATCGACCGCCACGGCGGCTTTTCGGCCGCCGCGCGGCACCTGCATCGCGCGCAGTCGGCCGTCAGCTACGCCGTTCGGCAGCTCGAAGAGCAACTCGGTCTGCAGCTCTTCGATCGCGACGGGTGGCGCGCGACCTTCACGCCGGCGGGGCGCCTGGTCCTGGAGCAGGGCCGCCGGGCGCTCGGGGCCGCGCGCGCCGTCGAGGCGGTCGCGGTCAGCCTGTACGAGGGCTGGGAGCCCCGCCTGGCGCTGGTCGTCGACGCCGTCCTCCCGCTCGGCCCGGTCTTCGACGCCGTCGCCCGGCTGGACGCCGAGGGCGCCCCGACGCGCGTCGAGGTCGTCGGCGCGACCCTGGGCGGCGTGCCGCGTCGATTCGACGAGATCGACGCCGACCTGATGCTGGCGAAGGAGCTGCTGCCGCGCGACGACCTTGCCAGCGAGCCGCTACCCGAGGTCGAGATGGTGCTGGTGGCCGCGCCGACCCACCCGCTGGCCGCAGGCTGCGAGGCCGTGAACCGCGAGGCGTTGCAGCTTCATCGGGAGATCCTCGTCTACGATTCCGGCGCGCCGATGCCGGCCGCGTCGGGCCATGCGATTGGCGGCAGCCGGCGCTTTTTGCTCGGGGATTTCGGCAGCAAGCGGGAAGCACTGCGCCGGGGATTGGGCTACGGATGGCTGCCGATGGCGCTGTGTGAGGACGCGCTCGCGGCCGGTGCGTTGGTGGAGTTGCCGTTGACAGGCGGGTCCCGCTTCCGCTTCGTGCCCGTGCTGGCGTGGCGACGGGGGCGACCGCAGGGCAGGGCGGCGCGCCGCTTGCGGGCCCTGCTGGCCCAGGACGGCTCCGCAGGCTAGATTGCGGAGGCGCGCGTGGCGCGCGGCGGGGGACGCATGAAGGTGCTCGGTCTGAATTTCAGCAACGACGCGGCAGCCGCCCTGGTGGTCGACGGCGTGGTCCGCGGCGCGGTGCAGGAAGAGCGCTTCAGCCGTCGCAAGCACGACGCCGGCTTTCCGCACCGGGCGTTGAACTGGTGCCTCCGCGATGCGGGCCTGACGCTCCGCGACATCGACGCCGTGGGCTTCTTCTGGAATCCCGGCATCCACGCCGAGCCGGCCAACGGTCGTCTGGCCAGCGTGCCGCGCGACCACCTGGAGTACCTCTACAACGTGCCCGTCCATCTGATGCGCGCGTTCGACGGCGTCGGGGTCGAGCGCGTCGAGCAGGTCCTGCACCTGGACGACGGTCACGCGCTGCGGACGCATTTCCTGCGCCACCACCTCTGCCACGCGGCCGGCACCTTCTTCCGCAGCAATTTCGAGCGCGCAGCGATCCTGACGGTCGACGGCTACGGCGAGCGCGCCTCGACCCATATCGCGCGCGGCGTCGGGCGAGCGATCGAGACCCTGCTCGAGATCGAGTTCCCACATTCGGTCGGGTCGTTCTACGCGGCGCTGACGCAATACCTCGGCTTCAAGGCGAACTCGGGTGAAGGCAAGGTGATGGGCCTCGCGAGCTACGGCGAGCCGATCTATGCCGACGCGCTGCGGAAGCTCGTCCACTTCCACGACGGCGGCTTCGAGCTCGACCTCTCGTACTTCTCGTTCTTCCTGCCACGGCGACGGCGCTACACCGACAAGCTCGTCGCGTTGCTCGGGCCCGAGCGCGCGCCAGAATCCGCGATCGACAAGCGCCACGAGGACATCGCCGCCTCGCTGCAGCTCGTCGCCGAGGAGCTGCTGCTGCACCTCGCCCGCATCGCGCGCCGGCTCTCGGGGGAGTCACGGCTCGCGATGGCCGGTGGCGTCACGCTCAACTGCGTCGCCAACGGCCGGATTCGGCGCGAGGTCGGCTTCGAGGATTGCTATTTCATGCCCGCGGCGTCCGACGCCGGCACCGCCCTCGGAGCGGCGCTCTACGTCTCGCATTGTCTCGGCGACGTCGCCCGGGTCGCACAGCCGCAGACCGACGCCCTCGGTCCCCACGACGACGACGACGCGATCGAGCGTGTGCTCAAGGTCTCGGGCTGTGTCTATCGGCGCAGCGCCGACATCGCCGAGGACGCGGCCGCGTTGCTCGCGCAGGGACATATCGTCGGCTGGTATCAGGGGCGAGCCGAGTACGGCCCGCGCGCGCTGGGCAACCGCTCGATCCTCGCCGACGCGCGTCCGGCCGAGATGAAGGACACCCTCAACGCCCGCGTGAAGTTCCGCGAGTATTTCCGGCCCTTCGCGCCCGTGGTCCCGGAGGCCGAGGCCGCTGGTTGGTTCGGGGTCGAACATCCGACGCCCTACATGCTCGAGGCCCATCCGGTACCGGCGGCGACTGCGCCTTCGCTCGGCGCCGTCACCCACGTCGACGGGACGGCCCGCGTGCAGACCATTCGACGGGATCAGAACGAGCGCTACCACGACGTCGTCGCCGCCTTCGGCCGCCGCACCGGCGTGCCCGTCTTGGTCAACACCAGCTTCAACATCCGCGGCGAGCCCGTCGTCAACACGGTCGCCGAGGCGCTGCGCTGCTTCTTCACCACGGACATGGACGCGTTGGCCATCGGCTCGTTCTTGCTCGTCAAGCCGCATGTCGGATCCGAAGCCGGCTGAGGCCAGCGCCGCAGTCCGAGTAGCGGCCGAGCCGACGACACCGTCGCGCTGGCTGCGGGCGGCGCCCGCGTTGGTCGCGGCGCTGTCGCGCGCGTCGGCGCTCGGCTGCGGTTTCGCGATGGACGACGCCTACAACGTCGTCCGCAATCCGGCCGTCGCGAGCCTCGGCGCGGCGCTCCGGTCCGTGGCGCGGCCGGTCGGAGCCGATGTCGGCGACGCCTGGATCGCCGGCTTGAACGCGGCCTATTGGCGCCCTGTGACGACGTTGTTCTGGGCGCTGCAGCGGCAGCTCTTCGGCTTCGAAGCATTGGCCTACCACGCCGTCTCGCTGCTGCTGCACGCCAGCTCGGCTTGGCTGCTCGCCGGTGTGTTCCGCAACCTCGGGGTCGGCGAGCGGGCCGCAGCCCTCGGCGCGTGCTGGTGGGCCGTGCACACGGTCCACAGCGAGACCGTGACGCTGGTGACGTATCAGGCCGAGCTGCTCGCTGGCTTGATGACCCTCTTGCTGCTCCGGCACACGACCGCGCGGCGGGACGGCGGCAATCCGTGGTGGCTCGCTGCCTTGTTCGCGCTGGCGCTCGGCAGCAAGGAGAGCGGGGCGGCCGCTGCGCCGCTGTGGTTCGCAGCCGTCTGGACGCGGGAGCTGGGCGACGGCGCCGCCACCGGCTGGGTCGCTCGCCGCCACATGCGGCGGATCGCGCCGCTCGCGGCCGTCGGTAGTGCGTGGCTCCTGGCGCGCAGTTGGCTGGTGCGCGGGTCGGCCCTGCCGTTCTTCGGCGCGCTCGATGGTTGGCAGACCTTCGCCTCGGTCGGGGCCATCCACGGCAAGACCTTCACGTGGATGCTGATGCCGTGGCCGCTGGCGCCGTTCTGGGACCAGACGATGCTGCCGCCGGCGCTGACGCTCGGCGATCCCGCCGCCATCAGCGGGTGGCTGCTGTACGGCGTGATCCTGGCGATGGCGGCGTGGCCGCGGCTGGCGCCGCGTGCGGCGCTCGGGGCGGCATGGTGGGTTGCGGCCCTGCTGCCGACGATGCAGCTCGTTCCGTTGCCGGTCGGTGCCGCCGAGCGCTTCACCTACCTCGCGAGTGGGGGCATCGCGCTGCTCTTGGCGCTCGGCCTCGACTCGCTCCGCAGCGCGGGGCAGCGCAAGGTGGCCGGAGCCGCCGTCGTCGTGGTCTGTTTGGCCATGGCTGTCGCATCTTGGCAGCGCGCGCGCGATTTCCGCGACGACGAGACGCTTCACCGCGCGACCGTTCGTGACCACCCCGATGGCTTCACGGGCTGGCATTACCTCGGCAAGGTGCTGCTCGATTCGGGCCGGCCGAGCGAGGCGCTGCCCGCACTGCAACGCGCCGCCGAGATTCTGCCGGGGTTCCCGCCGAACGAGGCGCTGCTGCGGCGGGCGCGGGCGGCGACCGCCGAGGCCGCGCCGGCGAATCGCTGAGCGGCACGCGGGCCGCAACGACGTCAGCGCGTCAGGGGCGCGAGGCGACCGTCCAGCAGGCGCGCCACGGTTTCACGGGCGGACGCCAGGACGTCGAGGCCGGCGCCAGGGGCGCTGATGGCGTCGAGTTCGGTCCACGCGGCGGTGCGAAGGGCGTTGTCGGCCCCGCGCCAGAGCAGGCGCGATGCGTGCGCGAAGACCGCGCCGTTGCGACGCACCGTCGGCAGCAAGCCGGCGATCCAGAAGGTGGGCTCGGCGCGGACGACCACCAGCAGTTCGGCGAGCTGCACGGTGCCCCAGGTTCCCTGCTCGGTGAGCTGCCACCGCGGTGCGGCGGGCCGGTCGAGTCCGGCGGCCGGCATCAGCGCCACCTCCGGCCCGGTCGCCTCTTCCCGCAGCAGCGCCCAGCCGGCACCGATGCGGCGACGCCCCGCGACATCCTGCGCCAGCGCAGCGCCGCGTGGCAGCGCCGTCGTGCTCGCTCGGAGCCCGGCGCGATCGGCCGCGGAGATGCTGATCGCTGCTCGTGGCGTGCGAATCTCGAGCCACCAAGGGCGCTCGCCGGGCGTCATCGTCGCCTTCGCGGTCGTCGGCAGCGGCAACTCGGCGAGGACCGCGAGGTTGCTGCCGTCGAGCAGGCGCAGCCGGTCGTCGCTCCACCACCAGACGCGGCTGCCGTCTCGGGCCAGCGCGAGGCGCTGATTCTCGGCGCTCGCCGCCGGCGCGTCGGTGGGCCGAGGGACGCAGCGCTGCAGCGTCCGCGGGCCGCCCAGCACGAGCAGGTGGACGCAGGCGTAGCCGGCCGGCGCGGCCTCGGGCTGCGCGGGCCCGGGCGGCGGTTCGCGCTGCGTCGTCGTCAAGGCCGCGCGGCCGGCGCCGGCGTCGATGGCGAGGTCGAAGGCGCCCGGGCGCACGGGCGTGACGCCGTCCTCGCGGCTGCGATCGAAGGGCAGCGCACGGATCAGGCGCCCCTTGGCCGACTCGAGCAGGACCATCGTGCCGCCGCCATCGGCCAGCCGGATCAGCGTCCCCTTCGCGACGTCGCGCCAGGTCGACACGCGGCCGTGACGCAGATCGACGACCCGGACCCGTCCGCCGTCGCGCAGCGCCACGCCGTTGGCGTCGGCGGCGACGGCCTCGACCTGCTCGGTCGGCTCGCCGATGCGGCGGCCGGGCTCTCGCGCCTCGGCAGGGGGCGTCCACCACGCGAGCGCGAGCGCGGCCAAGCAGGTCGACAGGAGACGGAACGGCATCACGAAACCTCCCAGCCGGCGCGGCGCGCGCGGTCCGAGGCGCGCCACTCGGCAACGGGATCGGCCGGCCAAGTCGGCCGCGCGAACTGCATCTGCTTCCAGGCGTCGAAGTCCGTCGTGCCGCCGCCGGTTCGGACGTAGATCGATTTGCGGATGTACTTCGCGAAATACAGCCGGAACGGGAAGAACGACTTCACCACGACGACGTCGGCCTTCCATGGATCCAACCCTCGGTCGAGGTAGAACTCGGGCTTCATCGCCAGCGCGGCGCCCTCGGTGATCACCAGTTGCACGTGGCCCAGGTTCAGCACCGCGACGCGGCCGAACGCCTCGCTCAACTCGAAGCGTTCGAGCACGCCCTGGACGGCGAGTGGTCGGCTGCGCGCCGGATCGAGCGTCGCGCCGACGTGCAGGGAGACGTTCGCCCCCACCCGCTCGCTCGCCAGCGTGGCGATGGCGTCCGGATCCCGCAGCGGCACCAGCCACCGCAGGTCTCGGCCGCGGCGCAGGGCCGCTTCGAGCAACTCGGTGCGGTCACCCGGCGCGCCGGCGCCCACCACGTCGGAAGCGTCGCACATCGCCACGACCCCGAATTTCCGGCGGATGCGCGAGGCCCGCGCGACGGCGATGGCCTCGTCGGCGCTCGGCAACTCGGGCGGCATCTTGTGGCGCACGCTCCACAGCCGGTCGGCGAGCTCGTCGGCGACGCGGTCGGCTTGGGCGGCGTCGCCGTCGGTCGTGACGTGTACCGACCAGCCGAGCTCGGGCGTGTCGAGCCAGAGGTGGCTCATGAACAGGTTGGCGAGCAGCACCCCGGGGACCTTTCGCTCCAAGCTGCCGACGCGCCAGAAGATCGGCAGCATCGGCGGGAGGAAGTCGAGGGTCAGGCCGCCGCCGATCACCATCGGCAACGAGCGCCAGGTCGAGACCGGTCGGATCCGCCCGAGCACGGTCTCGCAGAGCACGCCGCCCGCTCGCTCGCCGGTCTTGGCGTGATCCCGGTGCGGGTTGGTGTGGTAGGCGGCGAGCACGTCGATGGCGGCCAGCTTACGCGGCGTCAGGTTGGCGTGCAGGTCCAGGCTGACCGCGACGCGGGCGCCGGGCACCGCCTCTCGCACGGCCTCGAGGATCTCCGCTTCCGGTTCGTCGGTGTCGGTGGCCGTCATCGCGCCGTGCAGCGAGAGCATCACGCCGTCGAGCGGACCCGCTCGTTTGATCCGGTCGACCAGCCGATCCTTGAGGTTCTCGAGCGCCGCGCGCTCGAGCGGTCCGCCCGGCACCGTCCACGCCGATACCGTCGGAACCGCCTCGATCTGCCCCGAACGCGCCTGCACCGAGCGCAAGAAGCCCGACAATTCGGCGTCGCGGAGGAAGCCTGGCGCTTCGAACCCGCCAGGTGCGCACGCGCGCAGCAGGGCGTCACCCTCGAGCCAATGGGTCCGCTCGAAATCCGCCACCGTCGTGGTGACGGGCGAGAGTGAGTTGGACTCCTGAGCGATCCGCCCGAACGCGATGCGTCGCATCGTGGCCTCCGTGCGCCGCTGCGGCGCCCGCCGCGATGGTGCCGGCCCCTGCGCCCCACGGCAACGCGTGGCCTACGCGGGCTCCGACACCAACGGCGCGTACAAAGTTGTGCGTACGCCGTCGCCTGCGGCAGCCTGTAGCTCCGTCTTCAGCCCTCGCTTCGGAATCCTCGGTGTCGCACCACCATCTCCGGCCCGTCGCCCGTGTCGTCGCGTCCGTCGCCACGCCGGCCTTCGTTGTCGCCGCGCTGCCGGCGTGGTTCGCGCTGGTCGCGTACGGCGTGCCGATGTTGCTGGCATCGTGGGTGATGTTGGCGGCCGTCGTCACGCTCTGCTTGTTCCTGGAGTGGAGGTTGCCCAACCCACGCTTCGGCCAGCGTCCCTCCGGGACTTGGCACGTGGCGGTCTTCTACAACGGCTTGGTCTCGCCGACCGTGGCCAGCGCGCTGCCGTCGTTGGTGTTGGTGCCGGGTGCGCGGGCGCTCGGAGCGCAGCTCGGCACGGTCTCGCTCTGGCCCGAAGTCAGCCCGGCGATGGACCTGTGGTTGGTGCTGATCGGCACCGCCTTCACCAGCTATTGGTGGCATCGGCTGGAGCACCGCGGACTGCGCTGGGGGGGCCCTACGACTTCTGGATGGGGGCCCAGGTCCACCCGATCGACGTCGTCATCTTCGCGCTGGTCGGGTTCACCTTCCTCGCGCTGCTCGGGGCGCCGGTCATGGCGTTGGAAGCGGGAGCGAGCTTCGCCTCGATCGTCGGCGCGATTCACCACCTCGGTGCCGAGACCCGCGCCGGCGTCGCCAACTGGTTCGTTCCGTTCGCCGATCATCACCAGATGCACCGCAGCATCCGACCGCAAGAGAACGGGAACTACGGCAATATTACCAAGCTCTTCGACCAGCTCTTCGTCAGTTATGTCGAGCCCCGGCCGGGGGACGAGTCGCCGAGCGGCGCGTTCTCCTTGGCAGAGCACGGCTATCCCGAGCGAGACATCGGGGCCCAACTGCTGACGGCGTTCGGTGGCCGCTATTGGCAACGGGTGGTGCGCCCGAAGGGAGAGGGGCCAGTGCCTTCCGCGATCCCGCCGGCGCGTCCGGACCAGCGGTGGCGGCGGGCGTGGGCGACCTTCTGGCTCGTCGCCATCACGATCCTGGTCGCGTGGCTCGGCAGCTGAGCGTTGATAAATATCAACTAGACATTTGATTTGTCGAGCGGCTCGTCCACCCGGGCCTCGGGCGGTCGCGCGCCGACCTCGCCCTCGCGCAGCATCGTCTCGACCTCGCGGCGCGCTTCGACCTCGAGCCGGAGCTGCTCGGTGTGGTCGCTCAGTTGGCCGCGGACCTCACCGACCGCGGCGTCGATCTCGGCGCGCGCGATGTCGACGAGATGGCCGTGGGCGGCCTCGACCTGGCGCAGCGCGTCGTCGATGGCGCGTTGGGTCGCGTCGCCGTCTTGACCGCGCGCGGCGTCGGGGAGGGCGGCGACATCGGCGGCCGCCTGCAACGCGGTCGCCAGCGAATCGATGACGCGGTCGACGTCGTGCATCAACGCCGCAGCGTCCCGCGCCTTGCCGGCGAGCACGAGCCGGACCATGGAACGACGCAGTCGCAGGGCGCGCGCCATCCGGGGCTGCGACCACGCGAGCTGCCGCCAGCGCCAGGGGATCCGCCGCAGCGGATGCGGCTGCACGCTGCGATAGAGCAAGGCGGCGACCGCCGCGAACAGCGCTGCGAGGAGCAGACGGCTGAGCATCGCCTATTCGCCACCGAAGAAGCGTCGCCAGGCGGCCATCGACCCGAAGCGCTGCAGGAAGCCCGGATCCAACGAGTTGAGCTCGATGGTGCCGAGCTCGAAGGCACGGACGGCCTCGATCGCGGCGTAGATTCGGCCTGCCTTGGTGGTCAGCGCCTCGGCGCGCAGCTTCTCGCCGAGCGCGGCGGCCTCGAGTTCGGCACGCTCACCTTCGGCGACGAGGCGGTCGTATTGCGCGTCGGCCTCGGCGCGGACACGGCGGTCGTACTCCAGCGCCTCGGCGTCGACCTCGGCGATCATCGTCTCGGTGACGCGCCGGGCGAGCTCGATGCGCTCGTTCCAGTTCTCGCGCTCGACGGCGACTTCCTTGTCGATGCCCTTCTGCACGGTGTCGGTCGCCTGCTTGCCCTCGGAGCGACGCTGCTCGGCGACGTCGAGCTCGGCTTGCACGGCGTAGAGCTGCTTGGCCTGCAGGCGCTCCTCGTAGGGAGCGTCGAAGCTGATGGCGCGGATCACCACGCCCTCGTCGACCACCTCGACGTGATACTGCGACAGCCGCTCGTTCAGCGGCGCGATGGCCGAGAGCGCGGTCTTGATGCGCACGTCCGGGTCTTGAATGTCCTTGTTCGACATCGAGGCCAGGTGCTTGAGCAGGAAGCCTTCGACCGCCGACCGCACACGATGCGGGTACGACGTCGCCATGCCTTCCCGGCAGATGGTGTGCGCGGCGCCGGCCTTGATCTTGTAGACGATGACGAGGTCGACGTGGATCAGGTTGCCCTCGCGGGTACGCACGTCGAGGTCGTCGGCGTCGGCGAACTCGAGGTAGTGCAGCGTCCGCGGCAGGCGGTACCACGAGTGGACCATCGGGACGTCGAGCCAGCGTCCCTGCTCGAAGTCCTGCTCTTCGATACCGCCGAAGAGCGAGCGCCGCACACCGATCTCGTCGGGGTA
>JBEARB010000069.1:0-16769 GCA_041163625.1 Pseudomonadota bacterium | reverse complement strand
GAGGGGGATGGTTCGCGAGAACCGCGCTTCTCGCGACCAGGGGGCGCCTAGCCCCCCAAACAAAAGACGAGAGACTCGGCCAGAAAATGCGAAGCTGCATGTTCTGGTCGCGTCTCTAGCCTTGCGGACACGCCCCCGAACGATCCGTCCGCGAGGAGTCGACATGCCAGCAGCCCGTCCACGCGAACCCGAGCTGACCCAACGCATGGGCTGCTTCCGTCGCGGCCTGGTCCTGCTCTTCGCGCTCGGTTTTGTCGCCGCCGCCCTGGTCATCGGCGGTGCCGCCGTGCAGCACGGCCTCGCCAAGGGCAAGCAGGACGATATCTACGCCGGCCTGTTTCTCGGCGGTCTGCTGCTCGTGCCGGGGTTGATCTTGGGCTTCATCGGCCTGCGCGGCCGGTACCGGGTCGGTGATCCCCACCGAAGCGGCACACTCGCTGGTGCGTCGCGTCTCGAGCAGCACCACCGGCCGCACCCTCGAGCACGGCCATGTGCCGGTGCTCACGCTCGGGTCCGGCTTCGCCGAGCACGCCGCGAAGTGGACCGGTTTTTCGCGCGTGATGCACCCCATCGCGCTGCCTTGTGCGCCTGGGCCGCGGAGACCGAGGCGGGCGTGGTGGTGATGCCGAGCTTCGACCGGAGCGCCGCGCACACCCGCACGATGGGCAGCGTGACCGAGTGGATGGTCCGCAACGCGCCCTGCCCGGTACTGGTCCACGACGTGCCCGAATCCAAGGCGCCGCGACACGGCGACTCGCTCGCGGAGGATTGGCTCAACGACGGCGAACGGCTCGGCTGAACGCCCCGTCCGGCGCCGCCGGTTGCCCGGCAGTCGTCCGACGTGGACGCGCGGCGACGCTCCACGCCGAGAGCGCCGCGAGTTCGAGCCAACCGTGGAAGGCGATGGCGTGCAGGTAGCCGTCGCGGGCGCGAGCACCGATCACCAGCGCGAGCATCGGCAGGCCGACTGCGGCGAGCGCGACCAGCCCGAAGCCCCAGCGTCCGAAGACGGCGCGGCCTCGGCGGACATCGGCCCGGAACGTCGAGGGTGCCGCGCGCGAATCGCATTGCTGTGGCATCAGCCGGGTCCACACGAGGTAGTGCACCGATTGCGCGAAGGCGAAGGCCTGCACCCCACGTCCGGCCCACGGCGCGTCGAGCCCCGGCGCGAGCTGCAGCTCCAGCGCGCCGAAGTCCATGCCCGAGGCCGGCGCCCAATAGCCGCCGACGGCGGCGGTGATGCCGTCGAACACGCCGGCCAAGAGCGCGACTTGGGCACCGAGCCAGCAACCCGCGACCGCCCAGCGCGCGCGGCCGCGCGGTGCGTCGTGTGCCACGGCGAGCCAGATCCCCGCGCCGATCGCGTTGTGCAGGTGCGAGAACGCGATGAATCCGGCCATGGGGAAGGACCAGAGCGCGACGGTCAGCGCGACGCCGGCGGCGACCACGCCCATTCGACGACGCGCAGGACCGACGGCGCCGTAGCCGCCCGCGGCGACCACCGCGAGGCCACCGAGCAGCAGCTCGAGGCGCAGCGCACTGGTGCCGAGCGCGCCGGCAGGATCCCAGCCGAGCGCCAAGGCACCGCGGTGCAGCGTCATCGCGGCCAACAGCGCGCCGACGCCGAGCAAGCCAGCGCGCCGCCAGGGTCGCCGCGGCTCGAGGACGAGGTAGCGCAGGTCGCCGGCGACGTGCGGCACGCCGAGCAGCAATGGGCCGAGCAGCAACAACCAGAGCGGCGCCACGACCGCCAACGTCAGCGCGACGCCGCCGTGCGCGAACGCGAGCAGCGCCAGCCGCAGCTCGCGGTCCACGACGGCCCGACGACCGATCGAGAGGCGCACGATGGGCCGCCAGAACGCGCGTCGGGCCGCGTCCGCCAGGGCGGTGCCGCGCTGCCACGTCGCGTCGACCGATGCCCTGGCCATCCCCAGCCTCCCTGCCGCGTGCCCGAGCCTCGGGCGCGTCGAAGCGTCCGTCGCACGCTACAGGGGCTGCCGGCGGCCTGTCACGCCCGCGTCCGAGCCACGACCTTGCCTCCGACGCTTGGGCCTTTTCGCCCGAAACGGCATCCTCGCCTCCTCGCACGCACCGACCGCCCCGGAGCCCCCGATGTCGACCCGACCGCCGCCCGAACGCACCCGCCGCGAAGTCCTCGGAAGCCTCGCCGCCACGCTCGCCCTCGCCGCCTGCACCGACACCACCGCCGGCACCGGCGCGGGCACGGGCGGGGCCGACGCCCCGGGCGGCGCCGGCGCACTCGATGCGTCCGTGGACGACGTCGGCGGCGCGGACGGCACGACCGCCGCCGCCCTCGACGCCAGCAAGGACGTCGCCGCGACCGACGCCGCCGACTCCGCAGCAGCCGACACCGCCGAGCCCGACACCGCAGCAGCCGACGCCGCCGAACCGGACACCGGCGGCGGCTTGCCGACGGCGCAGGAAGTGCTCACGCCCGTCACCAAGAACGAGTACTTCTTCGTGACGACCTATTCGAACACGCCGACGGTCGAGGCCGAGACCTGGAGCGTGGCGGTACAGCACGAGGGTCAGCCGCTCGGCAGCTTCGGCTGGACGCTGCTGCAATCGCTACCGACCGAGACGCACGAGCACACGCTCGAGTGCATCAGCGCCGCCGAGCACGCGCAGAAGATCAGCAACGCGATCTGGACCGGCACCCCGCTCGGCAAGGTGCTGCAGGCCGCGGGGATCGCGGTGCCGAAAGACGCCGTCTACATCGCCATCGAGGGCGCCGACGGCTACACGACCAGCATCCCGGTCGGCGATCTGAACGCGCCGACCTGGCTGGTGTGGAAGATGAACGGCGCGCCCCTGCCGGCCGCGCACGGCTACCCGGCGCGGATGTTGGTACCGGGGCGCTACGGGATGAAGAGCCCGAAGTGGCTGACCAAGCTGAACTTCGTCAAGGCCGACGAATTGGGCTTTTGGGAGGCCGCGGGCTGGGACAACGCCGCCATCGTCAACCCCAATGTCTTCGTGCGCTACCCGGAGAAGTGGGAGACGTTGAAGGCGGGACCGCTGCGCATCGGCGGCACCGCCTTCGCCGGATCGGATCCGGTGGTCGAGGTCGAAGTGCAGGTCAGCGGCGGCGCGTGGCAGAAGGCCGTCATCGACCACGGTCCGGGCGCCGACGTGTGGACGCTGTGGCACGTCGACCTCGTCGCGCAGCCGGGCGTGCTGATGGTGCAGACGCGCTGCAAGACCGCTTCGGGCAAGGTCTCGGCGATCCCCTTCAGCGACGGACCTGCCGGCTACGACGGCGCGATGTTGGCGAAATGGGCGGTGCTCTGAAAGCGGAGCGCCCCGACGTTCCGGCTCATTTGCCGAACAAGATGCTCTCGATGACCACCTGCGTGCCGCCGATCGGGAAGTCGGCGTAATTCGTCGTGCCGTAGACGCTGACCTTGTAGGTCCCCGGCGCCCGATCGATTGGCCCGCGGGCGGGTCGACCGTCGGCTTGCCCTCGCCGGCGAAGGTCGTGCCGCTGCCGTGCACGCCATAGCCGACCGCGTCGACGGTCTCGGCGCCGAAGCGCAGCTGCACGCTGTCCGGACCGTTCTGGAAGTCGACGCCGTCGTGCTTCTGGTCGGCGGCGGCCGCGATGGCGCCGGTCGCCTGGGTGTGCGCGACGACGAAGAAGCCGTCCGTGCCGATTTTTCCGGCCAGCGGGATGGTGACGTAGCTCGCGCCGCCGTTGCCGTTGACGCCGACGAGCACGAAGCCCTCGAGCGGCGTGCCCGCCGGTCCCATCAGCTCGACGAAGACCTCGGTGTCGGCGCCGTCGCTGTCGTAGCGCAGCTCGTTGAGCACCACCTTCGCCGGCGGCGGCTTGGGCTTGCAGACGCCATCGCCGCACGCCTCCGCGGCGTCGCAGTGCAGGCGAACGCGAAGAGCGCGGCGCAGAGCAGCAGCGGCAGGGAGGCGACGGGGAGGCGAGCGAGGGGCGTAGGCATCGAGGGGCCCCGGCGGGACCACGACGCCGAGCCCAGAACAGCGGGCGGCGCGCGGCGCGGGGAGGCTACGGGAGCCCGCCGCCCCGAATAACGCGTGATGACGTGGGTGGGTCCGTGGACCCCGCGGCGCACCGGACGCCGATCGGATCAACCCGCCACGGCGTTGATGGCCGCGACTTCGAGGACGTCCTGGGCGTGACCATCGCGCGCGACGGCGAGCAGCGCCCGCGCCACCTGCACCGAGGTCGAGCCGGCGTTCGGCGAGACCGCGCGCAGCCCTCGCAGCGCCCAGCCGAGCCCGGCGTAGAGCATCCGATACGAAGCGACCCGCGACTGCACGCCGCGCTCGGGCAAGATCATCCCAGGCCGGAAGCAGTGCACCGAGCGCCACGGCAGCGCGAGCATGGCGTCTTCGGCCTCGGCCTTGACCCGCTGCCACATCGCGCGGCCGTCGCGGTTGCTGCCCGCGCCGGAGACGAAACACATCCGCATCTGCGGATTGGCGGCGAGCAGCGTGCGCGCGGCGGCGGCGGTGATCGCGACGGTGAAGCGGCGGTACTCGGCCTCGTTCAAGCCGGCGGACGTCACGCCGAGGCACCAGATGCAGGCGTCGATGCCGGCAAAGGCGTCCTGCGCGGCGGAGAAATCGAAGAAATCGGCGTGCACGAGCTCGCGCAGCTTGGCGTGTTGCATCCCCGTGGGGCGGCGCACGACGGCGAGCACCGACTCGACGCCGGCATCGTCGATGGCTTCGAGGAGCACGGCGTTGCCGACCATGCCGGTCGCGCCGAAGACGACGATCTTCATCCGACTACTTCCACGCTGCCCTCGAGCCAGCGGCGCGCCGTCTCGATCGGTTCGCCGCGTCGCCGCGCGTAGTCCGCGAGCTGGTCGCCGCCGATCGCGCCGATGCCGAAATAGCGCGCCTGCGGATGCGCGAAATACCAGCCCGAGACCGACGCCGCCGGCCACATCGCCAGGCTCTCGGTCAGCGTGACGCCGGTCGCCTCGGCCGCCGCCGTCAGCGCCCAGAGCGCCTCCTTGCCGCGGTGGTCCGGGCAGGCGGGGTAGCCGGGCGCGGGCCGGATGCCGCGGTACTGCATGGCGATCAGGCCGTCGTTGTCGAGGTCTTCGCCGGGCGCGTAGCCCCAGAGCGTGCGCCGCACGTGCGCGTGCAGCCACTCGGCGAAGGCCTCGGCGAGCCGGTCGCAGAGCGCTTCGAGCAAGATCGCCTCGTCGTCGTGGTGCGCGGCCCGCATCGCCGCCACCCGTTCGTGCACGCCGTGGCCGGCGGTGACGACGAAGGCGCCGAGCCAATCGCAGCCTCCGGCCGCTTGCGCGGCGCCGGCTTCTGGCAAGGGCAGCAGGAAATCGGCGAGGGCGTACCGCTCGCCGCTGCCGACGCGCTGCTGCCGCAAGCCGTGTACGGTCGCGGCGCGATGGGCCAGGTCGGGGCGCCAGGCCGCGTCGACCGGACCCGGCGGCGGGGCGAAGAGCGCGATATCGTCGCCGTCGCCGTACGCGGGAAAGAGCCCGACCTGCGCGCGCGGCTGCAGCCAGCCCTCGGCCTCGATGCGGTCGAGCATCGCCTGCGCCTCGGCGAAGAGCGTGCGGGCGGTCTCGCCCTGCTGCGCGTCCTGCAGGATGCTGGGGTAGGCGCCGCGCAGCTCCCAGGTCTGGAAGAACGGCGTCCAATCGACGAAGGGGCGCAGCGTGGCGACCGAGACGTCGGCCAGCGTGGTCAGCCCCGGACGCGCCGGCACCACCACGGCCGCGTTTTCGGGCTCGGAGCGGAAGGCGTGGCTGCGCGCTTGCTCGAGCGGCATCAAGCGCGCGGCCGGGCGCTCGGCCCGCTTGACGCGCACGCGCTCGAGCTCGGCGGCGTTCTCGGCCACGAACACGTCGCGGTCGGCGCCGAGCAGGGCGGTGACGACGCCGGGCGCGCGCGAGGCGTCCGGCACCCAGACCACGGGGGCGCCGCTGCCGCGCACCGGCTCGACTTTGAGCGCCGTGTGGACCTTCGAGGTGGTGGCGCCGCCGATCAGCAGCGGCAACGCGACGCCTTGGCGCTCCATCTCGGCGGCGAAATGCACCATCTCGTGCAACGAGGGGGTGATCAGGCCGGAGAGGCCGATGACGTCGGCGCCGTGCTCGCGGGCAGCGTCGAGGATGCGCTCGGCGGGGACCATCACGCCCAGATCGATGACCTCGTAGCCGTTGCAGGCGAGCACCACGCCGACGATGTTCTTGCCGATGTCGTGGACGTCGCCCTTCACCGTCGCGAGCAGCACCTTGCCGGCAGCGCGGCCTCCACCGGCGGCCTTCTCGGCCTCCATCGCGGGGGTCAGCCATGCGACGGCCTTCTTCATCACGCGGGCGGATTTGACGACCTGCGGCAGGAACATGCGGCCGGCGCCGAAGCGCTCGCCGACCACGGCCATGCCGGCCATCAGGGGGCCCTCGATGACGGCGAGCGGCCGACCGAGCTCGGCCAGGGCGGCCTCGGTGTCGCCGTCGATGTATTTGTCGATGCCGTGGACCAGCGCGTGCTCGAGGCGACCGGCGACCGGCAGGCTGCGCCAGGCTTGTTCGGCGGCCTCCTCGCGGACCTTGCCCTGCCCTTTCACCTGCTCGGCGAGCTCGACGAGGCGCTCGGTGGCGTCGTCGCGGCGGTCGAGCAGCACGTCTTCGACGGCCTCGCGCAGCGCCGGCTCGATCTCGTCGTAGAGCTGCACGCGACCTGCGTTGACGATGCCCATGTCCAGGCCGGCGGCGATGGCGTGCTTGAGGAAGGCGGCGTGCATCGCCTCGCGGACGACGTCGTTGCCGCGGAAGGCGAAGCTGACGTTGGAGATGCCGCCCGAGGCGAGCACGCCGGGGTGCCGACGCTTGATGGCGCGCACCGACTCGATGAAGTCGATGGCGTAGCGGCGGTGCTCTTCGATGCCGGTGCCGACGGTGAGCACGTTCGGGTCGACGATGATGTCTTCGGGGGCCCAGCCGTCGGCGAGGAGCAGGCCGATGGCGCGGTCGAGGATCGCGACGCGGCGCGGCAGCGTGTCGGCTTGGCCTTGCTCGTCGAAGGCCATCACGACCAGCGCAGCGCCGTAGTTGCGGACGATGGCGGCGCGCTCACGGAAGGTCGCCTCGCCGTCCTTGAGCGAGAGCGAGTTGACCACGGAGCGGCCCTGCAGGTTCTGCAAACCGGCGACGATGGTGGCGAAATCCGAGGAGTCGACCATCACCGGGATCTTGACGATATCGGGCTCGGAGGAGAGCAGCCGGGTGAAGCGCTCCATCGCGGTGGGGCCGTCGATCAGGCCGTCGTCGAGGTTGACGTCCAAGATCTGCGCGCCGTTCTCGACCTGATCGCGGGCGACCTCGACGGCGGCGGCGTATTCGCCGGCTCGGATCATCCGGGCGAACGCGCGCGAGCCGGCGATATTGGTGCGTTCGCCGACGTTGACGAAGCGAATCTCGGGCGTCTTCTCGAAGGGCAGCAGCCCCGAGAGGTGCAAGCGGCGCGGCGGCGGCGGCGCGTCCGCGAAGAGCGCCGGCACGTGGCGCGGCGCCAACCCACGCACCGCCTCGGCCATCGCGCGGACGTGGTCGGGCGTGGTGCCGCAGCAGCCGCCGACCAGGTTGAGCAGCCCGGCGCGGGCGAAATCGCCGAGCACCGCCGCAATCGCCGAGGCGTCGTCGTTGTACTCGCCGAGCTCGTCGGGCAGGCCGGCGTTCGGGTAGCAGAGCACCGGCAGCGGCGTCGCCTCGGCCAGTTCGGTCAGAAAGGGCCGCATCGCCGCGGCGCCGAGGGCGCAGTTCAGGCCGACGGCTGCGATCGGCGCGTGGCTGACGCTCTGCCAGAAGGCGGCGGGCGTCTGGCCCGAGAGCGTGCGGCCGGCCGCGTCGGTGATGGTGCCGCTGACCAGCACCGGCCAGCGCTGGCCGCGCTCGGCGAAGAGCTGCTCGAGGGCGAAGAGCGCGGCCTTGGCGTTGAGCGTGTCGAAGACGGTCTCGACCAACAGGCCGTCGGCGCCGCCGTCGAGCAAGCCGCGCGCCTGCTCGCCGTAGTCGCGGACCAGCTCGTCGAAGCGGATATTGCGCGCGCCCGGGTCCATCGCGTCCGGCGAGAGGCTGGCCGAGCGCGGCGTCGGGCCCATCGCGCCGAGCACCCAGCGCTGCCGGCCCGGATCGACGGCCTCGGCGGCGGCGGCGGCCTCGCGGGCGACGCGAGCCGCGGCGACGTTGGACTCGTAGGCGACCTCGCCCAAGCCGTACTCGGCGAGCGCGACGCGGGTACCGCCGAAGGTGTTGGTCTCGACGATGTCGGCGCCAGCGGCGAAGTAGCGGGCGTGTACCTCGCGCACGACGTCGGGGCGGGTCATCGCCAGGATGTCGTTACAGCCCTGCAGCGGCTGGGGATGGTCGGCGAAGCGGCTGCCGCGGAAGTCGGCCTCGCCGAGCGCGTAGGTCTGCAGCATCGAGCCCATTGCGCCGTCGAGCACCAGGATGCGCTCGCGCATCGCCTGCCAGAGCGCGCCGGCCGCGCGGGGGGCGGGGTCGAAGGCGGTCGATGGGTCGCGGTCTACGGGGGGCTGGGCGGGCATCGGCGGGCACCTCGGGCGACCGGATGGGTCGCGGGTCGGTGCGTTTTGGCATCGACCGGGCGGGGGTGCAACGTTCCGTGATAGGGGCCCCCCGAGGCATCGGTCGCGGCAGGGCGGATCGGGTCGATCGAGCGCGCGACGGCGCGACCGAGAACCGTGCTCAGCCGCGCGGCAAGCGCCGAAAGCGGAAATACGTCGCGTGACCTTCGAGCGCCTTGGCCTCGTAGCGGGTCTCGGGCCAATCGTCCGGCCGCAGGACCCACTGCTCCGGCGCTGCGTTGAGCCACTCGAAATCTCTGCGCTCGCTCATCTGCAGGACGGTCCACTCGCGGTAGATCGGATGGTCGGTGCCGACCCGGAACTCGCCGCCGTCGACCAGGATGCGCGCCAAATCGTCGAGGTTCTTGGGGCCGACGAAGCGCCGACGGGCATGCCGCGCCTTCGGCCACGGGTCGGGGTGCAGGAGAAAGACACGCTCGACCGACGCGTCGGGCAGCTTCCAGATCACGTGGCGCGCGTCGTCGCCGTAGATGCGGATATTGTCGATGCCGCTCTGGTCGATATGCGAGAGCAGCCCGGCCACGCCGTTCAGATAAGGCTCGCAGCCGACGAGGCCGACGTCCGGGTTGGCGCGGGCCTGCCACGCCAGGTGCTCGCCCTTGCCGAAGCCGATCTCCAGCCACAAGGCCCGCTTCGGCGTCTCGAAGAGGGTCCGCGGGTCGAGCGGGGCGTCGCCCTCGGGCAACTGCACGGAGATGCCCGGCAGCAACGTGTCCATCAGGCCCTGCTTGCGGCCTGACAGGTTCTTGCCCTTGCGCCGCCCGAAGAAGCGGCGCGAAGGGTCCTTGAAGGTGGTCTTGGTGTCGGCGGGCTCGGTCACGGTCTGCTCGGCGAGGAAGGGGCCCCGACGATAGGAGCCGATTCGGTCCGCGACAAGCGCCTCGGCGCAGCGACGGCAACGGCAACGACCAAGCAGACGAACACGCCGTCATTGCGGTAGAGTCGGGCGCGTGCGCACGCCCCGCCTCTCCATCCCCTTGACCGTCCTGGCCTGGCTGACGAGCGCAGGCTTCCTCGCCATGGTCGGAGCGGTGGTCTCCCCGGGCGCGCTGTCGCCCCTGTCGGTCGCGGTGCCCGCGCTGGCGATGGTGCTCGACGAGTCGGGGATCGGCGCCGGCCAAATGCAAGCGGATATCCTTCCGACCCTGCTCCGCGCCCGTGGACTGGACCAGACGGCACGCCAGCGCGGGATCGGCTTCGACGGCACGGCTTTGCAGGACGGCGCGACGCGCGACTGGGGCGTCGTCGTCCATGCCGGCGCCAGCGCCCCTCCACACCAGGCACGCGCGCTGTGGGTCGTCGACGATTGGACGCAGGAGGAGATCACCGACGTCTTCAGGTCAGCGTTGCGGACGCTGTTCGGCAACGGCCGGCAGGTTCGACCACGGCGCGTGCGGAGACGAGGACCGAGAGAGCTCGCAGACATCGTTCGCGACCGAGGTGCGGCAAGCTGCGCAACCGCTGCCGCTGCGCTACCCTCCCGCCGCGCCGCCGGCGTAAGGAGGCATCGAAATGGACCACGCGACCTCGTCCTGGAAGCTCGGCTACCTCCTCGTCAAAGCCCTGGTCTCCGGCGCGCTGATCGCGCTCGCGAGCGAAACCGCACGACGCGCACCGGCTGCCGGTGCCCTCATCGCCTCGCTGCCGTTGGTCTCGGTCCTCGGCATGATGTGGCTCTGGTCCGACAAGCCCGATCCACGCCACATGGCGGCGCATTCGACCGCGACCTTCTACTACGTGCTGCCCTCGCTCCCGATGTTCCTGCTGATCCCGGCCCTGCTCGACCGTGGCGTCGGCTTCTGGCCGGCGCTCGCCCTGGGCTGCCTGCTGACCGTCGCGCTCTACGCCGGCATGGTCGCGCTCGCGCCGCGCTTCGGGCTGCGGCTGTAGTCCGGCGTATGGACCTGTTCGCGCCCACGCCACCGCTCCCCGACGGCATGACGCTGCTGCCCGCCCGCGCGCTCGATCCCGCGATCTGGGCCGCCGTGCAGGCGATCTTGCTCGCGCATCCGCCGCGGAAGATGACGACGCCGCACGGCGTGATGAGCGTCGGGCTCACCGCCTGCGGCGACTGCGGCTGGGTCGCCGACGCCACCGGGTACCGCTACGCCGACCGCGACCCGGTCACCGGCGAGCGGTGGCCGCCCATGCCCGAGGTCCTCGCCTGCCTCGCCCGCGAATGCGCCGCCGAGGCCGGATTCCCGGGCTTTGCGCCCGATACCTGCCTGATCAACGACTACGCGCCGGGCAGCCGCATGGGTATCCACCGCGACGCCGACGAGGCCGACTTCGGCTGGCCGATCGTCAGCGTCTCGCTCGGCATCCCGGCGACCTTCCTCGTCGCCGGAGGCCGCGGCGCGCCGGACCTGCGCGTGCCGCTGCAACACGGCGACGTCGTCGTCTTCGGTGGTCCGGCAAGGCGCTGTCGGCACGGGGTCGCGCGGGTGCCCGCGGCGCGGCACGGCGAGGTCGGCGCGCGGCGCATCAACCTCACGTTCCGACGCGCGCGATAACAGGCGGGCTGCACGGGCGATCGCAGCACGCGGGCGCGGTCTTCTGGTGCGACAAGCGGCCCCCGACTTGGCTAGCGTGGAGAGCCTGCCGCCATTCTGAATTCCGTCCGAGGCCTCGCGATGATCGAACTCACCCTCCCCGTTCCGGTGCGCCCTGCTGCACCGTCTGCGGTCGTGCTGCGGCTGCTGCTTCTCACGCTCCTCGCGTCGAGCTCCGCCTACGGCAGCGAAGACGCCCCGTAGGAGGGGGATACCAGCGGCAGCGTCGACACCACTGGCGGCACCGACACCGGCGGCGGCGACTCCGACGACGGCACCGGCGCGGATGTGGCCGACGACGCCGCGGACGCCATCGATACCGCCGAGACCGACGACGGCGCAGCGGACACCGGCGACGCCGGCCCGCTCGCCTGCAAGACCACCCTCGACGGCCCGCAGGGCGGCGCGGCCTGCCAGGCCAACGTCTGCGTCGGCGGCGTCTGCGAGCCACGGGTCCGCTCCGACGGTACCGCCTGCGACGACGGCGTCCCCTGCACCGCCACCGCCACCTGCCAGGGCGGCGACTGCAAGGCCGTGCTCGCCGTGGATTGCGACGACGGCACGCTCTGTACCGTCGACACGTTGGTAGACGCACGAACATGACGGACTCCGAGACAGACGCTGCGGTCCTCGGCAGCGTACCGGCGTCGGCCCGGCGCGCGTCCCCGACAGCGAGGAGATCGTCCCGGTCACGGCCAGCCTCGGCGCGTTCACCGGCGACGAGGATCAACTCAAGGGCATCGTCGCGGACCTCTGGGGGTAGGGCCCGATCGGCTCGGGCGGCGGGCTGGTCGTCGGGATCGACCGCTACATGATGGCGTTCTCCGACATGATGGTGATGGCGGGCGTCGAAGGCGCGGTCTACCACTTCGGTTGGGACGTGAACGACGAGCAGGGACGCTTCGAATTCGGCACCCACTTCGGCTTGGGCGCACCGTTCTTCTACATCGACTTCATGGCCCGCTTCTCGTCGGCTGCGGGTGGCTTCCTCGGCATCGGCTTGGCGGGGCAGATCGGCTTCGGCGGGTAGACCGCAGGTCCCGACGACGCGACACTCCGACCGGGGATCGACGTCCCCGAGGAGCTCCGATGCACCCGATCCGATGGACCGTCCTGCTGGCCCTGCTCGCCACGCTCGCCTCGTGCGCGAAGGCGACGGCCGCCCGCCCGCAAGGCAGCGAGAGCGCCAGCGACACCGCCACCACCGGTGCCCCCGCCGACCGAGCCGCCGACGCATCGACCGCCGCAGCGGACGACACCGACAGCGGCAACGCCGGCGCCGCGCCCGCCCCGCGCACCCGCCCGACGCCGCCGCCGAGCGTGGTCCCCGCCGCCGCGCGCATCGTCGCCATCGGCGATGTGCACGGCGATGTCGCGGCCACCCGCAAAGCCCTGCAGCTCGCCGGCGCCATCGACGACAAGGACCAATGGATCGGCGGCGCGCTCGTCGTCGTGCAGGTCGGCGACCAACTCGACCGAGGCGACGACGAGAAGGCCATCCTCCTGCTCCTCGACGCCGTCGCCGACCAAGCCTTCGCCGCCGGCGGCGCGCTCTACGCCCTCAACGGCAACCACGAGACCATGAACGTCGCCCTGAACTTCGGCTACGTCACGCCCGGCGGCTGGGCCGATTTCGCCGACACGCCGCTGCTGCCGGACGACGCGCTGCTGCAGGGCTATCCCCCCGGCAAGCGCGGTCGCGTCGCAGCGTTCCGCCCGGGCGGCCCCTTCGCGCGCCTGCTCGCCCGCCACAACACCATCCAGCAGGTCGGCGACACCGTCTTTGTGCACGGCGGCGTGTTGCCCGCGCACGTCAGCTACGGCATCGCCGCCATCAACGCCGAGATCCAAGCCTGGATGCGCGGCGACGCCGAACGCCCGGCCAGCACCTCGGGCGACGATTGCCCGGTCTGGTCGCGCCACTACTCGTCCGACCCCGACGCCGCCGATTGCCAGCTCGCCAAGGACGCACTCGCCGCCCTCGGTGCCAAACGCATGGTCGTCGCCCATACCGTGCAGCCCCAGGGCATCAACGCGGCGTGTGGTGGCTTGGTCTGGCGGGTCGACGTCGGGCTCGCCAAGCACTACGGCGGCACGCCGCAGGTGCTCGTCATCGAGGGCGACAACGTCAGCATCGTGAAGTAGCGCGGCGCTGCCCGCCTACCGCCTCCGCAGCGCGAAGGTGTGCTCCGAGAGCCGATCGACCGGCCACCGCGAGCCGCCTTCCTCCGCGAGCAAATCACGCTCGGCGAGCGCCTCGACCTCGAACGCCGCGCCCAACAACGCCTCGGCGCTCGCCGGCCCGATCGCGAACGGCGGCCCACGCCGCTGCTCCTGGGGGTAGTCCATCGTCACCAGCAAGCCGCGTGCGCCGGTCGGCAGCCAACCCGCGAGCCGCTCGACCAAGCGCTCGCGCAGCCGCTGCGGCCCGCCCGCCGGCAACGCGATCAGGCTCGCGCGGTCGTAGAGCAGCTCGACCGAGCCGAGCACGTCGTCCGGGAGCGCAAGGATATCGGCCTCGACCAGCTCCAGGCCGTCGGCGGGGCCGAGCCCGCGGTGTCGGCGCCACGTCACGGCGCGGCCGGTGCGTCGGTCGCGGCCCTGCCCCTCCTCGACGGCGGCTTGCCAGCCCTGTTCGACGAAGAAATCGCGGCAGGCGACCGCGGAGAGCTCGACGCCGACGACGCGATGGCCGGCCTCGAGCAGCCAGCGCAAATCGTGCGTCTTGCCGCAGAGCGGGACGAGGACGCGGCGCCCGTCGGCGGGGCCGATCAGGGTCGTCCAATGTGCGGCGAGGGCCGGCTCGACCGCCGCGCGGTGGAAGCCGATTTGCCCCTCACGCCACCTTGCATGCCAAAAATCCGGCTCCATCGCGCCCTCCTTCGGCGGCCCGCAGGCCAGCGCGGAGGTCTTCCCACAGGTCGTCGGGATCTTCCAGCCCGACCGAGAGCCGCAGCAGCCCCGGACCGACGCCGCCCTCGGCGCACGCCGCCGCGCCGGCGACGCGATGGGTCAGCCCCGCCGGATGCTGGATCAGGCTGTCGCACGACCCCAGGCTCACCGCCGGCGTCAGCAGCTCCACCCGCCGCAGCAGCGCCGCCGCCGCGTCGTGCCCACCACGCAGCTCGAACGCCAGCACCGCGCCGGGACCGGCCATCTGCCGCCCGACCAAATGGGCCGGATCGCAGCCGGGCAACGAGGGATGCAACACCCGCGCGACGGCCGGATGCGAAGCCAGCTTCTCCGCCAGCGCGATGGCGCCACGCTGCGCCGCCTCGACCCGCAGGGGCAGCGTCTGCAAGCCGCGATGCAACAAGAACGCGCCGAGCGGATGCAACAACGCGCCCGTCAGCACGCGCACCTGCCGCAGCCGCGCCGCCCACGCCGCGTCGGTCGCCACCACGCCGGCGATGACGTCGCCGTGGCCGCCGAGGAATTTCGTCGCGCTGTGCAGCACCAAGGCCGCGCCGTGAAGCAACGGCTGCTGCAGCGCCGGCGTCGCGAAGGTCGAGTCGACCAGCACCGGCACCGTGCCGGCGGCCTCGACCACCGCCTCGATGTCGACCAGGGCGCAGGTCGGGTTCGCCGGCGTCTCGACCAGTACCAGCGCGGTGCCGGGCTCGATCGCGGCGGCCACCTCGTCGGCGCGGCAGAAGGTCGCGCGCACCCCGAGCAGACCGCTTGCGAGCACGTGGTCGGTGCCGCCGTAGAGCGGCCGCACGGCGACGACGTGGTCCTTGCCACCCGCGCGCGCGGCGAGCAGGCAGGCGGTGACGGCGGCCATGCCCGAACCGAAGGCGACGGCGTCGGTCGCGTCCTCGAGCTCGGCGACGGCGGCCTCGAAATGCGCGACCGTCGGGTTGTGCAGCCGGGTGTAGATCGGATCGGGCGCCTCGGCGGCACCGGCGGCGAACGCGTCCAGGCTCGCGCCGGCGCGGTCGAGGTCGCGCAGCGGATAGGTCGTCGAGAGATCGATGGGCGGGGCGTGAACCCCGGCCTCCGCAAAGCTCGCCCGGCCAGCATGCACCGCCCGGGTCCGGAATCCCGTCGCCCCACCCATCGATCACCTCCGCCGCGCCCGAGACGGGCGCCCCACCACGAAGGAGCGTCGCCCCTCGACCCTGCGGCGTCCAACGAATAGACTGCTGAACTTCACCGCGATTCGGCAACAACTCCGAATCTGCTTCGGGAGAATTGAGATGCAGCCGAATCATAATCCACCACCGCCCGAGCCGCCGCCGCTGCAACCGACCGAGCTCGACGCCATCGACCTCGCCTTGCTCGAGGCCTTGCAGACCGACGGCTGGCTCTCCAACAAGGAGCTCGCGGCGCGCGTGGGCCTGGCGCCCTCGAGCTGCTTGGTCCGGGTGCGTCGGCTGCGCGAGCGCGGGGTGCTGCGCGGTTGCCACGCCGACGTCGCCCCGGCTGCGCTCGGCGTCGGCCTGCAGGCGTTGATCGCGGTGCGCCTCGGTCGCCACCGGCGCGAAGACGTGCAGGCGTTCCTCTCCCACACCCGCGCGCTGCCGGAGGTGATCGGCTGGTACCACGTCACCGGCGCGGCCGATTTCCTCGTGCACGTCGCCGTCCGCGACGCCGATCACCTGCGCGACTTGGCGATGGACGGCTTCACCACCCGCGACGAGGTGGCGCATCTGGAGACGAGCCTGATCTTCGAGTCGGAGCGACGCCTGGCGTTGCCGACGCTGCGCTCGCGCTAGTCGGTCGTGGCGCTGGCGTCGTCAGGGAGGCCGACGTCGGGGAGGACGACCGCGTCGGTGGCCGCGTCGGCGAGGGGCGCAGCCGGCGGCTCCGGCAACACGAACGCACAGCCGGTGGCGGCGACGACGAGCGCGAAAGCGGTGAGGAGGCGGCTCAAAACGCGGTCACCAGACCGAGGTGGGTCGCCACCTGGTCGTCGAAGTCGGAGAAGCGGTACCACTCGACCGAGGCCTTCCAGCGCAGGCGGTCGAACATACGCACGGCGACCGCGGCGGTCGAGCGCACGATCCACGCCCTCGCGTCGATGGCGCTGCCGACCGGCACGTTGCCGTAGCGCGTCATTCCGTCCAAGCGCAGCACGGCGTCGACCGAGCCGAACGGCCGCTCGAGCTCGACGTAGAAGCCGTCCTTGAGGAAATGCGGGCTCCAGCCGCCGGTGGCGTTGGGTCCGTAGACGAATTGCAAAGTCGGGTCGGGGCCGAAACCCATGCGCTGGCGGCGCAGCAGGTATTCGGCCCGCAGCGTGGTGGAGCCGAGCTCGAGCACCGCGTCCGCGCCGAAGATCTGGTACTCGAGCCGGCGCGAGGGGTCGGCGTGGCCGGCCATGAACGAGAGCCCGAGCCGCAGCGAATTCTCCGCGCCGAGGTGCGACCAGACGGCGCGGCCGCCCACCGCCGGCAGCGAGTTGTTGTCGACGTAGTAGCGCTCGGGCGAGCGCGACTGCAGGAAGTCGAGGTCGGCGGCGCCGTCCGAGGCGCGCAAGCCGCCGATGACGTAGACCGACCAGTCGAGTTCGCTGCCTTCACCGAGGCGGTGGCGCCCGGTGACCTCGACGCCGTTGTCGACGTAGGGCGCCG
>JBEARB010000068.1:0-4066 GCA_041163625.1 Pseudomonadota bacterium | reverse complement strand
TTCGGTCGACGGCAAGCCGACGCGACGACTCTGGGAGGTGACCGCCGCGCTCAAGCAGGCCGAGGGGCGCGAGGTCAGGCTGCAGGTCGCTCCGCCGCGCCACAGCGAGCCCCTCGACGAGGGCGCCATCTCCTCCCACGACGGCGAACTGCACGCCCGCGACCGCGCCCGCGAACTGACGCTGCGCGGTGGATCGGCCGATGCGCTCGGCCTCGAAGCGGCGCAGACGGTGATCGGCTACTTGGAGGCGGGTTCGCCGGCAGCGAGCGCCGGGTTGCAGGTCGGCGACCAAGTCCTCGCGCTCGACGGCGAACCGGTCGGCAGCTACCTCGCGCTGATCGACCGACTGCGCAAGCCGTACGACGAGGCTCGCGCCGACGACGCCGCGCGCGGGCTCGACGGCGACGCCCTGTTGGCGCACCTCGGCAAGGCCCTGAAGCCACGCACCGTGCGCGTGCGGCGCGTCGTGCAGGACCAGGCCAGCGAGCTCGACGTGCTCGTTCAGCCGCTGGTCCGCCTCGATCGGAACGAGCGGCCGCAGCTCCGATTCGGAGCCGGCCCCATGCAGCGCTACGAAGGGCCGGAGATGATCCCCAACGCATCGCGTCTTCGGTACGCCGCCTTGCAGACGCGGGACGAGATGACCGAGGCGATTCGGGTGACCGTGTTGACGGTCGCGGGTCTGTTCCGGGGCCACGTGCCGGTGAAAGAGGTCGGCGGCCCGATCTTCATGGCGCAGCTCGCCTCTCGCACCGCCGATCTCGGCTGGGGCTACTTCTTCAAGCTGATGGTCTGGCTCTCGGTCAACCTGGCGATCTTGAATCTGCTCCCGATCCCGATCGCCGACGGCGGGCACCTGTTCTTCCTCGCCATCGAGGCCGTTCGACGCGAGCCGGTGAGCCTGCGCACGCGCATGGTCGCGGCCTACGTCGGCATGACCTTCCTCGCGCTGCTCTTCGTCGTGGTGATGAAGAACGACTTCCAGCGGCTGATCGCCTCGCTCGCGAACGGTTGAACCGAGCGATGACCCAGAACGTCCTCTCTGACGGGCACTGGCTCGCGATCTCGACCGCCACCGACGTCGAGGCAGCGGCCCTGTTCGACGTGCGCGCAGGCCAAGCGACCCTGCGCCTGGAGCGCCGGGAGCGTTGGCGTCGCGGTCAACCGCGGCGCTGCCTCGCCCACCTCGAAGCGCTGCTTGCGGAAGCTCCGGGTGAGCCGGTCGCCGGCATCCTCGTCGAGGTCGGTCCTGGCTCGTTCACCGGTGTCCGTCTCGGCTTGGCCGTCGCGCGGGCGCTCGCATACGCCGATGGGATCCCAGCCCTCGGCGTGGACTCATTCGCGCTCGCACGCGCGGCGGCTGGCGACACGTCCGCGGCGGTGCTGCTCGCGGCTCGTCCGCGCCACGTCTACCTCGATCTGCCCGGCGCGCCGGTAGAGGAGCTGCCAATCACAGAGGCGGTTGCTCGGCTGCAGCAGGCCCCGCATCGCACGGTAGCGGCCGAGGCGTCGGTGTTGCTGGCGTGTGCGATCGATGCCGACCGGGCGCTTCCGGTCGAGCTGCCCGCGCTCTCGGCGATGCCCGCACTCGCGGCTCGATCACCACGCGCGGCCGAGCCGATCTACGTCGGCGTCAGCGAGGCGGAACGCACCCACGGCATCGTGCTGCCCGACTCCACCTTGCCCGTCACTCGCCATTGATCGCGCCGGTCGACGCCGGCAACGTACCCTGTGCGGCGCTCGGCGCGCCGAGGAGGCCTCGATGAGTCCAAGTTCCGCAGGTGCCGACGCACGGTTCGCCCTCCGTCCCGACGCCGCGCGACGCGAGGTCGATGGCGCCTACTTCTTCGTCACGGCCGATCGCGGCATGCATCGCGTGGCCGTCGCCTCGGGCGTCGCGATCGTCCGCGCCCTCGCCGAACAACCGCGCACGGTCGACGACCTCGTGGGGGAGCTCGCGCATCGATTCGATGCGGAGGAAGCGACCATTCGTGCCGAGACCGAACGATTCCTGCGAATGCTGCTCGAAAAGCAGATCGTGGAGGTCCGAGCATGAGCGAGAGGGGTTTGCTGCGACAGGCAGTTCCTGGCAGACTCCCCGTGCCTCGCCGTACGTCGTGCGACCAAGTGCCCTGTGGCAAGCGGCCGAACGGTTGACGGAAGGGCTGCCCCTGTGTGGTCGAGAGAGTGCGCCGGCCTAAGACCGTGGCAACGCGAGGCCGGCGACCGATTGAGGAGCGATGATGGCGTCTCGACATTCTTTCCGCATGTTCGCTGCGGTCCTGTTGCTCACCGGTGTACTCGCCGGTTGTGGTGACGACGATCCGGTGCTCGCCAAGACGGATGTCTCCGGGGCCGACACCGACGCGGGCGGCGGGCTCGACGCGGACATCATCGGTGGCGATACCACCGTGACCGCGACGCTCTCGTTCCAGGTCGACACGAAGAAGGGCCCCGCGCTGGTCGATCCGACCAACGCCGCCATCTTCGATCTCAGCATGGACAAGTACGACACGCTCGCCGATCCGGGCTTCCAGATCGACGTCGTCGTGACCGGCAAGAATGTCCCGAACGGCACCACCATCGACGTGCTGGTCGAGGGCAAGTCGGCCGGCACCGGCACGATGACCGACGGCGCCGCGACCATCGAGAAGGTCACGATCCCGTGCGCGTCGGGCAACCAGCTCGCGCTGGCCGTGAACGCGCAGGTCAGCGGCCAGGCCGTCGCGACCACCAAGTCGGTGCTGCTCAACTGCGGCAATGCCTGCAACGCCGCCCTCGTCCCGGTCGCCGAGTGCTTGAACCAGGACGCCGACACGGCCACGGACGGCTTCCAGGCCGCCTTCACGGTCACCACCGCGACCACCGATTGCACCCACGCCTACCTGAAGGTCACCGACACCACCGGAAAGATCAGCGAGTCCGAGAAGGTCGCGCTCAGCGGCGGCAAGGCGACGGTCATCGCCACGCTCGCGCCCGGCGCCAGCGGTCTGAACGGCGCGCAAGCCAGCGTCGTCGCCGTGGTCGAGGATCAGGCCCACACCGATCGCCCGAGCGGCCAGTCCGCGGCGCAGCAGGTCACGATTACGACCGACAAGCCGGAGATCACGTTCCTGTCGCCGGCTTCGGGCACCGTCACGCTCGCCAACGACACCGACGGCAACTCCGAGAATGGCATCCAGTTCGCGCTCGTCGGCACCGTGACCACGCTGACTGCCTCGGACGTGCAGGCCATCCAAGTCTTCGTCGACGATGTCGAGAAGGGCAAGACCCAGCTCAACCTGAACAACTCGTTCGAATTCGATCTGAGCTTCGAGGCCTCGAAAGAGTACAAGATCAAGGTCATTGCCACGAACAGCTGTGGTCTGGTCGGTGAGGCCGAGACGACGTTCACCGCGATCGCCAGCAAGGCCTCGATCACCATCACCTCGCCGCTCGGCGGCGCGACGCTGCTGGCCAAGGACGACGCGAACAAGGCGACCGACAAGATCTTCGAGACCTCGATCGAGGTGGCGCTCCAGAACGCCATCGACGGCACCAACATCTCGGTCTTCTGCCGCAAGAACGAAGTCGGCGCGCCGTATTCGACCACCGCGGTCGGCACCGCCACCGTCTCCGGCGGCGCCGGCACCCTCACGATCCCGGTCGCCATCGACACCGAGACCTTCGGCTCGGCGGTCAGTTGCCTCGCGCGCGACGATGCCGGCAACCCGGCCGAGAGCCTCCCGGTCAACTTCGTGGTCGCCATCCCGGCACCGTGCATGACGATCCAACTGCCGACCGAGGGCTTCGTGACGGCGGCGACGTCGCTTTCGATCGGCGCCACGGCGACAGGCCTCGAAGGCGCGATCGTCGAGGCCAAGGTCACCCTGAACGGCGGCGCCACCTTCATCGACACGCCCGTCTCGAAGGTGCAGAACGGCTCGTTCACCGCCTCGGTCGCCCTGCAGGTCGGCTCGCCCCCGATCGCGCTGCCCGATGGTACCTACACCGTGACCCTCGACGCGACCGACAGCTACGGCAACAAGGCTTCGGACGGCAACTGCTCGACACTCAGCCGCACGTT
>JBEARB010000067.1:0-65888 GCA_041163625.1 Pseudomonadota bacterium | reverse complement strand
GCGGCGCTGCGCCGACACACCGGGGACGGGTTGCCGGCCGGCGCCGCGCCGATCCGCTTCGGCAGCTGGATGGGCGGCGACCGCGACGGCAACCCGAACGTCGACGCCGAGACCACCCGCCGCGTGGTCTGGTTGGCGCGCTTCCAAGCAGCGGAGTTGTATTGGCACGCCGTCGATCGCCTGCGCGCCGCGCTGCCGGTCCGGAGCGCCGACGACGCCTTGACCGAGCGCGTCGGCGACGCCGCCGAACCCTACCGCGCGCTGCTCGGCACCATCCGCGACCGGCTCGACGCGAACCGGCGTCAGGCGCGGACCTTGGCGCGCGGCGAGCGGCGCGCACCGGCGACGGCGGCCGCGCCCTACGCGAGCCCCGCCGAGCTACGCGCCGATCTTCAGCTCTGCCACGACGCACTCTGCCGCGACGGCCTCGACGCCGTTGCCGACGGCGCGCTGCGGGATCTGCTTCGGCGTGTCGATGTCTTCGGCCTCTCGTTGGTGCGCCTGGATCTGCGCCAAGAGGCCCCGCGTCACGCCGCGCTGCTCGACGCGATCACGCGCGCGCTCGGGCTCGGCAGCTACCTGGAATGGGACGAGGACGCGCGCGTGAAGTTCCTGCGGCGCGAGCTCGACAACCCGCGCCCGCTGGTCCCCGACGATCTCGCGCTGGACGCCGACGCCGCCGCGGATTTGGCGACGTTCCGCTGCCTGCCGACCCTGCCGCGGGACGCCTTGGGCGCCTACGTGATCTCGATGGCCGGGGCCGCGAGCGACGTGCTCGCCGTGCAGCTGCTGCAGAAGGCCGCCGGCATGCGGGCGCCGCTGCGGGTGGTGCCGCTCTTCGAGACCCGCTCGGACCTGCGCAACGCGCCCGCGGTGCTCGATCGGCTCGCCGGCCTGGGCTTCCGCGCGGCGCCGGACCCGACCGCCCCGGCCGCCGCACCGTTCGTCGAAGTGATGCTGGGCTACTCCGACTCCGCCAAGGATGCCGGCCGCCTCGCCGCCGCGGTCGCGCTCGACCGCGCCCAAGAGCAGCTCGCCGACGTCGCGCGTCGGCATGGCTTCCGGCTGGTGCTCTTCCACGGCCGCGGCGGCAGCGTCGGTCGCGGCGGAGGCCCGACCCACCAAGCGATCCTGGCGCAGCCCCCCGGAACGGTGCGGGGGGCGCTGCGGGTCACCGAACAGGGCGAGATCATCCACGCCAAGTTCGGCTTGCCCGGCATCGCCCTACGGACGCTGGAGCTCTATGTCACGGCGGTGGCCGAGGCGACCCTGGCGCCGCCGCCGGCGCCGGATCCGAGGTGGAAGGCGTTGCTGGCAGAGATGGCCGAGCACGCGCACCAGCGCTGGGACGCGACGATCCGGCACGATCCGCGATTCGTGCCGTATTTCCGGGCGGTGACGCCCGAACGCGAGCTCGGTCTGCTGCCGGTCGGCAGTCGGCCCGCCCGCCGCAAGGCCGGCGGTGGCGTGCAGAGCCTGCGTGCGATCCCGTGGGTCTTCGCCTGGACGCAGACGCGGCTGATGCTGCCGGCTTGGTACGGCGTCGGCCACGCGCTGCAGTGGGCTCGGACCGAACGCGACCCGGCGCTGCTGCACGAGATGGCGCGCCAGTGGCGCTTTTTTCGCACCACCCTCGGCATGGTCGAGATGGTGTTGGCCAAGGCCTCCCCCGAGATCGCCGCAGTCTACGACGCGCGCCTCGCCCCGGAGCAGGCGCAGACGCTCGGTCCACAGCTCGCCCACGATTTGGCCGAGACCCGCGAAGCCGTACTCGCCACGCTCGGCACGTCGTCGCTCCTGGCAGACAACCCGGTCCTCGCGCGCTCGATCGCGGTCCGCAACCCCTATGTCGATCCGCTGAATCTGCTGCAGGTCGAGCTGCTCGCGCGCTATCGCCGCGCCGGCGAGTCCGCCTCGCAGACCCTGGTGGACGCATTGGCCGTCACCATCAACGGCGTCGCCGCCGGAATGCGAAACACGGGCTGATGGAGCGCCGTGTCCGGGCGGCGCTGCTGCTGGCCGCGGCCGGCCTCGGCGCCTGCGAAGCCGGCGTGCTTCGCCTGGGCAGCGTGCTGCTCTATCACGGCTTGGCCTACGCGACGCTGGCGGTCGCCCTGTTCGGGCTCGCCGTCGGCGCGCTGTGGGCGGCGCGTCGACCCTCGCCGTCGGGGTCCGTTGCGCTCGCGCTCGGCGCCGGGGCCGCCGCCGGCGCCGCGTTCTGGCTGCCGCGCTCGGACCTCGCCTGGGGCACCGCGAGCTTCGCCGTGCCCTTCGTCGCCTTCGGCTCCGTCTCCGCGTCCGCACTCGCCGCCGCCCCCGACGCGCGTCGGCGACACCTCCGCTACGTCGCCGAGCTGGTCGGCGCCGCGCTGGGCCTGGGCGTCGTCGGGCCGCTGGCGCTGTCGCGAGGCGGCGGCGCGGCGGCGCTGCTGGCGGGCGCGAGCGCGCTCGCCGCGGCGACGGCGGTCTCGGCGACCCGGCGCAGCGGTCGCGTCATCGCCACGGCCGGCGCGTTGACCTGCCTCGCGCTGGCGCCGTCGCCCTGGGTCGCCGCAAAGCTACCGGCCGACGTCGGCGTGCAGCGTCACCTCGACGCCGACGTCGCGCGGAGCGGCGAGCCCGTCCGCGCGACCGCCTTCGGTCCGGCCGGACGCACCGACCTGGTCGGCGCTCCCGACGCCGCCGCCCTGCGCCTGTACACCGACGGGATGCACGTCGCGCGCGCGCCGCGCTGGGACGGCCACGCCACACGCTTCGACGACGCCGCCCTCGAGCGCGAGGTCGGCTTGCGGCGGCCCGCCCTCGACGGCTGCCGCGGCGGCCGCGTGCTCGTCCTGGGCGCAGGCGCTGGCCTGGACGTCGTCGTCGCGCTGCAGGCCGGGGCCCAAAGGGTCGACGCGGTCGAGCAGAACGCCGCGATGGCCGAGTTGCTGCGCCGACACGCCCCTTCGCACCTCACCGCGCTGCGCGACGCCCGGGTGCGCTGGCACACGGAAGAGGGGCGCCGCTTCCTCGCCGCCGCACGTGCGACCGACCGGCGGTGGGATTGCGTGCTCTTGGGCTTGGTCGAGACCGCGCCGGCGGGCTTGCGCGGCCGCACCCACGTCGACGCGCGCCTGCTGACTCGCGAGGCGCTCGCGCTCGCTCGCGGCGTGCTGGAGCCGGCTGGGCGCGTGCTGGTCGTGCACAACCGCGCCGCGCTCGGCACCGCCACGCTGCGGGCGATGGACGCGGCGTTCGGCCCGGGCCACGCGGCGTGCGCGCAGCTGCCGGACGCACCGGAGCAGAGCGCGGCGCGCGTGCTGTGTGCCGCGAGCGAGGAGAAAGAGGCGCTCTCCGCCGTCCTCGTGGCCGCGCGGGACGCTGGCGCGACGGACGGACCGGTCGCGACGGCGGGGCGCGTGCCGGCAGACGATCGCCCCGTGCTGGCGTACGACGCCGCCTTCGGCTGGCCCGCCGAGGCGTGGGTCGCCGCGGCCTTGCTGCTGCTCGCGCTGCCGCTGCTGCGCCGGCGCCGGGGGGCGACGCCCCTGCCGCGCGCTCTGCCCTACGCCGGTGTGGCGGCGGGGCTCGGCGGCACGACGCTGCAGATCGTCGCGTTGGCCCGCGGCGTGCCGTGGAGCGGGCACCCGGGCACGGGTGCGTCGTGGATGCTGGCCGCCGCGCTCTTGGCGGGCGCGGCGGCGACGGCGTGGGCGCACGACGCCGCTCGCCGGCGCTGGCTCGGCGCGGGGACGACGCTCGCGGCGATGCTCGCCCTCGGCCCACTCGCCGGGCCGATCGACGGCGCGCTGGCGAGCGCGGCGGGCGACCTCGCGCTACTCGCGGCGGCTGCCGCGGCCGCGGTGTGCGGCAGCGCCGGCGCGCTGGCGTTCGCGGCGCTGCTGGCCGAGCCGGGCATGCCCGCCGATCGCTTGGTCGGCCTGGATGGCTTGGGCGCGCTCGTCGCGGGCGCGCTCGTCGCGGTAGCGCTGCCGACGCTCGGATTGACGGCGCTGGGCGCGCTCGGCGGCTTCGCCCTGCTCGCGGCGCTGGCAACTGCGCGCACACCTCACTAAGGTCGCGCGCGCGCCATCGCGTCGGGAGGGAATCGTTGTCGCAGGAGCCGCCGTTCGAGCTGCCGCCCGCCGCCGCGCAGGAACGCCATCCGGTCACGCCGCCGCGTCCGCGACGACGTTGGCTGCGACGGCTCGCGATCGCCTGCCTGCTCGGCGCGATCGGCGCGATCGGCGTGGGCGCGTGGCTGGCCGGCCACCTCGCGCACCCGCTCGTGCAGGGCCGCGTGGCCGCGCTGGCGCAGGACCTGGCCGGCGCGACGTTGCGCTACGAGTCCGGCGCGGTGAGCGCGTCGGGCTTGGTGCTGCGCGGACTGCGCATCGAGAATCCGCCGGCGGACGACGCGCGCGTCGGCCCCCTGCTGGCCGTCGACGAAGTCGAGATCCGTTGGCGCCTGGGCGCCCTGCTCGAGCAGACGCGGCGCGTGGACGCGATCACCGTGCGCGGCGTGCACATCGGTGTCGTGGTCGGCGGCGAGGGTGGCGGCAGCTGGGCGCGCGCGCTGACGCTCCCGCCGCCGAGCGAGCCGAGCCCGCCGGTGCCGCCCTCGGGCTGGCTGCGCGCGCTCGACGCGGCCCGCGGCTACGCGCTCGACGCGCTGTCCGTGCAGGGCATCTCGGTTCGAGCCGCGCTCGCCGGAACCGATGCACGCCTCACCATCGACGGCGGAGGCATCCGCCTACGCGCGGACGGCGACGCCGAGACTGTCGCCACGATGACGACCGACGGGGCGCCGTGGCAGGTGCGGATCGACGGGCTCCCGCGGACCTGGCTGCTCGACCGCGTGGCCGAGGCGCTGGCGTCGCGGCCGGACGCGCTGCCGCCCGAGCTGCAGCCCTGGGTCGACGACGCCGTCGGCCTGGCCGATGCGTGGACCCGCGCCGTCGCCGCGGCCCCGGCCGACGCCGCCACCGCCGAGGCGCGCGCGACGCCGACCCTGCGGCTCGAGCTCGCCCGCGACCGCGTTCGGCTCCAGGCCGGGGTGCGGAGCCCGTCGCTGCGCTGGCTCGGCGGCGCGCGGGGCTGCATCGGCGCCGAGGATTTCGCGGCCGTTCGGGTCGAGGTCCACGTCGGCGGGCCGGGCGCCAGCGTCACCGTCGAGGGCGGCCGCGTCACGCTCTCGACGGAGGAACCGAGCCGAGAGGCGCGCTTTTCGCTCCGCGGTGCGGTGGACGACCCGAGCACCGCCGGGGCCCCCCTGCGCCCGCGACTGGAAGCGCTCACCCTCGCCGCGCGATGGCCGGGCCTTTTCACCGCGACCGCCAGCGGTGCGGCACGCGAGATCTCCGCGGTGGCGCTGGCTGCCGACCTCACCGCGACCGTCGCGCTCGACGCGGTCGACGTGCGCGCGCCGACGGCGAGGCTGGCGGTGACGCACGCGAAGGCCACGCTGCAGGCGCACGGTCTGGGCGACCGGCTGGTCGTCGGCCTGCGCGCGGAGACGCGCGACCTGGACGCCGCCGCGCGCGGCGTGACGGCCCGCGTCCGCGACGCCACCGTGGCGGTGGACGCCGCAGCGGGCTGGCCATCGCTGAAGCCCGAGCCCGGCGCCACGGTCGCGCTGCGCGCCCGAGAACTCGCGGGCGCCGTCGGCGACGCGCGCGCCACGCTCGAGTCGCCGCGGCTCGATGCGCGCTGGGCCGGCGGGCTCGCCGGGCGGATCGACGCCGGTGTCGAGCGCGCGAGCGGACGGGCAGCGGGGGCGTCGGCCGAAGTGCGCGCAGCGTCGCTGCAGGCAGAGGGCGACCCGGCACGACAACGGCTCGAGGTCGCGGCCGAGTCGCTCGACGCCGATTTCGGCGGCGAGGCGATCGCGCTCAGCGAGGCGAAGGCGGAGCTGTCTGCCGCGGGCGTTCGCCGAGGCGCCGACGGATCTTGGCGTTGCGACGAGGCCCACGCGCGCGGCGACGTGGCGCAGCTGCGCGTCGGGCGGCACGCGCTGCCCGGCACCGCGCGCGCGGAGTTGGACCTGCGTGGCCTTGCCGCCCGCGCCGGCGCCGATCCCACGGCCGTCAGAGCATTCGAGCTCGATCGTCTGACGCTCCGCGCCACCGGCCCGGGCATGGACGCCGCGCTCACCGCGCGCCGACCGGCGGACGCGCCGCTGCGATGGGATGGTCGGCTCGGCGTGCGCGACCCGCTGCAGCTCGCCGCGACCGTCGGTGTCCGGCTCCCGCGCGACGGCGCCGTCGTCGTGCGCAAGCTCAGCCACGTCGGCGTCGAGAGCCGGGGCAGCCTGGCGTTGCCGCACGCGAAGCCGGCCGACGATTGGGCGCGATGGCTCCTCGCCGCCCGGGCGGAGCACGAGAGCGCCCTGCAGCTCGACGGCTACGAGCTGCGAATGCAACAGCGCGTGGTCAGCGGCCAACGCCTGCGCTCGACGATGTCGGGCACCGTGCGCGCGACCGGTCTGAACGCAACGATCGTGCTGCTGCCCGAGGGCCTGCGCGTCGACGGCGCACGCACCCCGGCGACCCGGGCGCAGGCCGAGGTCGAGGTCGCCCTGGCGGACCAGCGCCTGCGCTCCGCGACGTTGCGCGCGCGGCTGGACCTGGACGGCAAGACCCGTGGCGAGGCGAGCTTGGCCGTCCGGCGCGGGGACGGCTGGCAGCTCGAGGGCAGCGGCAAGGTGCGCAAGCTCGGCAAGCTGGGTGCCGCCCTGGCCGCCGGCGTGCCGTGCATCGACGGCGAGCGGCTGCACGGCGAGGGCACGCTTGCGATTCGGCTGCCGCTGGCCGCGCTGGACCGCCCGGCGACACTCGCGGCGTGGGCCGATCGGCCGGCCGCGGCCGACGTCCGCGCCGAGGGCAAAGCGACCGTCTACGGCCTGCGCTGCCATCAGGAGGGTCTCGACGTCGCCGCGCCGCAGGTCGACGGCGGCATGCAGCTCAGCGTGAGCCAAGGCCGCTTCGAGGCCACCTTCGAGGGCGCCATGCTGCGGATGCGTGGCGCGTTCGGCGCCCACCCCTTCGACCTCCGCAAGGCCGGCGGCACGCTACGGGTCAAGGGGCCACTGGACCGCAGCCTGCGCGGGCTGGAACTGCAGGGCGAGGCGAAGCTCGAGCGCCTCGATCAGGACCTGATGCCGGCGCTGCCGGTCGCCGACGCGCGCGCCACCGTCCGCGCCCATGTCGACCGGGTCGGCAAACTCGCACTCGAGCGCGCGACCTTCAGCAACGAAGCCACCGGGAGCTCGGGTTGGGCGCGCGGTCGCATCGATCGCATCGGCCTCTCGGACGACGACGACGGCGGCGTCCCGGGTGCGCGCGGCGCCGCAGTCGACGGCGAACTCCGGCAGGACCTCGACCGCCTGCCCGAGCTCTTCGGGGTCCGGACCCAGGGCGTCGTGCGCCTGCCGTTCGCGATCGAGACCGGCGATTTCCGCGTACTCGGTGTGCAAGCGCGCGCCCACCTCGAGGGCGTGGGGGCCCGCCATGCCGCCACCGACGCCGAGATCGTGGGCGTGCAGGGCGAGATCCCGCTGCGCTTCGAGCTCGCGCGCGAAGGGATGCAGGTCCGTCCGCTCGGCGGCGGGCGGCGCAGCCTCTGGGCCCGATGGCGCTACGTCGACCAGCAGCCCTTCCTGACCGGCGACCACTTCCTGGCGGTGCAGTCGCTGCGGCTGGGCAAGCACCAGGTCGGCCCGCTCGCCGCCAACGCCAGCGTCGACCGCGACGTGTTCCGCCTCGACCAACTCGAGATGCGCCTGCTCGGCGGTCAGCTCACCGGCCAATGCGCGATCGAGTGGGACGGCGCCGACACGCGCGTCCTGCTGCGCGGCAACGTCACGGGCCTGCGCCTACCGAATCAGCCCGGACGCATCGACGCCAACGCCGCGCTCGAGCTGCAGCCGTGGCGTCTCGCCGTGCAGGGCCGCGCCCAGGTGCTGCGCCTGTCGAAGGGCCACCTGCTGGCCGCGCTGGACCTGCTCGACCCCTATCACGAGGACCTCCAGGCCAACCGCGCGCGCTTGGCGCTGAAGCTGGGCTATCCCGAACAGATGCGGCTACGCTTCCGGCACGGCTTCGCCGATGTGAAGGTCGAGCTCGGTGGCCTTGCCGACTTGGTCCGCATCGATGAGATTCGCGGCATCGCGCTCGGCCCGCTGATGACCCGCGCCGTCCTGCCGCTGCTGGGAGACCCGCCGCCGTGAACGCCCGCCCCGTACACCACCGCCGCCACGCCGCGTCGTCGCCCCGCTGGGTCACGACGGCGCTCGCCCTCGGCTGGGTCGTGGGCGCGTCCGGCTGCATCCGCGCGCCCGACGTGGTCTTGGTCGACCGTCGCACGGCGCTCGAAGCCGAGGCTGCCGGCCGTTTCGAGGCCGACGAGCGCCGCCTCGACGACAAAGCGACCGACCCGCGCCCGGCACCGCTGACACGCGCCACGCTGGAGGCGGCCGGGTGGCGCCCGAAAGCCGAGCACGACGCGATCGCGGCGATGACGCGGCGCCCCGAAGACGAGCAGGAACGACTGGACGCGCTCTTGCTGCGCGGCTGCGTCGGCGAAGCCCGCGACGGCACGTTGCGCAGCCTGCCCCGCCGCTGCGCCGGAGCGGTCGATCCGGCCGAGGTCGGCCGCCTGGTCGAGCGGGAGAATCGCTCGCGACGGCAGGTCTGGGCGTGGTTGGCTCGGCAGCGCAAGGACGTCCCGTACGAGACCCTGCGCGACCGCTGGCGCACGAGCCACCTCGAGCGCGTCGTCTGCGGCGGGATGATCGAGCAACAGGCCGGCGTCTGGGGACCGAAGACGTGCGAGCGCTGAGCTTCGGTCTGACGCTCCTGCTCGCCGTGTCGGCTCACGCGGCGATGATGGGACCGGTCGGCACCGACGCCGCCCTGCGCGAGCCGCGGCGTCTGACTGCCGGCGACAGCGACCAATTCCTCGGCAGCCTCGGCCCGGACGGCCGCACGCTCGTGTTCGCCAGCAACCGCGACGCCGTCGTCGGCGCGTTCCGCCAGACGCTGCCGGACGGCGTAGCCCGCTCGCTCTTCGACGAGGGCGCCGACATCAGCCTGCCCCGCCTCTCGCCCGACGGTCGCACGCTGCTCTACATCTCGACGCGCGACGACGCGACCGGCGATGTCTGCCTGCGCACGCTCGAGACCGGCGCTCGGCGCTGCCTCGGTGGACCGCAGACCGCGGAGAGTTCGGCGTTCTGGTTCCCGGACGGCACCAGCCTCGGCGTGGTCGCCCGCGGCTCGATGCACGGCGAGCAGGTGCTGCGCCGCGTGTGGCTGCGGGGCGACAAGGCGGGCGGCGTCGCGGACGGCGAGGTGCTCGTCGATCGCTCGGTGTCGACCCCCACCGTCAGCCCGGACGGACGCTGGCTGGTCTACGTGCCCGTCGAGCGTGCGAGCACCGCCGTCGGCGTGCACTTCGCGATGCAGCTCGGGCGAGGCCTGCACGTCGTCCGCGTCGATGCCCCCAAGCGGACCCGCACGGTGCGCGTCGACCTGCCTGGCGAGACCGGATTTCCGGCGTTCTCACCCGATGGGCGGTGGCTCTACTTCACGCAATCGCTGCGCGACACCAACGGCGACGGCGTCGTCGACGGAGACGACCATGGCGTCATCTTCCGACTGCCCTTTCGAACCGGCGACGCGGCACCGCTGCGGGGCGACGCACCGGTACAGCTGACGCCCGCCTCGTGGAATTGCCGCTACCCGGCGCCTGCCGCGGACGCGCTCTACCTGACCTGCGAGCGCGGCGGTCGACTCGATATCTACAGCCTGCCGCCCGACGGCGTCGTTCCGGCCGCGTGGGCCGAGGCGCGGATCCTCACGGCGCTCGACCACAGCACCGACCCCCAGGTCGCGAGCCTGCTCCTTGCGAACCTCGTGCAACGGCAACGGCAACCGGAGGCGCGGTCCGCCACGTTCGGCGCCCTTGCGGTGCGCGCGCTCGCCGGCAACGACACGGCCCTCGCGTCCTGGTACGCCGGACGGGCGGCCGCGGAGGCCGGCAGCGGTCCAGGTTCCGCGGCCCGCAGCGCCGCGGCCCGCGCGCTCGTCGCGCTCTCGGCCCACCGCAAGGAGCTGGCGCGGGTCGACGCCGGTGCCCGCGACGAAGGCTTCGCCGACCGTGCCGACAAGCGCCTCGCGACCCTGGGCGAGGCCGAATCGAGCACGGACGGACAAGCCTGGCTGCGACTCGTGCGCGCCGAGATTCTGGACGACCTCGGTCGTGAGGAGCTCGCCCTCGCGCAGGTGCAGGGGCTGGGCGCCGCCGACACGCTCGGTCACGACGCCATCCTCGCGGTGGTCCTGCTCGGTGTGCCGCGGCTCCGGGCACTTCAGGCACACACCGAAGCGGATGCTTGGTTGCTGGCTGCGGGCGAGCATCGCGCGCTTCGGCCGGCCGAGCGCCTGGATGTGGCAGAGCGCTTGGTTCGCCAGGCCACCCGCGGCCGCGGCGTCGTCGCGCGTCGGGAGGCCATCGAGCGGCTGCGTGCCAAGGCAGCGCCCGACGGAGAGCTCGCGATGCGGCTCGATGTCGAACGCGCGCTGCTGGCGCTACCGCCGAAGTCCAAGCGGGGACCGCCTGTGGCGGCGACGGCGGGCTTGGGCAGCGCCGAGGAAGAGACCGTCCGCGAACAACTCTTCGCCATCTTCCGCAGCTGGCGGGAGCTCGATCGACGCCGCGCCCTGGTTCGGGCGACGGTGGCCCGCGCGGCCGCGGTCGACAGCGCTTGGCTGCTCTACCAGTTCGCCAATTCCTACGTCTCGGTGATCCCGCGGGACCATCCGGGCCGCGCGCAGGCCGTCGACCTGTTCCGGCAGGTCGTGCTCGAACGCGCGTGGATCTCCTGGAACACCGGACAGATCCGCGACGCTCGCACCAACTTCTACGGCGTGACCCTGCAGACCGACGACCTCGAGGCTTGGCTCGGCTACGTCGAGGCACAGCATCGCGAGGGCAACCGCGACGTGCTCGGTCAGGTCACCAAGCGCTTCGCGAAGCAGCCGGATCATCCCGCGCTGCGGACGGTGCACGCGTGGCTGCGGCTGCGGCCGCTGGCCGAAGGCGGCGGCGGCGACGCAGATGCTCGACGCGAGGCCCTCGAGGCGGCCGACGCCGACCTGGCGGTCGCGCAACGAGGCGCACCAGGCGATCGCCACTTGCATCAGCTCCGCGGCTGGGTGGCACACCAACGCTTCCTGCTCGGCGACGGGCGCGGTTTCGCGGTGCAGGCACACGACCGCTACCGCCTCGCCCTGGCGCTGGCCGACGGCGACGCGCGCATCCGTGGCGCGCTACTCGCCGCGCTCGGGTTGTTGCAGCAGGCCGTCGGCAACCATCGGATCGCCCTGGACTCGTTCGCGCGACGCATGGCGTTGCCCTTCGTCGACCCCGAGGCCGAGCTGGCGGTGCTGGTGGCGACCGCGCGCTCGCAATGGCACGTCGGCCTCGCCGACGCCGCGTTGGCCACGCTCGCGCGCGCGCAAGCGAAACTCGACGCCACCCCGACGCTTGCCCGCCACCGCACGCTGCTGCTCGACCGGACGGCGCTCTATGCGTTCGAATCCGGCGATCTCGCGCGCGGGCGGGCTGCGTCCGAGGCGCTGCTCGCACGCCCCGAGCTGCAGCGCGTCGCCGCGAATCGTGCGCGCGCTGCGCTGGTCGCGGCGGCCGCGGCGCTGGCTTCGGCCGATGGGAAGGCGACGCTGGCGCACTTGGCGACGGCAGACGCCGCGCTCGCCAAGGCGGACGAAGACGCGCTGCGGGCGGGTCGGCGTCCGCATCAACCGCCGCTGGAGGCCGACCGCAAGCGCCTGCTCGCGTTGCGCGACGGCCTGCGCGCGCGAGCGGAGCTGCTGCTCGGTCGCCCACGCGACGCGTTGCCCCTGCTCGATCGACGGATCGCCGCGCTGGCGGACGCCGACGACGAGAGCCGTGGCCGCCTCGACCGCGCCGCGATGCTCTGGCACCGCGGCGTCGCTCGCAGCCTGCTCGGCGAGCATCGCGCCGCGATGGCCGACCTCGGCGCCGGGCTGGCGGACGCAGATCGCTTCGCCCGCGCGACCGGCACACCCGCCCCGCCGGAGCGGATTTGGCTGGTGCGCTCCGCCGCCGAGCTGCACCTGTTCGCAGGCGCACCGCTCTCGGCGCTCGGCCGGCCCCTTTTGCCGGATCTGCGGGCCGTGTACGCTGCGCTCTGCCAATTCGGCGCACCGCGTTGGCGCCCCGACCGCGACGCGCTGCAGCTCTATTTGACGTTGCTCGACGACGGCGCCGGTGCGCCGGTCGCGGGTCGCGCCGCGGGCCGCACCACGCCCGCAACCGGAGGATGACGATGCGCTCGCTGTTCCGTTCGCTGCCGGGCCGTGCCGCCCTGCTCGCCACCCTCGTCGCGGCCGCCGGCTGCGAGGCCATCGCCGCCGGCGACGACTTCACCGCCGCCTACGACGGCTACCTCAACAAATGCGCGAGCTGCCACTCGCCGGGCAATCAGCCTTCGGGGGCGGAGACCAGCCTGGACTTCTCCACTGCCGACACGGCGCGCGCCACCCTCAAGGGCGGCAGCGCTGCGGGCTTGGTCGGCAACCAGGCCGCCTGCAACGGCGTGCCCTTCGTGGTGGCCGGCAAGCCGGACGAGAGCCTCCTCATGGCCGTGCTCGACGAGACGGTGCGGCAGAAATTCGACAACGCCAGCGCCGCGGGCTGCGACGGCTCCGGCCCGATCTCGGACATGACGGTGCAGACGGGCGGCAGCGATCCCGACGCCATCGCGAAGCTGCGGGCCTGGATCGAGGCCGGCGCCGAGTAGTCGACGCGCCTAGAGCGCCATCTTCACGGCCGACCAGAAGCGCGTATCCGAGAGGATCATCGTGCCGAGGCGTTGAAAAACGTCGACGTCCCAGCTCACGACCGACGAGTTGGTCTCGTACTCGAGTCGCTGCGTACCGACGATCACGGCGATGCGGAAGCGAACCGCGGTCGTCTCGCGCAGCGTCGTGGTCTCGGCCTTGACCAGCTCGATGCGCGCGAGCCGCACGGCCTCGCGCTTGAGGCGATCGACCGCATCGGGCTCGCAGGGATACTCGTGCAGACCGGCCTCGATTCGACCGCCGAGCACATCCTTGCCGGCCGAGGCGAAGCGGGCATCGTACAGCCCCCGCTTGGCGACGGTTGCGTTGAGCTGGCGTGCGAAATGGCAGAGCCACGTCTGCGTGCGGATCGTGTCGCTACCCACTTCGTGCTCGGCCGGCGGCCGGCAGGGATCGGCCCAGAAGGCGATCGGGTAGGCGTCCGAAGCGTCGAGGACCGCGCCTTGCAGCCACGTCGACGGATCGAGTTGGCGGCTGGTACGCGGCTGCATGGTGCGACCACAGCCGGTCGCGACGAGCGTCGCGACCAGGACGACGAGCGGGACGAGGGGAGAACGGGACGGCGACATCGGGGCTCCGAAAGCTGGGGGAGCGCCGAGTCTAAGGCTTGGCACCCGCTTCGATCCAGTCCTTGACCAGCTTGGATTGCGCGGCCGTCACGCCCTTCTTCTCGACGGGCATCTTGTTGCCGCATCCGTGCACCGCGGTGCTGTCGATCTTCAGCCAGAACAAGCTCTTGCTCGCATCCCCCGGGGTCACGTAGGCCGCGCTCTTGCAGGCCGGCAGCTTCACCGTGGCCGTCGTCAGGTGCTTGTAGGCCTTGGCTTCGTCGGGCCAGATGCCGCCGTGGCAGTACTGGCCGTTGCAGCCCTCGGCGACGATCACCTGGGTGAAGACCTCGCCGAAGGTCGGGCCGGTCGGGCCGGTGTCCTGCGGATCGGTCGTGTCGGCGATGGCGCCGTCGTCGGTGGCGCCGTCCGCGACGGTGCCGTCGGCGGCGGAGGTGTCGGTGGCGACGGTGTCCTGGCCGCCGGTGCCGGTGTCGGCGGCGGCGTCGTTGCCGCTGCTGGCGTCGACGAGGGCGTCGTTGCCGCCGGTACCGGAGCTACCGGGCTCGGTGCTGCAGGCGGCGACCAGGGCGACCAAGGCGGCGACGAAGAGGGTGCGGACGATTCGACGGACAGGCATCGAGGGCTCCGATGGTCGCACGCGGGGTGCGCAGGTGGGGCGCGGCGGCGCGCGACAGGCGCACCGGAGCGGCAGGGCGGGACGGGCCCCATCGGCGAGGCCCGAGTGCGCTACGGTGCCGGATTCCAGGCTCGCTCGTAAAGATCTGGAGATGCGAAGGGCGGCCGATCCGTCGCGTTTTCAGGCTGCCGGCGCGCCGGCGTCGGAGCCGAGATCCACCGGCTCGGTCAGCGTGGCACCACCCTCGCCGAAGATCTCGAGCAGATCGTCACGACCGAGCGCCTTCACGCCGTCGCTCTCGGACTCGATGGCGCGGCGCATCAGGTCGCGCTTGCGCTCCTGCAGCGCGAGGATCATCTCCTCGACGGTGTCTTCGGCGACCAGGCGCAGCACGAGCACCGGACGCGTCTGGCCGATGCGGTGCGCGCGATCGCTGGCTTGCTGCTCGGCGGCCGGATTCCACCACGGATCGTAGTGGATGACGGTATCGGCCGCCGTCAGATTCAGGCCGACGCCGCCCGCTTTGAGGCTGATCAGGAAGACGCTCGGGCCGTCGGGCCGCTGAAAATCCTGCACGACGCCAGCGCGATCGCGGGTGGCACCGTCGAGGTAGGCGTATTGCACGCCGACCTCGTCGAGCTCGGTGCGCAAGATCCGCAGCATCGAGGTCCATTGCGAGAAGACCAGGACGCGACGGCCCTCGTCGAGCAGCTCGCCGAGCGTCTGCAGGAAGGTGCGCGTCTTGGCGGACTCGCGCACCTTGCGCGCCTCGGTGAAGGGCAGCAGGTCGGGGTGGCAAGCGGCCTGCCGCAGGCGCAGCAACGCCTCGAGCACGCCGAGCGTGGCGCGCTCGACGCCGACCTCGTCGACGAGCGAGAGCACGCGGCTGCGGTAGGTGTTGCGCACCTTCTCGTAGAGCGCGCGCTGGCTGGTCCCGAGTTGGCAGCGCACCGTCATCTCGGTCACCGGTGGCAGCTCGCGGTCGACGTCGGCCTTGAGCCGGCGCAGCACGAAGGGGCGCAGACGAACCCGCAACGCCTCTGCCGCGCCGTCGCGACCGCCGTCGCCGCCGACCGCGCCGTAGCGCCGCACGAAGCGGGCGCGGCTGCCGAAGAAGCCGGGCATCAGGAACTCGAACTGGCTCCACAGCTCGAGCAGGTTGTTCTCGATCGGCGTACCGGTCAGCGTCAGGCGGTGGCGGGCGTCGATGCGACGCGCCGACTTCGCCGTCTGGCTGTTCGGGTTCTTGATCGCCTGAGCCTCGTCGAGCACCGCGTAGTGGAAGCCCACGGCGCCGAGCACGTCGATGTCCTGGCGCAGCAGCGCGTAGCTGGTGACGACGATGTCGTACTCGGCGACGGCGTTGAGGCTCTCGATGCGGCCGGCGCGATCCTCGCCGCCCAGGCGCAGCACGCGCAGGCTGGGCGCGAAGCGGCGGGCTTCGTCGACCCAGTTCTGCACCACCGATGTCGGCGCGACCACCAGCGACGGGCCCCGCGCGCGGCCGGCTTCGACCTCGGCGAGCAGCACGGCCAAGGTCTGCACCGTCTTGCCCAGGCCCATGTCGTCGGCCAAGCAGCCGTGCAGGCCGAGGTCACGCAGCGTGCACAACCAATCGTAGCCGTGCTTCTGGTAGGTGCGCAGGTCGGCCTGCAGCCCGCCGGGCAGCGGCAATGCGGTCACACCGGCGAAATCGGCCAGACGGTCGCGCAGCGAGCGCCAGCCCGTGTCGATCTCGCTCGGGTCCGAGACCAGGTCCAGCAGCGAAGGCACCAAGTAGGGCGCGACCTCGAAGCCGCCTTCGCCATCCTCGCGACCGAGCTCCTGCAGATCGGTGATGGCGCCGAGGTTGCGGTTCAGCCACGCCGTCGGCAGGCGGGCGAGCTCGCCGTTGTCCAGGCGGATGTGGCGGGCGCCCGAGCGGAACGCACGCAGCACGTCGGCGGTGTCGAGCACGACATCGCCGGCGAGCATCTCGATGCGGATGCCGAACCAATCCATGCCCGACGAGAGGCGCACGCGCGCCGAGACGCCGTGCCGCGCGGGCCGGAGCGCAGTGAGCCCCTCGCGGCCGAAGACGCGAGCGCCCTCGGCCTCGAGCTCCGGCAAGCGATCGAGCAGGAAGTCGAGTGCGTCGTCGGTGGCGAGCGTGGCGGGCAGCGCGGCGTGAACGGCGTCCGAGACGCGCTGCAGCCAATGCTGCTCGAAGGCCTCGTCCCGCTGCCAGAGGACGCTCTTGCCGCCCTCGCCGACGTGCCGCGCGAAGATGCGCTGGCCGACGCCGGGCTCGAAGACGTAGTGGCCGGTCTCGTCCAGGCCCTGCGTCGCCTCCCCGCGATCGACCGGCAGTCCGGGCGGCGGCGGGTAGCCGAAGCGGAGCGAGACCGCGAGCGCGCCGTCGACCTCGTCGAGCAGGATGCGCGCAACGCCGGTGGCCGAGCGCAGCGGCGGCAGACGCGACGAGCGCTCGCGCAGGTCGCCCTCGGCGCGCAGCAGCGGCAGCACGTCGCGGCAGAACGCGTCGATCTCGTCCGAAGGCACGTGCACACGGCGGCGACGCAACAACTCGAGCACCAGCGGCGAACCGGTGGCCGGCCGCACCATCGCGTGCTCGCGACGCATGTAGAGCCACGGCACCGGGCCGGGCATCGGCACGACGTCGTCCTCCTCGCCACCCGGCGCGAAGCTGCGCAGCCGGGCGCGGACCTCGAGGCCCCCGTCCGAGGCGTCCTCGACGCTGAGCGTGATCGGCCGCTCGGCGCCATCGACGCGGGCGTCTTCGCCGTCGACGCGGAGCGTATAGGGCTCGGCGTCGACGAACAGCCGCAGGAAGACGTCGACGAAGCCCGGCTGCAGCGTGCGCACGCGCAGATCGTGGCGGTTGACCACGCAGAGCACCGGGATCAGGTCGTCTCGATTCTTGGCGGGATCCGAGCCCGTTCGGTAGCCGAAATGTCCGACGGCGGTCGGGGTCCAGCCGAGCACGGCGCCGCCGCGGGCACCGCGCTCGTTCATCGAACGCTTGCGCCGGACGATGCCGACGGTGGTCTCGCCGTCGCGGCTCTCGAGTGCGAGGTCGTAGCAGATCCAGGAGTTGCGCAGCCCTCCCGCGGCGACCGTGGCGCCAGCCGCCGCGAGCTGCTGCCAGCCTGCATCGGCCAGGACGTCTTCGCTGTCGCTGCGGCCGAGCACGTCGCGCACAGCGAGCGCGGAGGCGACCACGTGCGAGCAGGCCGCGTCGGCGTCGGAGCAATCGCAGGCCCACTCTTCGAGGACCGCGGTCTGCCCGGAGAGATCGATGCCGAGCACCACGTGCATCCGCTCGCGGCCACGTTCGGGCTCGACGACCGCTTCGTAGCCGTCGCCGCCATCCTCCTCGGGATCGCGCTGCGCGATGCGCACCACACCACCGGCGCGGAAGAGATCCCGGCCCGCGCGCCAGAGCGGCGGGCGAGTGCCGGCCTCGAGAAGTCCGAGGTTCAGGCGCATGGCAGCGCATCCTCCGAGGGGCCCATGAACTCGTGCATGAGCACCGTGGCGAAGCTGCCAGCCGGCAGCGTGAAGCGAAGTTGCAAGCCGTCCTCGTCCAGCGTCGCCTCGAGCTCGCCGGGGCGGACGACGACGGCACGACGGGTGCCGGCGGCCAGGCTCCCGATGGTCCGGAACAGCGACTCGGTGAGCCCGGACTCGGCGAGCACGCGCTCTTCGAGAGCAGCGACGTCTGCGGCGGGCCGCATCATCTTCGGTCCCCACATCGGGCCGGTGATCGCGACCTCGCCGCGCTCGAGCCGGCCCTGCTCGCGGACGATGTCGTCGGTCACGAAGGAGCCCCCGGTGTCGGTCTTCTGGCAGAGATCGCCGGGCAGAACGCGATCGAGGCTGCCCGCTGCGAGGCGCGCGGCCACGACGCGGTTGAAGATCTCCGACTGCACCGCGCTCGCGGCGAGCCGACGCAGGCTGCGATCGCGCAGGTGGAGTTGGTGCACCACGCCGTCGGGCGTGCGCACGCGTACGCGACCGTCGTGGCCGGCACCGAGCGCCCAACCCGCCGCGAGCGTCGAACCACCGTGGCCCATCCGCTGCTCACCGTAGAAGTTCGGCATGCCATGCTCGCGAATCGCCGCGAGCTTGGCGGCGACGCGGCCGGCGAACGTACTCGGATCGCCTTCGAGTTCACGCAGCCGCACGACGAAGCGGTTGCCGGCGAGGTGGCCGGTGCGCAGCTTGTTGCCGTGGCGCTCGGCGCGCAGCACCTGCACGCGGGGATCGTCGAGGCGGTCGGGATCGACGCCGCGGGCGGGCACGCTGATCCACTGGCGCGTCACGGCGCGGCGATCTTTCAGCCCGGCCATGCCGATATCGCCCTGCGGCACACCGAGCTGCTCGCTCAGCACACGGCGCAACATCGGCCCGGCGAGATCGCGCTTCTGCACCCAGAGGTAGAGGTGATCGCCCTGCCCACAGGGGGTGTAGAGCGGCAACTCCTCCACCTCGAAATCCTCGACCTGGGCTCGGGCGACTCCGCCGACGCCGGGACGATCGGCGGTCCAACGGGGCAGCGGTGCCAAGGGAGAGAGGGGACAGTCGTGGGCAGGGGCCGCGATCATGGCCGGCGAGGTTGCCCCTTCCGACCCCGGAACGCAAACCGGGTCGGGTCTTGCGCAGGTCGGCGCGATCCGGCAACTTCCGCGCCCATGCGAAACCACCACTCTATCGTCCGCAACATCGCCAACACCCACCCGAACGCCGCCGTCGCAGGCGCGCTCGCCGCAGCCCTGCTGGTGTTGCCGGGCTGCAGCAAGGCCGAAAAGCCGGCCGAGCAGCCGGCGGCCAAGGCCGAGAACGTTGCCGCGGCCAACGCCGCGAAGGCCGAGAACGCCGCCGCCGACACGGGCGCCGCGGACAAGGCCGCCGCCGACAAGGCCGCTGCCGACAAGGCCGCCGCCGACAAGGCCGCCGCCGACAAGGAGCCCGCCGTGAACCAGCCCGGAGCCATCCCCGCCCCCGCCGACGTCGCCGCCCCGCCGGCCGACGCGGAGAAGACCGCCTCGGGCCTCGCCAGCAAGGTCCAGCAAAAGGGCACCGGCACCGAGCATCCGGGCGCGCGCGATTCGGTCCGCGTGCACTACACCGGCTGGACCACGGACGGAAAGATGTTCGACAGCTCGGTCGCGCGCGGCGAGCCGATCAGCTTCCCGCTCGATCGCGTCATCGCCGGCTGGACCGAGGGCCTGCAGCTGATGGTGGTCGGCGAGAAGCGCCGCCTCTGGATCCCCGAGAACCTGGCCTACCAGGGTCGCCCGGGCGCGCCGGCCGGCATGCTGGTCTTCGACGTCGAGCTGCTCGACTTCAAGAAGGCGCCGCCGCCGCCGAAGACGCCGGACGACGTCGCCGCCCCGCCGGCCGACGCCGAGAAGACCGCCTCGGGCCTCGCCAGCAAGGTGCTCGCCAAGGGCACCGGCACCGCCCACCCGACCGCCGCGAGCATGGTCGAGGTGCACTACTCGGGCTGGACGACCGACGGCAAGATGTTCGACAGCTCGGTGACGCGCGGCCAGCCGGCCCGCTTCCCGCTCGGCCGCGTCATCGCCGGCTGGACCGAGGGTGTGCAGCTGATGGTCGAGGGTGAGAAGCGCCGCTTCTGGATCCCCGAGAAGCTGGCCTACCAGGGCCGTCCGGGCGCTCCGGCCGGCATGCTCGTCTTCGACGTCGAGCTGCTGAAAATTCTCAACTGAGGCCGCGCTGCCTCCGGTTGTCGGGTTCCGAACGGCTCGATAGGATCGCTGTCGGAGCCACAGCGGAGGCGGGAGCATGGGCGAGCAAGGGGTGAGTCGGGGCGGCATGAGCCCCGAGGAGCTGCGTGACTTCACGCGCCGGCTCCTGCAGGACGTCGCTGCCCTCGAGCGGATGCTCGAGAACGGCATGATCGAATCCGGCAAACGCCGGATCGGTGCCGAGCAGGAGATGTTCCTCGTCGACTCGGGCCAGCATCCGGCCTGCGTCGCAGACGAGATCCTCGAACGCATCGACGATCCGCGCTTCACCAACGAGCTCGCCCGCTTCAACCTCGAAGCCAACGCGAGCGTGCAGGTCTTCGGCTCGGGCTGCCTGCGGGCCCTCGAACTCGAGCTGCTCGAGCTCTACCACCGCGCGCAGGCCACGGCCGAGCAGATCGGCGCGCGCGTGGTGCTGACGGGCATCCTGCCGACGATCTCCCAGGCGAACCTGGGCCTCGACAGCATGACGCCGCGGCCGCGCTACTTCGAGCTGAACGACGCGCTACTTCGCCTGCGCGGCGGCCAGTTCCGCACCAACCTCAAGGGCATCGACGAGCTCGAGCTGACGCACGACAACGTCATGCTCGAGGCCTGCAACACCAGCTTCCAGGTGCACTTCCAGGTCGGTCCGGAGGAGTTCGCCAAGCTCTACAACGTGGCGCAGGCGGTGACGGCGCCGGTGCTCGCGGCGGCGGTGAACTCGCCGGTGCTGCTCGGCCATCGGCTCTGGTCCGAGACGCGCATCGCCCTGTTCCAGCAGAGCATCGACGCGCGCTCGAGCCTGCATGCCTCGCGCGGCCAGCGTGCTCGCGTGCATTTCGGCGAGGATTGGGTCAAGGACTCGGTCATCGAGATCTACCGCGAGGACATCGCGCGCTTCCGCGTGCTGCTCTCGCAGGCGAGCGAGGAAGATCCGGTGGCGCTCGTCGAGCGTGGTTTGGTCCCCGAGCTCAACGCGCTGCGGCTGCACAACGGCACGGTCTATCGCTGGAACCGCGCCTGCTACGGCATCCACGAGGGCGTCGCCCACCTGCGCATCGAGAACCGCGTGCTGCCGGCGGGGCCGACCATCATCGACGAGGTCGCCAACGCCGCGTTCTACTTCGGCCTGATGGCCGGCATGTTGGAACAGCCCTTCCGGGTCGAGCAGGAGATGGCGTTCGACGACGCGAAGGCCAACTTCGTGTCGGCGGCGCGTCGCGGTCTGAACGCCGAGATGACCTGGTTCGGTGGCGAGACGCTGCCGGCCCGTCAGCTGATCGTCGATCGCCTGTTGCCGCTCGCGCGCTTCGGTCTCGAGCACGCGGGCATCGACGCCGAGGAGCGTGACCGCTACCTCGACGTGATCGCAGACCGCGTGCAGCGCGACCAGACCGGCTCGCAGTGGGCGATCTCCTCGCTCGCGGCGATGGCCCGCGAGGGTGGCAACCGCGACGAGCGCCTGCGCGCGCTGGTCGCCGGCACGATCGCGCGCCAGCGCAGCGGTCAGCCAGTGGCGGAGTGGGAGCTCGGCTCGCTCGACGAGGCCGACGGCTGGCTGAGCTCGTACCGCAGCGTCAGCCAGTTCATGGAGACCGACCTGTTCACCGTGCGCTCGGAGGACATCGTCGATCTCGCCGCCTCGTTGATGGAGTGGGAGGGCTTGCGCCATATCCCGGTGGAAGACGACGAGGGTCAACTCGTCGGCTTGGTCACCAACCACGATCTATTGCGTCTGGTCGGTCGCCGCTTCGACCGCGGCGCGATGGCGCAGGTGCCCATCGCGGACATCATGCGCCGCGATCCGATCTGCGTGACGCCCGAGACGACCACCCGCGAAGCGGTCGAAATCATGCGGCGCAATCGCGTCGGCTGCCTGCCGGTGGTGCGGAACGGCAAGCTCCTGGGCTTGGTGACCGATCGCCACGTGGTCGAAATCGCGGCCCGGATCCTCGGCGCGCGCGGGGCCGGCTGACCGTTTCCGAGCACCCTGTTCGAACAAGGCTTTTGTCTTTCCGCACAGGCTCACGAATACTCACGGCCGGGGGCGTGCGTCCACGCCCCGGACGAGGCCTCGTGCGACCGGGCAGCCCACCTACTTCCGCATGGATCGGACTCGCCGCGCTCGCGGTGTGGGTCGCGGCGTGTTCGCCGGTGCCGGATCCCTCGCTCGGCTGCAGCAGTGACGCGCAATGCCCCGGCGGCGCCTGCGTCGCGGGGGTCTGCGTCGTCACCGGCGACGCGGATATCGGCCAACCCGACGCTGCGCTGGACGCGAACGCCGACACCGTGCTGCCCGGCGATATCCCCTGCTCGGTGGATCAGACCTGCATCGTCGCGTTCCCGCAGCTCTCGAGCTGCGCCATCGCTCGCTGCGAGGACGGCTTCTGCGCGCTGGTGCCGCTGCCGGCGGAGGTGACCTGCAGCACCGGCGGCATCTGCCCTGCGCCGGGCAACTGCGCGCTCGGCGCCTGCGTCGCGTTCGGCGCGCCGTGCGACGACCAGAACGCCTGCACCGCCGACCAATGCGGCTCCGACGGCTGCAAGCACGTCGCGTTCGCCACCGGGATCGGCTGCCCCGACGATGGCCTACCCTGCACCGACGACCAATGCCAAAACGGCATCTGCGCCCATCCCTTGCGCGAAGGTCGCTGCTTGGTCGACGGGCAATGCGCCCTGGACGGCGCCGTGCCCGAGGGCATCCCGTGTCGGATCTGCGACGCGAGCGCGCCGACGAGCTGGCAGCTCGTCACCAGCGGCGGCTGCGACGACGGCGACGACTGCACCGGCGCCGGTGTCTGCGACGCCGAGGGCGACTGCCTCGCCGCCCCCATCGACTGCAACGACGACAACGCCTGCACCGCGGACCAATGCGACGCCGAGGGCGGCTGCGTGAACCTGCCGATCGACGCCACCTGCACCGACGCGGATCCGTGCACTCTGGGCGGCATCTGCACCGTCGGCGTCTGTGTGCCGCTCGACAAGCTCGATTGCGACGACCAGAACCCCTGCACCGCCGACACCTGCTCGCCGGGCCTGGGCTGTGTGCACGCGCCGCAAGCCGGCCCCTGTCTGGCCGACGCCGACCCGTGCACCGACGACGTCTGCCTCGGCGGCGCCTGTGTGGCGGTGCCGTCGGTCTCGGTCTGCGATATCGGCGGCGTGTGCGTGCCCGCCGGCGGCGTCTCCGACGCCAACCCGTGCCTGACCTGTGCGCCCAATATCAGCAAGGACACCTGGACCGTACTCGCGAACGTCGCGTGCGACGACGGCGACGCCTGCACGGCGCTCGACGCCTGCATCGACGGCAGCTGCAAGGGCGCGCAGCTGACCTGCAAGGACGCCTCGCCCTGCACGCTCGACAGCTGCGACAACAAGAAGGGCTGCGTGTTCACGCCGGTCGACAGCGATTGCGAAGACGGCTCGGCGTGCACCGTCGGCGATACCTGCGTCAAGGGCGCCTGCAAGGGCACCCCCGTCAGCTCGGCCGATTGCTTGGACGGCAACCCCTGCACCGCCGACAGCTGCGACGACGTGGTCGGCTGTACGCACACACCGACCAACAACGCCTGCGACGACGGCGACCCGTGCACCAAAGGCGATTTCTGCACCGCCGGATTGTGCGTGGCCGGCCAGATCGTCTGTCCGTGCGAGTTCAACTCCGATTGCGACGACAGCAACCCCTGTACCATCGATATCTGCGAGCTGGGCAAGGGCTGCGCCAACAAGCCGATGCTCGACCTGGTGCCCTGCGACGACGCGGACGCCTGCACCGGCGCGGACGCCTGCAAGGACGGCATCTGCAAGGGCATCAAGCTCGAGTGCGACGACGGCAACCCGTGCACCAAGGCGTCGTGTGCGAGCGCGGTCGGCTGCGTCGGCAAGCCGCTGCAGGGCGTGGTCTGCGACGACGGCAGCGCCTGCACCAAGGGCGATGTCTGCCTCGACGGCGTCTGCCTCGGCTCGCCCAAGGTCTGCGACGACGGCAACGACTGCACGCTCGACACCTGCTCGCCCGCGACCGGATTGTGCAAGCACAACACGGCGCCGGACGGCTCGAACTGCATGCCCGACGCGGTCCCCTGCACCCTCGACCTCTGCGTCGGCGGCGCCTGCAAGCACGACCTGGTCGCGCCGGGTTTCTGCCTGATCAGCGGGGCCTGCATCTCCGGCGGCGCCTCACATCCGGCCAAGGTCTGCCAGGGCTGCGTGCCGCAGCAGAACCCGCTCGGTTGGTCGTTGTTGCTCGGCAGCGCATGCGACGACGGCAACGCCTGTACCGGCAAGACCACCTGCAGCGCGACCGGCGCATGCCTCGGCGCGGCGATCGACTGCAACGACGACAACCCTTGCACGCTCGACGCCTGTGATCCCGGCAAGATCGGGCAAGACCCCTGCTCGTACGTCGTCACCAAAGGCCCGTGCGAGGACGGCGACGCCTGCACCGTGGGCGAGAACTGCGTCGGCGGGGTCTGCCTCGGCGCGCCGGTCGAATGCGACGACGAGAACCCGTGCACCACCGACGAATGCTCGCCCTCCTCGGGCTGCTTCGCGCTCGACAAGGATGGCGTCGATTGCGACGACGGCGACCTCTGCACCGGCGGCGATGTCTGCGCCGGCGGCAAATGCGTCGGCGATCAGGGCAAGGCCTGCGACGACGGCAACCCCTGCACCATCGACAGCTGCAACGACGGCAAGGCGTGCAGCCATCAGCCCGGCGGCGACGCCTGCGACGACGGCGACCCCTGCACCACCGGCGATTCCTGCGTCAGCGGGAACTGCGTGCCGGGCGGCCCCGTGGTCTGCGCGCAGCCCGCCGATTCGGGTACCTGCGAGGTCTCGGTCTGCATCCCGTCACAGGGCGGCTGCACCGTCGTCTCGGCCTGCCCGACGCTGCACGCCTGCGTTTCGGGCATCTGCCAGACCTCGACCAACGGCACGACCGGCGCGGCGGTCGAAGTCCCGCTCGGCGGCGCGACGCAGCCGCTGCGACCGAGCCTGATCTGGCAGGAGACCTCGACGGGCATCTTCGGCGCCCTGCCCCAACTCTGGGTGGCGGCGCAACGCAACGGCTGCGACGCGGCGCTCGGCGTCTCCGCCCAGCTCAGTGTGGCCCGGTTCGCCCCGCAGCTGGCGGCCCCGGTCGTGACGACGTTGAAGACCCCCTCGCCGACCGGGGCCGGCGCGTGGTGCGCGTTGCAGCCGGTGCTGCAGGCGCACCCGAACTCGTACGACGCCGTGGTGCTCGGCTGGATCGAAGGCGGCGCGGACGGCAGCGCCTGCAGCCTCGGCACGGCCGGCGGCAGCCTCCGCCTGGGTCTGCTCGGCAACCAGGGCGACGGCCTCGAGTTCGGGGTGGCGGCGGCCTGCCCGACCGGCAAGTCGGCGCTGCTGCCGTGGCGACCGGCGTTCGCGCTCGCGGGCAAGGGCAGCAGCGGCGGCGCGCCGAAGTTGTCCGAGGTCACGGGTAGCCTGCTGCGCGCGAGCAGCGGCGGCAGCCAGCTCTTCGGGGGTGACCCGGTCGGCGGCTGGGGCGGCGGCAAGGGCGTCGCGCTGCCGAGCGCCACGCTCGGCGGCTACACCGAGACGCCCGGCAGCGCGCGACCGACCGTGGTGCCGTGGACGACCGGGGCCGTGCTGCTGCAGCCGACGCGCTTCGTGCAGGGCAGCAAGACGGTCGCGGCGCTGACGGCGCTGCGGGTGGACGCGGCGGGCGTCGCAGCCAAGACCCGAAGCGTCGTGCTCACCGGCGCGAGCGTCGGCGGCACCATCACCTACGTCGCCGTCGAGGCGGCGCTCGACCCGGCCCACTCGCGCCTGGGCGTCGTCCTCGGCGGGCTCGCGGTCGATGCCGGCAAGCCGCGTCACTTCTTGGCGTTCGCCCGCGTGCACCCGGACCAAGCGCCGACTGCCGGCCCGAAGCTGGTCAGCGTCATCGACGGGGTTGCCGGCTCCAAGCTGCGCTTCGACACCTTCCGGATCGCCTCGATGCCGAACGATCCGGAGTTCTTGCTGGTCTACGCCGTGCCGGGCGCCGGCACGCTGAAGGCGCTGCGGATCGAGCCGGTCGACGACGCCAGCTTCAACGTGGTCGCGCTCGGCGACGTCGGCGGCCAGTTCGTCAGCCACCTCGTCGACGACGCGGCCGACAGCTCCGGCGGGCTCTCCGAGCTGATCGTCTCGCCGGACGCGACCCGCTACAGCATCGCGTGGGAGGGGGCCGGCAAGCTCTGGCTGCGCACCGCGAAGCTACCGACGCCGAACTGAGACGCGCGACGCCGGGCGGCGTCGTTGTGCTGCCAGGGCGGCCTGGGCCAAACGCAGGCATTGCGCCGCGTCCGGGCCGCGGACCAGGACGAGCGCGTCGCGCAGCCGCAGCAAGTGCGCGTCCCCCGGCGGATCGTAGAGCCGCTGCAGCGCGCGCAGGGCTTCGGCGGCGTCCGCGCCCGAGTCGAAGACGACGAGCCACAGCAAAACACTCTGCTCAGCCGGGTCCCCCGGGCGGCCGTAGTGGACCAGGACGTCACCGTCCCAGCCGTCGGCGGCCGCGTCGGCCACGGGCTCGGGCAAGCGGCGGCGCAGCAACGTCCGCAGCAGGAGCTCGCCGAGGACGTCGCGATGCAGCAGACGGGCGCCACGCGGCAACAGCCGAGCCGGCAGCTTGGGCGACAGGCGCACGGGATCGTCGCGCTGCTGCAACAGGCGCTCGGGGTGCAGGACCTGCTCGGTCGAGCGCGGCGGATCGTCGTAGAGCGCATCGACGCCCGCGAACCCGGGCGCGAAGCGGCGCCCGTCGGCGCGTCGAAGGCCGCTGCCGGCGAGCAGCACCAAGCGGCTGCCGGCGACGTAGGGGAAGAGCAGCGTCTCGGCCAAGGCGGCCGGCGCGCGATCCAGGCCGCCGCCGTCGGGGAGCAGGCCACGGCGGGCCAGGCGAATCGCCGCCTCCAGCAGCCACGTCACCGCGTCGCCGCCGACGAACAGGCCGGCAAGGTCGAACGCGGGCTCCCGCTCGCGCATCGCCCAAGCCAAGCCGGCGATGGTCGCGTCGCCTTCGAGCAGGCCCGCGATGGCGAGCTCGACGTCGGTCTCGCCGTGGCGCTCGGCCGTGAGTCGCTTCAGGTCCCACCGCTGGTCGCCGAGCGCGTGCACCAGTTCGTGCGCCATCACGAAGCGGAGCTTCTCTTCCGGCGTGCCGGTCAGCAGATGCAGCGGGTTGGGGAATTGCGGGCCGACCGGTACCTGTCCGCGGGCGATGCGCAGCGCGCGCTTGCCCGGCACGTAGAAGCCGGCGACCTGCGCCTGCAGCAGCGACAGCGTCTCGGCGAGCAGGTCCGTGCCCGGCGGGAGCAGACCGAGCCGGATCCACGCCGCGGACTGCGCCGCCCGCCACGCACGCCCGCCGTCGCGTTCGAGCTCGGCACCGGCGAAGGCGCGCAGGCTGGCGTCGTCGTGGACACCGACCTCGACGGGCCAACGGAAGCGCAGGCCGCGCAGCGACGCGACGCTGGCGGCGATCTCGGTCGCGAGACCGACGACGATGCGGCTCGCCGCATCGACCGCGCCCTTCGCGGGCCGCACCGTGGGCGTGTTGGCGGCTGTCGGCGTGTTGGCGGTCGCGGGCGTCTTGGCGAGCGCGGGGGCGGGTGCGAGCGCCGCGCAGCAGACGAGCCGACACAGCCACCGTCGCGTGGCCGCAGGGCCGATGCGGGGACGAGCGGAGCGAGAGGGCGAGAGCGTGGGCATGGCCGGAGCATAGCGCGCGCCGGCGGGGCCGTGGCAAGCTCGCGCGATGCACAAGCCGAGCCCGCTCGCGATCGACGCCGTCCTCCCCGCCATCGACGACGCCTTGGAACGCCACGGCGCCGTGGTGGTGGTCGCGCCGCCCGGTGCCGGCAAGACGACGCGGGTGCCGCCGCGCCTGCTCGACCGGGTGCAGGGCAAGGTCTGGGTGCTGCAGCCACGGCGCTTGGCCGCGCGGGCGACGGCGGCGCGGATGGCCGCCGAACGGGGCGAAGCGCTCGGCGGCGTGGTCGGCTACAGCGTGCGCTTCGAGCGTCGCGTCTCGCCGCGCACCCGGCTCGAGGTGATGACCGAGGGGCTGCTGCTGCGTCGACTGCAGCGCGATCCCTTGCTCGAGGGCGTCGACGCGGTGGTCCTGGACGAGGTGCACGAGCGCAGCCTCGACGTCGACATGGCGCTGGCGCTCCTCGCCGAGGTGCGCCGCGAGGTGCGGCCGGATCTACGCCTGTGCGTGATGTCGGCGACGCTCGACGCCGAGCCGTTGGCGGCCTTCCTCGGTGACGCGCCGATCGTCCGCGCACAGGAGCGTCGGCACCCGGTCGAGATCGTGCACGACCGCGCGCCGGATGCCCGCCCGCTCGACGAGCGGGTCGCCGAGGCAGTGGTCGCGCTCGACGCGCGCCTGCAGGCCGAGCCGCCCTCGGGCGCGGTAGTACCGGGGCATATCCTGTGCTTCCTGCCCGGGATGTCGGAGATCCAGGCGGCGGCGCGGCGGCTGGCCGAGGTGGCGCCCGGGCTCGACGTCCGTCCGCTGCACGGCGCCCTGCCGACCGCCACGCAGGACCAGGCGCTGGCGCCGAGCCCGCGGCGCAAGGTGGTCCTGTCGACCAATATCGCCGAGACCTCGCTGACCATCGAGGGCGTTGCTGCTGTGGTCGACAGCGGCCTGCAGCGTCAACCGCAGCACGACGAGGTCCTCGGCATCGACCGCCTGGTGCGGGGCCGGATCTCGCGGGCCAGCGCCGAGCAGCGGGCCGGTCGCGCCGGTCGCCTCGGCCCGGGTCTGTGCCGCCGGCTGTGGAGCCTGGCCGAGCACGAGGCGATGGCCCCCTTCGAGGCGCCCGAGATCGCGCGAGCCGAGCTCTCGGGCGTCTGCTTGCAGGTGCGCGCCTGGGGTGCCGATCCGGAGCGCTTCGGCTGGTTCGAGGCGCCGCCCGAAGCGACCCGCACGGCGGCCGACGCCCTGCTCCGCGAGATCGGGCTGCTCGACGAGGGCGGCCTGACCGGCATCGGCCGCGCCTGCGCCGCACTCCCGCTCGCGCCACGGCTGGGACGGGTGCTGGTCGAGGGGCTGCGCCACGGCCAAGCCGACGTCGCCGCGACGATCTGCGCGCTGGCGAGCGAGCGCGACCCCTTCGGCGGCGAGACCGGAGCACGCCTCGGCGGGGACGACGATATCGAGGTCCGGCTCGCCGCGCTCGAAGCGATCGGCCGCGGCGGCCCCGGCGCCGCGTGGCGTTGGGGCGTGGAGCCGGCCGCGCTGCGCCGCCTGCTCGATACCCGCGACGCGCTCTGTCGGCAGGCCGAGGGGCTGGCGGGTTCGGCCGAGCTCGCGGCGCTGCCGCCACCGACCCCGGGCCAGCGAGCCCCCGCAGCGTGGCTGCTGGCCGGCTTTCCCGACCGCGTCGCGCGGCGACGCGAACCGGGCAGTCCACGCCTGCTGCTCGCGAGCGGCCGCGGCGCCACCCTCTCCGAACGATCGGTCGCCAAGGGCGGCGACTTGCTGGTGGCCGTGGTGATCGAGCCGGCGCGACGCGGCGGCCGCAACGATCTCGAGGTGCCGGTCGCTGTTCCGCTCGAGCCCGCGTGGTTGCCCGCCCGCGAGACGCTCGAGACGCGTTGGGATCCGCAGCGCCTCGCGGTGATCCAGCGGCGCGTCCGCCGCTACGGCGCGGTCGAGGTCGGCGAGCGTCCCGCCGGCGACGCCGCCGATCCGCTGGCTGCGGCGATGCTCTTGCGCGAACAAGCGGCTCGGGAGCCCGACCGCGCGCTCTCGCTCGACGACGACGCGCTCGCGCTGCTCGGCCGGATCCGCTGGCTCGCCGCGGTGCGGCCGGAGCTCGAGCTGCCGCGCTGGGACCCGATCGGTGCCGAGGCCGTCGGCGATCGCTTCGACCTGCTCGGCGCGCTCTGCGTCGGCCGCCGCAGCTTCGACGAGCTGCGCCGCGCCCCGGTCGCGAGCGTCGCGCTCTCCCTGCTCGAGTGGCCGCAGCGCCAAGCGCTCGACGCGCAAGCGCCCGAGCGCCTGCCCCTGCCGTCGGGCCGCAGCGGCCGCGTGCGCTACACGCCCGGCGAGCCTCCACGGCTCTCGCTGCGCCTACAGGACGCCTTCGGCATGGTCGAGACCCCACGGGTCGCGGGCGGTCGCGTGCCGGTCGTGGTCGAGCTGCTCGCCCCGAACAATCGGCCCGCGCAGGTCACGGCCGATATCGGCGGCTTCTGGACCTCGAGCTGGCCGGAGGTGCGGCGAGAGCTGCGCGGACGCTATCCGAAACATGCCTGGCCGGAGCGACCCACCGCCGCCGACGCCCGACCGCCGGGGCGCGGGCGGTAGCGCGGAGTTGCGGCCCCAACCCTTGCCAGCCTCCCGATGCACCCTACCATGCCGTTCGCGGGCGGTACGCCACGAACCGTCTCTCGGAGTCCGCACAATGCCCCGAATGCCCGACGAAGAGCACGAAGACGGAGTGCTGACCATCACAAGGCGCAAGGTCAAGCGACCGCGCCTGTACGACGTGGTCCTGCACAACGACGACTACACGACCCAGGAATTGGTGGTGGAAATCTTGCGAGTCTTTTTCCACCACAACGACACCGATGCGCGCCAGATCATGTTGACCGTGCATCACAAGGGCAAAGGCGTCGCGGGCACGTACGCTCGCGATATCGCCGAGTCCAAGGCCGCGCAGGTGACCGACTTCGCGCGCGCCAACGGCGCACCCTTGAAGCTGACGGTGGAGGCGCACTGATGGCGACTGGCGGAGGCGTAAAGCTCTCGACCGACCTCGAGATCGCCATTCAGGTGGCCGCGAGCGAGGCACAGCGGCGCAAGCACGAATTCTTCGGCCTGGAGCACATGCTCTACGCGCTGCTGCACGACGATCTGACGGCGAAGGTGATCCGGCGCTGCGGCGGCGACGTCGACGCGCTCAAGGACGAGCTGCGCGAGTGGATGAAGGACGGCGTGCCGACCGTCAGCGGCGAGCTCGAGTTGGTGGCGCAGCCCTCGGTCGGCTTGCAGCGCGTCATCCAGCGGGCGGCGATGCACGTACACGGCGCCGGCAAATCCGAGGTCACCGGCGCCAACGTCCTGGTTGCGATGTTCGCCGAAGACGATTCGTTCGCCGTCTACTTCCTCGAGCAGCAAGGCGTCACCCGCCTGGACGTCGTCAGCTACATCAGCCACGGCGGCGACGAGGACGACGACGACGACGACGAGCCGGCGCGCTGGAGCGGCGCGGGTGAGGACGACGACGAGGACGAGGAGGGCGGCCGCGCCGAGTCGCCGCTCGAGGCGTTCTGCACCGACCTCTGCGCCGAGGCCGAAGCCGGTCGCATCGATCCGTTGGTCGGCCGCCGCAACGAGGTCGATCGGCTCGCCCACGTCCTGCTGCGACGGCGCAAGAACAACCCGATCCTGGTCGGCGATTCAGGCGTCGGCAAGACGGCCATCGTCGAAGGCCTCGCCCGCGCCATCACCCTCGGAGAGGCACCGGCGCCGCTGCTCGGGACCCGGATCTACGCGCTCGACATGGGCAGCCTGCTCGCCGGCACACGCTACCGTGGCGACTTCGAGAAGCGCCTCAAGGGCGTGCTCAAAGCGCTGAAGCAATCCGAGGCGCCGGCGATCCTCTTCATCGACGAGATCCACACCATCGTCGGCGCCGGCGCGACCTCCGGCGGCAGCATGGATGCCTCGAATCTGCTCAAGCCGGCGCTCGCATCGGGTGCGCTGCGCTGCATCGGCAGCACGACCTACGAAGAGTGGCGCGGCCATGTGCTGAAGGATCGTGCGCTCGCGCGGCGCTTCCAGAAGGTCGACGTCGGTGAGCTCGACGTCGAGGCGACCATCGCGGTGCTCGAGGGCCTGCGACCGCAATACGAGGCCCACCACGGCGTTCGCTACTCGCGCGCGGCGCTGCGGGCGGCGGCGACCCTGGGCTCACGCTACATGCACGACCGCCGGCTGCCGGACAAAGCGATCGACCTCATCGACGAGGCCGGCGCCGCCGTGCGCCTGCGCCTGGCCACCCGCAACAAGAGCAAGGGCGGCCCGCTCGCCGCGCCCGATCCCGCCGCGGAGTTGGACGTCGTCGAGGCGCGCTTGGGCCTGGGCGGGGACGCCGCCGACGCCGAGACCGTCGATCGCCGGCCACAGGGCCGCGTCACGGTGCGGGATATCGAGGCGATGCTCGCCCGGATCGCACAGATCCCCGAGCGCAGCGTCTCGACCGACGATCGCGCCTCGCTCGCCCGCCTCGAAGACGACCTGAAGGCCGCGGTCTTCGGCCAGGACGAGGCCTGCGCCGCGGTCGCGAGCGCCGTCAAGGTCGGCCGCTCGGGCCTCGGCCCCACCGACCGCGTCTCCGCCGCCTTCCTGTTCACCGGCCCGACCGGCGTGGGCAAGACCGAACTCGCCAAGCAGCTCGCCACCACGCTCGGCCTGGAGTTCGTGCGCTTCGACATGTCCGAGTACATGGAGCGCCACACCGTCAGCCGGCTGATCGGCGCGCCGCCCGGCTACGTCGGCTTCGATCAGGGCGGACTGCTGACCGAGGCGATCGCCAAGACGCCGCACGCAGTATTGCTGCTCGACGAGATCGAGAAGGCGCACCCGGACGTGTTCAACGTCCTGCTGCAGGTGATGGACGCCGGCCGCCTGACCGACAACAACGGCAAGACCACCGATTTCCGACACGTCATGCTGATCATGACGAGCAACGTCGGCGCGCACGCCCTCGAGAAGGGCAAGCTCGGCTTCGGCGGCATCGGGGAAGACGGCGCGGCCGACGAAGACCGCGAGTTCAAGCGGGTGTTCACGCCGGAGTTCCGCAACCGCCTCGACGCGCGCATCCGGTTCGCCCGGCTCTCGCCAGCCGTCATGGGCCGCATCGTCGACAAGTTCGTCGCCGAGCTCGAGGGCCAACTCGGCGAGCGCAATGTGGTGTTGACGCTCTCGGAGCAGGCCCGCGAATGGCTGGCCGAGCGTGGCTACGACCCGCAGTTCGGTGCGCGTCCGATGCGTCGCCTGATCCACGAGTCGCTGCGCCGTCCGCTCGCCGACGAGCTGCTCTTCGGCCGTCTCGTCAAGGGCGGCGAGGTGACGGTCGAGGTCGAGGACGGCGCGCTGGCGTTCCACTTCGACGACGACGACTGAGCGGCGCGCCGGGATGCGCGCGTCCGACGAGCCCTCGTCGTCCAACCCGCCTGCGCGTCCTCACGCCGTCGGGCTCGACCTCCTCCGCGGCCTCGCCGCGCTCGCCGTCGTGCTGTTGCACACCCGCACGGCCGCTTTCGTCGACTTCGGCGCCCTACCCGACACCGATCGTGGGCCCACCACCCTGGCGCTGTTCGCGGTGAGCCGCCTCGGGCGCGAAGCCGTACTGGTCTTCTTCGCCCTGAGCGGCTTTTTGGTCGGCGGCGGGCTGCTGTGCCGCCTCGCGTCGCGACAATTCGATCCCGAAGCGTATGCCTTGGCGCGGCTCTCGCGCATCGGCCTGCCCCTGCTGCCGGCCTGTCTGTTCACGGGCGGCCTCGCGTTGGCGGGCGGCGCCGAGCCGCCCTCGCTCGTCGCGCTGTCGGCGCACCTCGTCGGCCTCAACGGCGTGCTGGTCCCGACGTCGCCGTGGAACGGGCCGCTGTGGTCGCTCGCCTACGAGATCTGGTTCTACGTCGGCGCCGGAGCGCTCGCGACCGTCTGGGCCCGTCGGGCGCGCTCGGGCGGCGCGTGGCTCGGGTTGGCGGCGACCGTGGCCGTCTTCTCGGTGCTCGCGCCCCACTACGCGCTGATCTGGCTCCTGGGCGCGGCGGCGGCGTTGCCCCGCTTCGAGCGTCGGGCGCGGCTCGGCCTGGTCGGCGGCGGCGCGCTCGGCGTGCTCGGCACGCTCGCCTACGAGCTCGCGCAGCCCTCGAAGACCTACGCGTTCACGGCTCCGATCCCGCTCGAGGTCGCGGAATGCCTGGTTGGTGCGGGCTGCGCGGCGGCGTTGCCTTGGTTGGCCGGCGCCGAGGCGGAGCGGTGGCTCGGGCGATTGCGCCGACCAGCGGCCCGGCTCGCCGCCGTCTCGTTCAGCCTGTACCTCTTCCACTATCCGGTGAACCGGAGCCTGGCGGGGCTGCTGCCGGAGCGTGCCGCCGTCACGACCGAGAGCGTCGGATGGTTCGTCGTGCGGCTCGGGATCTGCCTCGCCGCCGGCGTGGCGGCATACGCCCTGTTCGAGCAGCACCACCCCCGGCTGCGGGCGTGGCTCGAGCGTCGGCGCGGGGTGCAGCGCGGCGGCGAGCGAGCGCGCTAGAGCGCGGCGAGGACGGCGGCGACCAAATCGGCCGTCTCGGGCAACAGCGCCTTGCCGTCGCGCGGGCGCGGCGGCAGCACCTGCACGCCGAGGTTGGCCAGGCGCGCCAGGTTCTCGCGCAGGATGGCGTGGACCATATCGCCGTGCATCGTCGGCGCGAGCAGGATCTGGCAATCCCCACGCTCGAGGCGCCCGAGGGCGGCGGCGAGCGCGGTGGTGGCGGCGTTGTCGGCGATGCCGACCGCGAGCTTGTTGATCGTGCCGTAGGTCGCCGGCGCGATCAGCCAGAGGTCGGCGTCGCCCTGCTCCACGTGGGCGGCGTCGCCACCGAGGCGCACGATCGGGGGGCGCAGCGCGGTCCATTCGATCGCCGTCTCGGTGACGAACTGCAGCGCGGCGGGCGTGCAGTAGACCCGGACCTCGGCGCCGTGGCGGCGCAGCTCGCGGCAGAGATCCGGCGTGCGGTAGGCGGCGATCCCGCCGCAGACGACGACCGCGACGACCTTCCCGGCGAGCGCGTCACTCGACGCGGCCACCGCGCGATCGCCCGCGAGCGGCGTACCGAGATCCCATGCGAAATCCTCGGGCTGATAGCGTCGCCTCGTCACCGTCGCCTCCGTGGCTCGGGCGCCGACGGCGTGCGAGGCGCGGCCACCACCACCTCGACCTCACCGTTGCGCCCCGTCTCGCGACGCGCGTCGCCGGCCACTTCGATACGAAAGCCGCGTCCCGGCGCACGCATCCAGGTTGGCGTGGAGAGCGCCTCGGCGCGGGCGCAGAGACGGCCTTCGCTGGTGCAGAGGTAGCGTCGCACCAGCGGACCGGCACGCATCTCGCCCCCGACCACGCGGGCCGGCAGGCCACTGCCCGCAGCCGAAGTGGTGTCGGTGGTGGTGTCTGCGGCCGCGCCCAGCATCAACCAACTCGCCTTCAACGAGCTCCGGCCGTGGCCGAGGATGTCGTCGCACGCGCGCACGACGTTCGGGGCACGCCACGGAACGTCGAAGAAGCACCAATCGCGTCGCTGCTCGGCGAGCGGGCACGCCGCCTCGTGCGTGCACGGCGCCACGACTCTGGCGTTTCCCTCGGCCAGCAGCGCCTCGCGGAGCGCGATGACCCCGAGCGAACCCATGCGTGTGGCCGGCTCGAGCAAGAGCAACGCGCCGCCCGGTGCGAGGTGGTCGCGCAGCACGCGCTCGACCAACCGTTCGGCTGCGCTGGCTTGGCCGGGGCGGGCCTCGGGCAGTTCGTTCAAAACGTTGGCGCAGAGTACCAAGTCGAAGCGGCCGACCTTGGCACGGGAGAGCGCGAGCGCGTCGCGCAAGTCGACACGCCCGGTGCGGACCCGCACGCCCGGCGCGAAATGCTCGAAGATCGCGGCCCCGTCGGCGAGGACCGCGGCGGTGCCGTCGAGCGCCGTCACCTCGAGCGGACGCGGCCCCAGCGCAGCGGCGACACCCATGCTCGCGCCCAGGCTCCCGGCCCCGAGGTCCAGCACACGCAGCGGCGCCTCGGCGTCCTGCGCACGCGGCTGCCATCCGCTCGCGCGCGCCAACTCCAGCGCCGCAACGACGCTGCCGGCGGTCGTGACGGTATAGTAGAGCACGTAGGCGGCGCGAGCTGGGGCCGCCGCGAGGTAGCCGGGTTTTCGCGCCCCTCGCTCGACCGTGAAGCCGGTCCAGAGGCGCTGTAGCGCGCCGGCATGGGCGCGGGCCGGCGGCAGGTCTCGGCCACCACGCGGCGCGTAGACGTCGGCCACGTAGCGCTCGACGACCGCGGCGAGTCGGTCGAGCGCCGGACGGGCGGGTGCGTCCTCCCGGGAGCGTGGGGGCCCGGACCGCTTCGGCGGCGGGCGCTTCAGGCGGGCCGCATCAGCGAGCGCCAGTTCAGCGGCGCGAAGTCGCCGCGGTTCACCACGCTCAGGTGGCGGCTCTCGACGAAGTCCTCGGGCACCTGGCTGACCTTGGGCGCGTTGCGCAGGGCCAGGCACATCTCGACGTCCGTCAGGAATTCCTTGGTCTTGCGGCCGAGGTTGGTCTCGGTGAGCTCGCCGAGCATCACGACCACCGTCTTGCCGGCCGCCGTCGCCTGAGCGAGGGCTTCGGCGTGCTCGGGCCGGTCCTCTGCGAGCGTCTTGCGCAGCGACGTGTCTTGCGCGCTGCCGACGAAGAGCAACTCGAGGCCCTTGTACAGGTCGGCCTCGACGTCGAGCTGCGCGCCGACCAGGCAGTAGTAGCCGCTCTGGCCGAGCATCGGGTGCCGTGCCTCGGCAATCTCACCATAGGGAACCACCGTCTCGTCCCAGTTCAGATAGGCTCGGTCCATCGGATTTCCTCCTCGCGGCGCGCCGCACTCGGGGCCACGTCCTAGCCCCCTCGGACGCTCGCGTCAACGGCGCGGAGGCAGCAGGCCGGGCGCGAGCGGGAGCAGCCCGAGCGCCATCGCCGAGAGACCGGCGCGGATGCCCGAGAGCGCCACTTCCAGGGCGGAGGCGCGCAGGCTCGCGACGACCGCCCGCAGCACCATCGCGCCCGCCAGCAGGACATCGGCCCGCTCCGGATCCATGCCCGGCAGCGCGAGGCGGTCGGCGTGCGACAGCGGCGCCAAGGTGCGGACGGCCCAGTCCAGATCCGCCGGCGTGAGCAGCAACCCGTCGAGGTCCTCGCCCAGGCGCCCGTCGCGGCCGAGCACCAGACGCCCGATGCGCTGCGCGCTTCCCGAAGCGCCCACGAGTCGCTCGACGCGACCGGCAAAATCGACGGCAGCAGGGCCGAGGTGGCCCGCGATCTCGGCCTCGGCAGCGGCGATCGCTGCGCCGCTCGCGGGCCCGCCGAGCCCGACGCGCTCGGTGAGCGTGACGGCACCGAGCGGCAGGCTCACCGCCCGCTCCAGCTGATCGCCGGCGCCGAAGACCAGCTCGGTCGAGCCGCCGCCGAGGTCGACGCCGAGCAGCGGATTGTTCGGCCGTGAGAGACGCAGCCCGGCGAAGACGAGCGCCGCCTCCTGCGTACCGTCGATGACCTGGAGGCGTACCCCGGCGTCGGCCTCGATTGCGGCGCAAACGTCAGCGGCGTTGCGGGCTCGGCGCATCGCCTCGGTGGCGACCGCCAGAACCGGTGCCTCGTGTGTCGCGGCGAGCTCGGCGAATCGACGCAGCGTCGCCACGGTGCGAGCGACGGCTTCTTCGTGCAGCGCGCCGTCGGCACCGAGCGCCCCGCCGAGCCGCAGCGACACCTTCTCGCGCGCGAGGATGCGGACCCGACCGGCCTGCGCGCGCACCACCTGCACGACGGCCGACGAGCTCCCGATATCGATGATGGCGGCGTTCACGAGCTCCCTCCGGTAGCGGGCCGAACGGTCGCAAGGATGGACGATGGCCCGGCACCGAACAACCCGGACCCGCCCTCGGAGGCGTCGAACCGACACCGAACGTCGACGTGAGAGCGCGAGATTTGCATGCCGTTCACAGCCGCCGCATTCTAGGCTCTCGCCGCGCTGCGCGGCCCCCCGGAGCCCGCATGACCCGCATCCTGATCGTAGACGACGAAGAGTTGATCCGTCGTATGCTCGCGCGGCTGCTCAAGCGACAAGGCTTCGACACGACAATCGCCGAATCGGCTGCCCGGGCGCGCGCGCTCCTCGCCGAGCAGTCCTTCGAACTCGTGCTCTCGGACGTGAACATGCCGGGCGAGAGCGGCATCGACTTGGTCCGGCACGTCCTCGCGCAGCACCCCGATACGGCGGCTGTGATGGTCACCGGTGTCGACGACCCCGAGATCGCCGAGACGGCGCTCGATATCGGCGCCTACGGCTACATCATCAAGCCCTTCGAGACCAACGAAGTCTTGATCAACGTGGCCAACGCGCTGCGGCGCCGCACCCTCGAGATCGAGAACCGCAACCACCGCACCCACCTCGAGCAGCTGGTGGCGGACCGGACGGTCGCGCTCGAGAAGACCATCCGAGACCTCGAGGAGATCCGCGACGAGCTCAACGGCAGCCGCGAAGAGACGATCCAGCGGCTCGCCCTCGCCGCCGAGTTCCGCAGCGACGAGACCGCGTTCCACATCCGCCGGATGAGCCTGTACAGCGAACTGCTCGCCCGCCACGTCGGACTCGGGGAGGAGCGCGCCGAACAGATCCGCATCGCCAGCCCGATGCACGATATCGGCAAGATCGGCACCCCCGACTCGATCCTGATGAAGCGCGGCAAGCTCAGCCCCGAGGAATTCGAGGTGATGAAGCGGCATGCCGAGATCGGCTACCGCATCCTGCACGGCAGCAACTCGGAGATGCTCCAGCTCGCGGCCGAGATCGCTTGGACGCACCACGAGAAATGGGACGGCTCGGGCTACCCGCGCGGCCTACGTGGCGAGGACATCCCGCTCGAAGGCCGGATCGTCGCGCTCTGTGACGTCTTCGACGCGCTGACGTCCGCCCGCTGCTACAAGCCGGCCTTCAGCCTCGAGAAGTCGCGCGCGATCATGCTCGAGGGCCGCGGCAAGCACTTCGATCCGAATCTCTTCGACGTGTTCTGGAATCACATCGACGACGTCTCGGCGATCAAGGACCAATACGACGATCCGCCGCCCGTCGAGCCGGTCGGCGACCAGCGCAACGACTAGCTTCGCGCCTCGGCTGCGCGCGCGTGGGCTTCGAGGCCTTCGAGTCGCCCGAGCCGCGCCGCCACTGGGGCGAGTCCCGCAGCGCCCGCCGCGTCCATCTCCTGGAACGCCACCAAACGACAATACGTCGCCACCGAGAGTCCACCGGTGAAGCGCGCCGCGCCCGCCGTCGGCAGGACGTGGTTGCTGCCGGCGCAATAGTCGCCGAAGACCTCGGCCGCGTGCTCGCCGACGAAGACCGCTCCGTAGGCGCGGACCTCGGCCGAGAACGCCGCCGCGTCCTGCAGGTGCAGGTGCAGGTGCTCGGGGGCCTTTTCGTCGGCGAGGCGGCGCAGGGCATCTCGGTCCGCGACGACCACGGCGGCGCCCGATGCGGCGAGCGCCGCGCGGGCGGTCTCCGCCGTCGGCAGCGTCGCGAGCTGCGCGTCCAACGCGGCCTCGACCCGCGCCGGCAGGGTCGCGTCGGTGGTGGCGAGCAGCGCACGGGCATCGACGTCGTGCTCGGCTTGGGCGAGCAGGTCGGCCGCGACGCGGGCCGGATCGGCGCTCGCGTCGGCCAGGACCAGGACCTCGGAGGGACCGGCCACGCCGTCGATGCCGATGCGGCCGTAGACCTGCCGCTTGGCCTCGGTGACCCAGGCGTTGCCGGGCCCGACCAGCAGATCGCAGCGCGGCACCGACTCGGTGCCGAAGGCGGCGGCCCCGACCGCTTGCACCCCGCCGATGGCGAAGACCGCGTCGGCCCCGGCGATGCGCGCGGCGGCGAGGATGGCCGGATGCGGCGCACCGGCGGTTCGCGGCGGGCTGAAGACCGCGACGAAGGGGCAGCCGGCGACCTTGGCCGGCGTGACCGTCATCAGCACGGTCGAAGGCAGCGGATGCCGCCCGGCGGGGATGTAGCAGGCCACGCGCTCGATCGGCAGCACGCGCTGGCCGACCACGACGCCGGGCTCGACCTCGACCCGGAAGCCACCGAGCGCGTCGCGTTGCGCCTCTGCGACGCGACGGATATTGCGATGGGCGCGCTCGAGCGCTGCCCGGTCGTCGGGGTCGAGGCCCGCGACCGCGGCGTCCAGCGCGGCTGCCGGCACCTGCAGCAGCGCCGGCGCAGCCCCGTCGAAGCGCTCCGAGAGCCGCCGCACGGCCGCGTCACCGCCGGATTGGATCTCCGCCAACAGCGCCGCGACCGCCTGTGGATCGGCGCCCTGCCCCGCCATCCCGCTCATCGCCCGGCCTCCTGCGCCCCAGTGTCGTCGGCGCGCACCATGCCGCCGCCCTCGGCGCGCCGTCGGCCCTCCCGGCCCTCGAGCTCGCGCAGCACGGCGGCGAGCGGGATGCCTTCGCGGACCAGCTTGGCCAGCGTGAAGAAGATCACGTCCGCGGCTTCCCAGACGATCTCGCGGCGCTCGACGGCTTCGGCGAGCTCGCCGGCTTCTTCGAGGATCTTCGCCTCGGCCAACCCGGGCTCGGCGAGCAGGCGCGCGCTGTAGCTGCCCGCGGGCGCGCTGCCGTCGCGGACGCCGGCGAGCCGATCACGCAGCGTCGCCTCGAGCCGCTGCAGGTCGAATTCGCGGGCACCGAAGCAGCCGTATTGGTGCTCGAGGTGGCAGGCGCGGCCGGTCTGCTCGATGCGGTAGAGCAAGGTGTCGCGGTCGCAATCGTAGCGCACCGAGCCGACCCTCTGCGTGTGGCCGCTGGTCTCGCCCTTGCGCCAGTGCCGCTGTCGACTGCGCGAGAAATACCACGCGTCCCCGGTCGCCAGCGTCATCGCCAGCGCCTCACGGTCGACCCAGGCGTGCATCACGACCTGGCGGGCCTGGTCCTGCACCACGACCGGCAGCAGCCCGCCGTGCTTGGACCAATCGAGCATCGCCAGCACGGCGTCGGTGAGGCTGATCGTCCCGGTGTAGATGCTCATGCCGAGCTGGCACGAGGCGCCCATCTGGTCGAGCGCGACGACCTCGGGCAGCGCCGCGATGCCACCCGCGGCGACGACGACGTTGCGGGTCGCCTCGACGAGCGCGCGCACTGCGTCGAGATCGATGCCCGAGAGGCTGCCCTCGCGATCGACCAGCGTGTAGAGGAACTCGGAGCAATAGGGCTCGAGCGCCCGCGCTCGGTCGAGCACGCTGTCGCCGGTGGTCTGGGTCCAGCCGTGATCGACGACCTTGCCGGCCTTGGCGTCGAGCGCCACGATCATCCGCTCACGGGGATACCGGCCGAGGAACTCGGGCGTCGCGCGGGTGCCGACGATGAGCTTGCGTGCGCCGGCTCGCAACAGCCGATCGGCGCGCTCGTGGTCGCGGATGCCGCCGCCGACACGGCAGTCGAAACGAGCGCAGAGCTGCTCGATCAGCGCGAGGTTGTCGCCGCGACCGAGGGCGGCGTCCAGATCGATGACGGCGAGCTCACCGTGGCGATGGAATTGCTCGGCGACGCCGAAGACGTCGTCGATGGCGACCTTGCAATCGTCGGGGTTGCCGCCGCGCAGCTGCACCACGCGACCGCCGAGGATGTCGATGCTGGGGTGAATCACGCCGTGCCTCCGAGGGGCTTGCGGACCGGGATGCCGGCCGCGGCCATCGCCGCTTTGACCTCGGCGATGGAGAGCTCGCCGTAGTGGAAAACGCTGGCGGCGAGCACGGCGTCGGCCCCTCCGTGCGCCACCGCGTCGACGAAATGCGCGGCCGTGCCGGCACCGCCCGAGGCAATGACGGGGATATCGACCGCGGCCGTGATGCTCGCGAGCAGCTCGACGCCGAAGCCGTCCTTGGTGCCGTCGCGCTCCATGTCGTTGAGCAGCAGCTCGCCGGCGCCGGCGTCGGCCATGCGGCGGGCGAAGTCGTGGACCAGCACGTCGGTCGGCTCGCGTCCGCCGTGGGTGGTGAGCACGCGGGCGCCATCGGCGCGGCGGCCGACGTCGAGGCTGATGACCAGGAACTGGCTGCCGAATTCGCGCGCCGCCCGCTCGATCAGCGCCGGATCGCGCAGCGCGGCGGTGCCGACCGAGACCTTGTCGGCGCCGGCTTCGAGCACCGCTCGCATGTCGTCGAGGCTGCGAATGCCGCCGCCGACGGTGAACGGGATGAAGAGCTCGCGCGCCACCCGGCCGACGAGCTGCGTGAGCGTGCTGCGCTTGTCGGCCGAGGCGGTGACGTCGAGGAAGCAGAGCTCGTCGGCGCCCTCGGCGTCGTAGCGGGCGGCGAGCTCGACCGGATCGCCGGCGTCGGCGAGGCCGAGGAATTGGACGCCTTTGACGACGCGCCCGTCCTTGACGTCGAGGCACGGGATCAAGCGACGGCTCAGCATGCGCGCCCCCACCAGCCGCCCTCGAGGATGGCCGACCACAGCCGCAGGCCCGCTTCGCCGGACTTCTCGGGGTGGAACTGCGCGGCGAAGACGTTGTCGCGCTGCACCGCGGCGACGAAGGGGCCGCCGTGCGTGGCGCGCCCTGCCACCACGGCGTCGTCGTCGGGCACGACGTGGTAGCTGTGCACGAAATAGAAGCTGGTGCCGTCCGGAACGGCGTCGAGCGGCGTGCCGGCGCGCGCGCGCTGCACCGCGTTCCAGCCGATCTGCGGGATCTTCACCCGCGCCCCATCGGCGTCGCGCTCGGCGAAGCGGCGGACCTCGCCGGCGAGGACGCCGAGACCCGCGACGCCCGGCGCCTCCTCGCTGCGCTCGAAGAGCAGCTGCAGCCCGAGGCAGATGCCGACGAAGGGGCGACCGGCGTCGATGTGGGCCCGCAGCACGTCTTGCAGGCCGCGTTCGCGCAGCCGCGCCATCGCCTGCCCGAAATGGCCCTGCCCCGGAAAAACCAGCAGATCCGCGCGCTGCAGCTGCGCCGGATCGTCGGTCAGCGTCGCGGTCGCGCCGACGTGCGCGATGGCCCGGCGCACGCTCTCCACGTTGCCGGCGCCGTAGTCGACGATGGCGATCATGGCGCGTCCTCGAGGTCGTCGAGCGAGAAGCCACCGGCGGACGGCCGCACCATCCCTGGCGGCGTGGCCGGGGCCGCCGCGGCAGCGCTCAGGGCGTGACCGCCGCCACCTGCGACCGCTTGGCCGACGCTGTCGAGCGCGCCCTTGGTGCTGGGAATCTCGGCGTGCGCGCGCGGGTGGATCGAGGCGGCGAGCTCGAACGCGCGGGCGAACGCCTTGAACAACGCCTCGGCCTTGTGGTGATCGTTCTCGCCACACGCGAGCCGCAGGTGCAGGTTCGCCGCGAGGCTGTTGGTCAACGCCGCGAAGAACTCGACGATCAGATCGCTGGCGAGTTGGCCGATGAAATCGCGCTGGAAGTTCGCCTCGAAGACGAGGAAGGGCCGGCCGGAGAGGTCGACCGCGCAGGCGGCACGCGTCTCGTCCATCGGGAATTCGACGCTCGCCGTGCGCCAGATGCCGCGACGGTCGCCGAGCGCCTTGCGCAACGCCTCGCCGAGGACCAGGCCGGTGTCTTCGACGGTGTGGTGCTGGTCGACCTCGAGGTCGCCGGCCACCGCGATGCGCAGGTCGACGTGGGCGTGCCGCGCGAACGCCTCGAGCATGTGCGTCAGGAAGCCGATCGGCGTCTGCACCGTCGAGCGGCCGACGCCGTCCAGATCGACCTCGCAGCGGATCTGCGTCTCGCGCGTCATCCGCTCGACGTAGGCCGAACGCGGGCCCGGCTGCTCCAGCCGCCCGAAGGTCTCGGGAGCCCCGGAGGTCCCACTCATCGCGTCAGCCATCGCACCGCCTCCTGCACGTCGCGCGCCACGATGTGCGCACCCGCCGCGGCCAGCCGCTCCGGCCAGCCCGAATTCCATCCCCGCCCCGGCGCCAATACGCCAATGGCGAAGGCCCCGGCCGCGCGCGCCGCGCGCATGTCGTCGACCGCGTCGCCGACGTACGCCACCCGCGTCGGATCCAGCCCCATCTGCCGGCAGGCCAGCAAAATGCCCGCGGGATCGGGCTTGCCGGCGTCGGTGTCGTCCATCCCCACCACGACCTCCATCGCGGAGCCGCGCTCGGCCCGGAAGGGCGCGTCGTCGCGGCGCAGGGTGAACCGTGCCTCCTCGGTCGGACGGCCTGTGACCAGCCCGAGCCGATAGCGCGCAGCGGCGGCATCGACCAGCGCGGCGTCGCAGAGCCAGCGCTCGTCGGCGATGAACCCGTCCCAATCGGTGCCGCGGTAGGCGGCCTGGTGGCGCGCGACGATGGCGTCGTAGGGGACCTGCACGCCGTGCTCGCGGAGCATGGCGTCGGCGCAATCCCAATCGTTGTTCAGGCCGCCGCGCGCCTTGAAGGCGTCGACCATGGCGTCGTCGGCGACCACGTCGATGCCGGCCTCGGCGAGCAGGCCGCGCACCGTCTCGACGATGGCGCGCCGACACGAGCCACTGACGTCGACGAGCGTGCCGTCCATGTCGAGGATCAGCGCGTCGAGCGCCGGCGGCTCGGCGAGCGCGACGCGGGCGGCGCACAGCGTGCGCTCGACCTGCTCCAGGCTGCCGACGCCGATGCGCACGCAGCCCGCCAGGAGCGGATGCTTACCGTCGCGGTCGCGGACCAAGATGCCCTGCGCCTGCATCGTGTCGCAGAACGCCGCGTGGCGCTGCCCGACGTGAACGAGCAGGAAGTTGGCTTCGCGCGCCCCGACCGCCAAGCCGAGCGCCTGCAGGCCCTCGGCCAACCGGCTACGTGCGGCGCGGATCTCGGCGACGCGTTCCTGCAGCCACGGCGCGGGTCGGCCGCCTTCCGCCCCCTCGAGCGCGGCGAGCCCGGCGACCACGGCGGCGCGGTTGACGCGGAAGGGCTCCAGCGCCCGCTCCAGCCGGACGATCTCCGTCGGATGGCCGAGCACCCACCCCAGCCGCAAGCCCGCCAATCCGGCCGATTTGCTGAGCGAGCGCTGCACGAAGAGGAACGGGAAACGGTCGAGCCAATCGACCACGCTCTCGCCGCCGAAGTCGACGTAGGTCTCGTCGACGATGACCGGGCACGGCGTCGGCAGCGCCGCCACCCGCTCGAGCACCTGCAGCGTCGCCGCGCGCGGCACGATGCTACCGGTCGGGTTGTTCGGCGTGACCAGCGCGACGGCGCCGAGCCCGGGCCCGGCAATGGCGGCGTCGATGGCGGCGAGGAAGGCGTCGGCGTCGAAGTCGAGGTGCGCAGGACCCAGTGCGGCCAGCGGCACCCCGATGACGACAGCGTGGTGCAGCCGGCCCCAGAGCGGAAACATGTCGAAGCCGGGCGCATGGGTGACGAGCGCCCGACCGGCAGGCAGGTACAGGCGCAAGATCGCCTCGAGCCCCTGATCACCGCCGTTGCAGAGCAAAACCTGGTCGGGCGCGACGCCCGCCGCCGCCGCCGCCGCCGCACGCAGGGCGCCGTAGGCCGGGTAGGTGGCGAGCGCGTGCGGCGTCAGCTCGCGCTGCAACGCCTGCACGACGTGAGCGGGCGCGCCACGCGGATCTTCGTTGACGTCCAGGCGCAGGAACGCCGTGCGGTCCAAGTCCGGCGGCACGTAGGCGATGACGCCATCGACGTCGAGCAGCGGCACGAGCGACATGCGTCCTCCGAGTCGGCCGCCGCGGCCTAGGCCATCACCTTGCGGATCGAGGTCTCGAGGATGTCGGTCGCGCCGAGGCGTCGGAGCTCGGGCAACAGCCGCGCCACGTCGGTCCGCGGCACCGCGGCCTTGACCGCGTAACCCTGCTCGCCCCAGAGCTGCGCCACGGTCGGCGACTTCATCGCCGGCAGCGTGGCGATCAGCTGCTCGAGCCGGTCGGCCGGGATGTTCATCTCGAGCAGGACGCGGTCGCGGCCGTCGAGCACCGCCCGCATCAGCAGCAAGATCTCGTCGATGACACGCCGGCGCTCCGGGTCTGCCAGCGCCGCCGGCGACGCCACCACCTGTGTGGTGCTCCGCAGCAGCGTGTCGAGGATCTCCAGGCCGTTCTCGCGCAACGTCGTGCCGGTGGCGGTGTTGTCGACGATGAGGTCGGCGTCCTCCGGCGGAAAGACCTCGGTGGCACCGTAACTGCGGATGATCCGCGCCGGCAGCCCCTGCGCCTCCAGCCAGCGCTCGGTGAGTGCCTCGTATTCGGTCGCCACGCGCAGGGGCCGCTCCGCCGCCAGCGCCCGCAGATCCAGCCCGCGCGGGGCGGCAGCGACGATCCGCACCGGATCGAAGCCGAGGTCGAGCAGCACCTCGACGCCCGCGCCGGTCTCCTGCACCCAATCGTGGCCGGTGATGCCGATATCGTGGCTGCCGAGTTCGATGAGCGTCGGGATGTTCTGCGCCTTCATGATCTTGACCTGCAGCCGGTCGTCGCGGCAGGTCGGTCGGTAGGCGCGATCCGGGACGTGGATGTCCAGCCCGCAATCACCGAGCAACGCAGAGACACGGGCGAAGATCCGCCCCTTGGGCAACACCAGCTTGAGCATCGGACTCCTCTCCGGCGCCGCCGCTAGGGACAGACGCCGAGGGCGCAGGTCTTGGCGACCCCGCAGACAGTGCCGTCGCCGAGCGCGTCGTGGACGCAACCGGCGATCGGCTCGCATGAATCGGCCGAACAGGGGTCGCCGTCGTCGCACCCCGTGGCCGCCTCGGCCGCGCACGCACCGGCCGTGGTGCAAGCGCTATAGCCGAAGCCGTCGACGCGGCAAAGCCGCGGCGCGGAGGTCGAGGGCGCCGCACCGGCCAGCCAGAGCGCGCCGGCGTCGCTCGCGACCCACGCCGGACCGCTCAACGTCGGCACCTCGCGCCACCACTGCAGCGCCGCGAAGGGCCCCAGCCCGGCGACCAGCGTGGTGCCGACGCCGCGCGTGCCGACCAGCCGCCAGCCGCCGACGCCGGGCTGCAAGCCTACGGGAACGAAGCGATCTGCGCCGACGTGCAGCGGCGCGGTGCTGACCTTCGCGAGCGTCTCGAGCTCGAGGTCGCCGACCCAGACCGCGCCGGCGCCGTCGCCGCCCGGGTCGGGCGCGAGCGCCGCCACCACCCGACCGTGGGCCGCGTCGTACAGCACCGCGACAGCCGCCGCGCCGACGCCGAGTTGACGAACCTTCTCGATTCCCGCGCCCGCGCCGACGCGCATCAGCAGACCGGCGCGGTGGCCCGCGTCGACCTGCTGCCAGCCGGCGACCACCGCCGCGTTGCCGACCGCCGCGACGTCCCGCAGCAGCAGCGGCTGTGGGCTCGCGTAGTGGTAGTCGAGGGTGATCTGCCCACCGGCGGTGAGCAGCAGCAGCCAGCCTTCGGCCAAGCCCGGCTCGCCGTCGTGCGCGATGTGCCGCGCGCCGACGGCGACCAACCCGCCGTCGCCGCGGCGATCGACGGCCACCAGCGCGTCGCGCGCGGGCGTGCCGTAGCCGACCGTCCACAGCACCGTGCCCTGAGCATCGGTGCGGACGAGGGCACCGTCGGACAGGTCGCCCGGCGCCGTCATCGTCGCCTGCTGGGGCAGCGCCCCGACCAAGACGAAGCCGCCGTCGGGCAGCGCGACGGCGTCGTCGAGCCGGGTCGCGGCGGTCGGCAGCGTGGCGACGGGCACGCCGGCGCGGTCGAGCCAGTGCATCGCGCCGGCGAAGGGCCGCGGCGAGAACGGCGACCCGACGGGCCCGGACACCACCAGCAGACGCTGGCTGCCGACGGCGACGCCGCGCGTGGCGACGGTGGCGTCGCCGGCGAGGTCCACGCTCGGGTAGGCGTCGACCACGGCGCAGCTGCCCGCCTTGCAGACGCCGAGCGCGCAGCCGCCGCCGGCCGGGCAGGCGCCGTCGACGGGCACCGCGACGCAGGCGCCGTCGGCGGGCGCGCAGCTGTCGGCGGTGCAGGGGTTGTCGTCGTCGCAGACCCGCGGCGATCCGGGCAGGCACGTGCCGCCGAGGCACCGATCCTCGAGGGTGCAGGCGTCGCCGTCCTGGCAGCTCTCCCCGTCGAGGGCCGTGCCGAGGACGCATTTGCCGGCGAGGCAGCGCGCGCGTTCACAGCCCTCGGTGACGAGTTGCAGCTCGCAGTCCGCGTCGGTCCCGCAGGGCGGCAACTTGCCGCCACCCGAACCGTCCTTGGTGCCGGCGACGTCTTGGGCAAGCACGTCGTCGCCGAGCACGACGCCACCGCCGCCGCCCGGCGTCTGCCCCTCCTGGCTCGGCCCGCACGCCACCACGGCGAAGATCGCAGCGGCGGCTGCCAGCAGGTCGAACGAAATCGGGCGACGACGCATCCGGACCTCACGCGCGGCACGGGCCGGCCGCGCCGCGGGGAATCCGTCGCATGGTAGCAAGGGCCGCCGGGGCCGCCAGTTCCGCGCCTTGACGTCGTGGTCGTCGGAGAGGACGATCGCGCCATGTTCTGGCGTAGGATCTACGCATGAAGTCCAGCCCCGACGTCGCCATCCGCCGCGCGACCCTGCTCGAACGTCTGGATGCGCTCGCGACCGACCAGGGGAGCGGCCACGCGCCACCCGGGAAGGCGTCGAGCTGCACCTGAGCATCGCGCCGGACGTCCCCGAGACGGTCCGCGGCGACGCGGGACGGCTGCGGCAGGTGCTGCACACGACGACGACGGACCCTGGCTGTTCGCGGACGTGCTCCTCTACGCACCGACCGAGGAACCGATCGAGGAGGTCATCGAGCAGCTCCACCGCATCGGCATCCGGGTGGCGCCCTGCACCACGCAGACCGCGGCGCGAGGCCTGCTCCGACAGCAACCCTTCGACGCCGTGTTGGTCTGCGCCCCGCTCTCCACTGCGCGCGGCCGAGCCCAGGTACAGGATCTGGTCACCACCGTGCGCGCCGAGGAGCGCGTGCCGATCGGGCTGATGGTCCGCAACGGACACCGTGGCGACGCGGCCGTCTGTCGGACGGCGGGGCTGGCGGCCTACTTGTTTCATCCATGCTCGGATCGCGACGTGGCCGATGCCCTGCGCGCGCTGGGCGATCTCGGTGGCAGCCTGCGACGCCATGTCTCCAAGAGCTCCGAAGAGCCCCTGGTCACGCGGCATTTCCTCCGCGAATCGCGGCGGCGCCTGCAGATCGCCGTCCGCGGCCGAGAGCTGAGAGTGACCATCGAGGCCCTCGAGCGGATGGGGCATCGCGTCGTCGATGGCACCGACCTCGAGAGCGCCGACCTGCTCGTGCTCGATGCCGGCACGTTCGACGACCCGCGCGCGTGGCTTCAGTCGGCGACCGCGGACCTGCTGCCGGGACGTCGCCCACCGGTCTTGGCGGTGATGGATGCAGCCGCGTCCTCGGCCGGACTGCCGTCGGACGTGCCGGTCGACGAGATCGCGATCGGCCCGCTGGACGAAGCCACCTTGATGCGCGTGCTGCCGCAGCTGCGCAGCGGGCGACGCGAACCGCAGCGCGAGCCGACCGCCGTGCTCGAACTCGACCGCATCGCCGCCCACGTCGGATCGGACGAAGACTTCGCGCGCGAATTGCTCTCCGAGGTCGGTTCCAAGGCTTTGCCGCTGCTCGGCGAGGTCGCCGGCGGGCTCGCGCGTGGAGACCTCGCGGCCGCAGCGCGTGCGGCGCGCACCCTCGGCGCGAGTTTGGCGGGAATCGGCCTGCGCGCGCTCTCCACCGCTGCCTTGGAGCTCGGCACCCGCTGCGCGGCCGGCGATCGGTTGACTGCGACCGAACTCTTGCGTGATTTCCGACCGCGGCTGGAGGCGACGTCCGAGTCGATTCGTGTCACGCTGGCCGGTGTAGTCGCGCCTCCCCCCGGGATGCGGCACATGAAGCGGCCGCACTAGCGCCGCGGGGCGGCCACCGTCCCGAAGCGAGGAAAGGAGGGGCAAGCATGGCCGACCCACAGGACACGGGGCTGGACCTCGACGGGCTGCTCGCCCGCATCCACGGCAATCACGGGGCCCTCACGCAGCTGGTCGGCGTGATGCTGACGCACCTGCCGACCCGCATCGCGGCGGTCCGTGACGCGGCAGGCGCAGGCGATATCGCTACACTGGCCGACTGCGCGCACGCGCTCAAGGGCTCGCTCTCGAACTTCACGACCGGACCGAGCTGGAAGCTGGCGTCCGCGGTGGAACAAGCCGCCCGTCGTGGCGATGCCGCCGGGGCCATCGCGCAGGTGTCCGAGCTCGAAGTGGCCGTGCAGGCGGTGCAAGCCGAGTTGCAGGTTTGGCGGGACGGGGACGGCGCATGAGGGCGGTGGTGGTCGACGCCGATCCCGTCGCTCGCGTCCTGCTGCACGAGGCGCTCGGCCGCGCCGGCCACGCGTTCGAGACCTTCGCAGACGGCGAGGAAGCGTTGGCCCGGTTCGCTCGGGAACCGCTGCCCGCTCTCGCCATCCTCGACTGGCGCGCCGATGGCGTCGACGGCGTCGACCTCGCGCGGCGCCTGCGCAGTTTGGGCCCGCGCGCCCCGTACGTGCTGCTGACCGCAGCGCCCGGTGAGCGCGAGGCGGCTCGGACGGCGCTGACCGTCGGCGCGGACGATCTGATCGAGAAGCCCCTGCGCCTGGACGAGCTCGAGCTCCGCCTGCGGATCGGGATGCGAACCCAGGCCGCGCGGATGGAGGTCCTTCGCCTGCGAGCCGAGTTGATCGGCCGCAGCCGGGTCGACCTACTCACCGGCTTGGCCGACCGTCGGGCCATCACCGAACGGCTGCAGGACGAGCTCGCGCGCGGCAAGCGCATGGCGGCCCCCATCGGCTTGCTGCTCATCGACGTGGACCAGTTCCGCGCCTTCAACGACGTGTTCGGCCACGAGGCCGGCGACGCGGTGCTGACGACGATTGCCGCGCGGCTACGGCGCGTGCTGCGGCGCTACGACAGCTTCGGTCGGTGGGGGGTCGAGGAGTTCCTCGCCGTGCTGCCCGGTTGCAAGATCGACCAACTCGGCGCGCTGTCCGAGCGCCTGCTGGCCGCGATCCGGAGCGATTCGGTGGTGACCAGTCAGGGCCGCGTCGCCGTGACCTGCAGCATCGGTGCGTTCGGCCTGCCGTGCGACGCCCCCGAGGACATCCCCGATGTCGACGTGATCGCTGCGGTCCTCGAGCGCGCCGCCAACGAGGCCGCCCGTGCCGGCGGCGACCGCGTGCGGCTGCTGAAGATGGACGCGCGATCGGACACCCCGGACGACGCGGTCGACGCGACCGACGGCCCCGACGCCCCGTGAGCGAGCCGACGAGACGCCCCGGCATCGCCGCGTTCCGGCCCCTCCGGCTGGCGGCGTTGGGCTGGGCTGCGGCGCTGATGTCGCCCGGCTGCCGCCCCGCCGAGGCCCCACCGCCGCCCGCGGCGACGGCCGGCGAGATTCGGGTCGGGGCGGGCGCGGCGGGGCCCGAGGAGGCGCCCCGCCCGGCGGTCAGATCGCCGACCCCGGCGAAACCACCACCTCGCGAGGCGGCCGCCACGGCGCGGCCGCTTCCGCCGGCGGCGCTGGATCGCGTGCTGCGGGACGCCGGCCAGCGAGTCTGGGTCCGTGTCGATCGGGTCGAGGCGGGCGCCACCACGGGCGTCCACGTCGGCTGGGCCGCCGGCGCGCCCTCGCACCCCGCCGAAGGACCACTCACGCTGCGCTTGGGCTGCCGCGACGACCGCGACGAACACGAGGTCGCCCGCGTCGGGGCCGACGGGCTCTTCCACGGCCGAGTGCGGCTATCGACCCTGCCCTGCTTGCTGACCTTGCGGGTCCCGGACGTCGGCACGCGGGTGCTGGCGGTGCCGTTGGAGCGACGCCCGGCACGGCGGACCGAAGGCGCGTTCCGGCTCGGCTGGTCCGAGCAGGTGCGCGCCGACGTGCGCTGCGAACCGGTCGCCGAGGCGCCGCTGCGACGGGGCGAGTCGGTGGAGGTGGAGGTCGAGGCGTTGGCCCCGATGGCCGTCCGGTCGCCGGTCGCCGGTCGCGTCGCGCGGGCGGGCGAGACCTTCGCCCGCGGCGGCGCGAACACCACGGCCGGCGAGGCGCTGCTGACGCTCCTGCCGGACCGGCCCGTCCCGCGCGACGGCGTACCCGCGCCTTGGCGGCCCGCGGGGCCCGACGACGCGCCGACGTCGCTGCTGGCGCTGCACGCGCCCGACGACGGGGTGGTCGCCGCGGTGCAGGTCCGGCCGGGCGCGCGGGTGCGAGCCGGAGCGCCGTTGCTGCAGTGGGGACGCCGAGACGCCCTGGGCGTCGGCTTGCCGCTGCAGGCCCGGGAATTGGGGCGTCTGGGGCTGTCGGCCGACGCGTCCGCGGTCGGGCGCGTGGACCTCGTGCTGACCGACGAGGTCGCGGCGCCGCTGGTGCTCGAAGCCGAGTTGGTCCGGGTCGAGTCGGGCTATCGACTGGTCGCGGCGTTGCCGCCGGGGCACGGGCTGGTGATGGGGCAGCGCACGCGCGCGCTGTTGCGCTTCGGGGCCGCGAATCCGACGCTGTCGATGGTGCGCGCGGCGGCTATCCGTCGTGGCGCCGAGCGCTGGGTCTTCGAGGCCGTCGGCGCCGAGGCGTTCGTCCGCCGCGAGGTCGCGCTCGGCGAAGACGGCGGCGACCGGTTCGGGGTACTCGACGGGGTCGCGGCGGGCGCCTGCGTGGTGGTCTCGGGTCACGAGGCGATCGAGGCGGCCCTGGCAGCGGCCCGCGCGACCCGCTGATGCGCCCGAACATCGCGTCGTGCTTGACGGTCCTCGCGCCCGCTGCGTAGCTTCCCCGCCGCCGCTGGGCCACACGCGCGGGAGCCGACCATGATCCGAACGAGCGCCCTTCCCTTCCCGCGAGCCACGCGGCAGCGACTGCCCGTCGCCCTGGCGTTGCTGGCCATCCTCGCCGGCTGCGGCGTCGGCGAGACTCTGCGTCGCGGCGATCGCGCGCTGACCGAGGGCAACTACGACGCCGCCATCGGCGCCTACGACGACGCGGCCCGCCGGGCAGGGCTCACCACCGTCGACGGCCGACTCGCCGAAGAGCGCGGCCGCGAAGCGCGCCGTCGTGCCGCGCACGACGCGGTCCGACGGGGCGACATCGCCTTCGAGGCGAACAGCCTCTCGGTCGCGGCGGATCACTACCGCCGCGCTCGCGCGTACGCCCCGGCCGATCCGAAGGTCGTCGCGGCGCTGTCTCGGCTGCTTGCGCTGCGCACCGAAATCGAGAACGGGATGCGCGAGCTCGAGCGCGTGCTGACCGGTCTCGAGGGAGCCGGCGACGGGTCGGACCTCACGGCGTACCGCGCCGCGGCCGGACGCGCACGCACGCTGCGCGCTTGGCGACGCGACTACCCGCAGACCGAGGCGCTGTGGGACCGCGCTCGGCGTGGACTGGCCCGCCGCCTGATCGGCGAAGCACGCGCCGCCGCGCCAACCGCCGGTGCCGCTGCGGCGGCCGCCCTGGCCGACGAGGCGCTACGATGGGACGCCGACGTTCAGGGCGGGGTCGAGCTGCGCGACCAGTTGCGCGCCGCCGGCGACGCCGACAGCCTCGTCGCCACCGGCCAAGCCGCCCTCGAGGCTGGCCAACTCGACCGCGCGCTGCGGGCGTTCGGTGAGGCGCTGACGCAGAACCCGAACCACGAGGCTGCCCTGCGCGGACGCTCCGAGGCCCGTGCGTCGTGGGTGAAGGTCCACCTCGACGCGGCCAAGGCGGCGGAGAAGGCGCGCAAGCGCCGCGACGCGCTCCTGCTGCTGCGACAGGCGGCCGAGGTCGGCACCGACGACGCCAAGCTCCAGGCCGCGCTCGACAAGGCCCACGCCCGCGCGCACGCGGCCGCCGTCGGTGCCTTCGAGAAATCGGCGCGCAAGCTGCAGGCACGCAAGCTCTTCGGCGCTGCGCTGATCGCGTGGCGCACGGCGGCGGCGCTCGGCGGCACCAGCAAGGCGATCGGCAAGGGCCTGGAGTCGTCGGTGCGGACGATCGAGGCGGCGCGGACCTACGCGGTCGCGGTGCAGACGCCGGCGGTGCCCAAGCCGGTGCGCGGGACCTTGACGACCGCACTGCAGAACGCGATCGCCTCGCGTCTCGCGGACACGGCGCTCGGCGAGGCGGGTGTCCGGGTCGTTGCGGGGCGCGAGGCGCGCTCGGCCGACGGCACGCTCCAGGTCGACGTCGCGCGGTGGGAGCTCGTCCGCCTGCAGCGCCGCGAAGAGCGCCGCAAGAAGATCCTCGACCACGTCGAGTTCCCCGCGAATCCGGCTTGGCAGGCGGCGCAGAACGAGCAAGCCGCCGCGCTGACGGCGCTGAACTTGGCCACCGACCAGCTGCGCCCGCTGCAGCAGAAGGCCGACGACGCCGAGACGCGCCTGGCCGAGGTCGACCGCAAGCTCGCCGAGATCCGCGCCCGCATCGACGCGGAGAACGCCGAGCACTACCGCGGCAAGCCGGCGCCGTGCCCGGACGGTTCGACGCGCTGCGCGGAGTCGTACGGCGCCAAGCGCTGGCAGAAGCAACTCGACTACTACGTGGGGAAGTCGCGGCAGATCAGCGACGAGCTGCGCCAGCTCGCGCCGGCGCTCGACGCCGCCCGCGCTCGCGTGCAGGAGGGCCAGCGCCGCTTCGACGCCGCCGAGCGCAAGGCGCGCGAGACGCCCGCGAAGCTCCGCGAGGAGATCTGGAAGGACTACCCCTACGAGGTCGTCGTGCACGAGCTGCGCATCGACGTCGATCTCTCGATCGGCTGGAAGGATCGCGTCAGCGGACAGGAGCTCGCGCACGGCGAGTTTCGACTCGAGGACGTCCGAGTCGACTACGAGACTCCCGAAATCTCGGCCAAGGGCCAGCTGGTCGAGGCCGCCCGCCAGAGCGCCCTCCCCGACGACGCCACGCTGCAGGCCGAGCTCTTCGGCCGCGCGCTCGACGCCGTCGCCGCCAAGGTGTGGCCGCCGCTCGCGGCGCACGGCCAGCGCTTCGTGCGCCGCGCCGAGTCCGCCCGCAAGCCGGACGAGCAGCTGCATTGGTGGGTGCTCGCGCTCTCGGTCGGTCGCGGTCTCGACGACACCACCCGCGCCCGCATCGAGCAGCAGGTCTACGAGGCGACCGGCTACGATTGGCAGCGGATCGCCGTCGACCTCTCGCGGATCCCCTACTAGCCCGGCGAAGTCCTGCGTTGGCCCGTCCGCGCGCATGCCGAACCATTGGCATTGCCCGCAGACCATCAGCGGGCCGAACAGGCGCGCGAGTACGATGCCGTCGAGGAAGGCGGTCCAGCGTTGGTCGCCGCCGAGACCCTCGCCGCGGACATCGGCCTCGAGCTGCAGGAAGCGCTCGCTCTGCCCGATGGTGAGGACGGGGTAGCGCTCGAGGATGAGGCCCATGTGCACCATCGAGCGCGGGTAGGGGCCGGGGTTGACGCGGAGCAGCTCGATATTGGCGCCGGCGCCGGCGCAAACTTGTAGGCAGGGCATCAGCTCCCACGCGGCGCCGAGGAGGCCGTCGACGTCGAAGAAGCGTTAGGGCTGCGTGGTCGGCACGTCGAATCCGGTGCGGACGCGGCCGTAGGCGGTGAGGATCGGCGCCCAGCGCGCGCGCTCGAGGCACGTATCGCGCAGACGCCGGAACTCGTAGCTGGTCTCGCCGCGGATCACGTCGGCGTTGAGCGAGGTGAAATCGAGCTTGCCGGCGACCGCGAGGGTCCACATCGGTGGATTCGTTCGACACCAATCGATTGGCACGGTCGGCTACCTCCGCGAACGCAAGCGGACGCCGGCCCGACGCGCTGGCCGAGCGAGGTCTTGATGCACGGGGGGGAGGGAGTGGCGCGCGACGCTGGATTCGAACCAGCGGCCTTTGGCTTCGGAGGCCAACGCTCTATCCAACTGAGCTAGCCGCGCGTCGCTCGCCACGTCGGGCGAGCCGGCGGGTTGTAGCCAACCCTCGCGGCCGCGTCAATCGAGTCCTGCGCGCCGAACGGTGGACACGCCGCGATGGCGTGATCAACATACGGAGCGGCGCCGCGACGGCGCGAAGGAGCTCCCCATCGTGCGCGTGGACGCCCTCTGGCCGCACCTCCCGACCCGCTGGCGCCTGGACCGCACCGACGCCTTCGTCGCCCTGGACAAGCCGAGCCAGGTCGCGGCCCCGCGGCGCGTTCGCCCCGGCAGCGAGCCCGCCGACGGCAACGACGTCCTCACCCGGATGGCGCGGGCAGGCCTCGCCCCAGCCGGCGTGGCGGCGCTGCGGGTGGTCGGTGACGGGGTCGGCGGTCGCGGCAAGCTCCGGGCCGAAGACGACGCGCTGGCCTCGGGCGTGGTGCTCGTCGCGATGGACGAGGCGCGCGCCGAGGAGCTGGCGCGTCTGCTCGCCCGCGACGACGTCCTCGCGACCTACCTGGTCGGCGTGCAGGGCTGGCCGCTCGCCGGCAGCGACGCCGAGGCCGGGTTGTGCGCCGGCCTACGCACCGAGGGCGTGGCAGCTCGGCTGGTCGAGGCGCGTCCGCCGCGCGGCGGGCTCGGTCCCCGTGCCCTGGTCGAGCTGCGGCTGCCGGCCGCCGGCGGCATGGACGTGGTCGAGTTGCTCGGTCGGCGCGGACTGCGCGTCGGCCACACCGACGAGATCGGCCCCGCCCTGGACCCGCGCGCCGGCCGCGGCGGCGAGGCAGGGCGCCGGATCTGGCATCGCGCCGCCATCACCGCTCCGGGCCTCGCCGTGCAGGCCCCCACGCCCACGGCGTTCGCCCATTGGCTCGACGATCGGCCCGAGAGCGACGCGCTGCGGATGGACCGCGCGCTGCGGCGCCGCTACGGCATCGCGCACGGACGCAGCGACGCGATCCGGCTACGCGACGACGAGCACGAGCTGGTCCTCGAGCGCTACGGCGACGACCTCGTGGTCGCTGTCTACGGCGATCTGCCCGACGTGACGGCGACCACCACCGACGCCGCCGCCGCGGTGCCCGAGGCGTTGAAGGCGGCCGTCGAGCAGCATCGCGCCCATGCCGCACGCCTGTGTCGCGAGTTGGGCCTGCAGCGCGCGTGGCTGAAGCTGCGTCCGCGCCAGGCCAACGTCGTGGTCGACGCGGTCGCCGCCGGGCTGGTGCCGAAGGCGCCGGTCTGGGTCGCGCCGGACGCCGAACCCGCGCCCGGCGGCGAGCGAATCGTCGAGGAAGACGGCGTGCGCTATTGGGTCGACCTGTCCGACGGCCTGCAGACCGGCCTGTTCCTGGACCAACGCGACAATCGACGCTGGCTGCGCGAGTTCGCCGCCGACCGGCGCGTGCTCAACACGTTCTCGTATACCTGCGCGTTCCAGGTGGCGGCGGCCGTGGGCGGGGCGCGGCGCACCGTCTCGATCGACGCGAGCGCGCGGGCGCTCGAGCGTGGACGGCGCAACCTCGCGCTGAACGGGCGTGACGATCCCGAGCGACACGACACCATCCGCGGCGACGTCTTCCATTGGCTGCCGCGCTTGGCGCGACGCGGCGACCGCTTCGACATCGTCGTGCTCGACCCGCCGAGCTACGCGCGGGTTCGCAAGCGCCGGTTCTCGGCCGCCCGCGACTACGCCGAGCTGGTCGTCTCCGCGCTGGAGCTGCTCGCCCCGGGCGGCACCCTGCTCGCCTCGGTGAACCACGCGGGCGTGGACCGGCGGCGCTTCGAGCAGATGATCCGCGACGGGTGCCGCACCGCGGGCCGGCCGATCGCCGCGCTGCAGCATCGCTCCGCCGCGATGGATCATCCGGCCGCGCGGATGAAGGCGGTGCTGGTCGAGTTGGCCGGTCCGCGCTAGACGCGGCCCGCACGCACTTCTACTCTGCCGGCGCGCCGCGCGGAGCCCCTCGGCCGCGGCGTGGCAGCGAGAGAACGCGAACCATTCGAGGACGACGATGAACACCATCCCGACGACCGGGCCAGGGCGACGCGCCGACGGCTCCTGGACCGTCCCCCTGCGCGCCTTGCTGGCGTTGCTCTTGCTGCTGACGCTCGGCTGCGGCAGCGACGGCGGTGAGGGCGGCAGCAGCGGCAACACCGACGACGCGAGCGGCACGCTCGACGGCGGCGCCGACGGGTCGACCGGTGGCAGCGACGCCGGTGCCGACGCGGGCATCGACGCCGGCGAGGACGCTGGCGCGGACACCGGCGAGGGCGACGAGAAGGTCTACGCCATCGGCGTGACCACGATCGAGGTCGTCGGCGCGGCCGGCCGCAAGCTGCCCGTCGAGGTCTGGTACCCCGCCAAGGTCGCTCCGGGCGCCAAGGCGGCCACGTACGCGAGCGGCATCGCCACCTCGCCGTTCGGCGCCGTGCGCGACACCGACCCGGCCGAGCCGCCGGCCGGTAGCAAGGGCTTCCCGCTCGTCATCTTCAGCCACGGCAACGGCGGCATCCGCGAGCAATCGGTCTTCCTGACGGAGTGGCTCGCGCGCTACGGCTTCGTCGTCGCGTCGCCCGAGCACGTCGGCAACTCGATCTTCTCGATGGACGAGAAGCTCACCGCGGTGATGCCGCTGTGGCGGCCGCTCGATGTCATCGCGACCGTCGACCACCTGGAGAAGGCGCCGTCCGGTGCCGATCCGAAATTCTTCGATGGCCTGGTCGACACCAGCAAATACGCGATGATGGGCCACTCGTTCGGCGGCTTCACGACGCTCGCCATCGCCGGCCTGAAGGTTCGCGTGCCGCCGCAGTTCAACCTCGACTGTTCGGGCGAGAAGCCGCCGCAGCCGGTCTGCGACGAGGTCGCGAAGATGGGCCCGCAGCCCTGGGACCTGCACGACGACCGCTGCGCGGTCGGCGTTCCCCTCGCCCCGGCCGGCTACGGCTGGCAGATGCTCGACCACCTCGACGGCAGCGAGAAGCTCCCGCCGCTGGTGATCATGGGCGCTACCGGCGACACGCTCACGCCTTCGAGCACCGAGCAGCAGCCGGTCTACGACGACCTGCCGGGCGTCGGCGCGCTCTTGCTGATCAAGGGCAGCAACCACTACATCTTCTCGGATATCTGCGCCTTGGAGAAGGTGCTGCCGGCGAGCTTCAAGGCCCAGCTCGGCAATATGTGCGCGGCGAACGCGCAGCCTTCGCTCGACGAGGTGCACGCCGAGGTCGCGGACCGCGCGCTGGCCGCCGCACGCCTCTGGCTGCTCGGGGACGCGAGCGCCGCGGCCGCGCTGACGGCACCGGCCAAGGATTGGTTCACCTTCGCGTACAAGGGGTTCACGCCCTGATGTGGGAGCACGGGCGATGATTCAGAGCTACGAAGGCAAGCGCCCGCGGATCCACCCGACCGCCTGGGTCCATCCGATGGCGACCGTCATCGGCGACGTCGAGCTCGGCCCCGAGGTCAGCATCTGGCCCGGCGCGGTGCTGCGCGGTGATTGCGGCCCGATCCGCATCGGCGCGCAGAGCAATATCCAGGACGGCAGCGTCTGCCATACCACCGGCGGTTTCTCGGAGCTGGTGGTGGGTGAACGCGTCACCGTCGGCCACGGCGTCATCCTGCACGGCTGCCAGATCGGCGACGATTGCCTGATCGGCATGGGCAGTACGCTGCTCGACAACGCCGAGATCCCGGCCTGGACGATGGTCGCGGCGGCCAGCCTGGTGCCCGGTCGCAAGCGGCTCGGCCCGGGGCTGTGGGCCGGCAACCCCGTGCAGGAAAAGCGCCCGCTGGACGACCGGCTACGTCGAATGATCGACGAGGGCTGGCGGGCCTACGTGCAGTACATGCAGGCCCACCAACAGGGCCGGGTCGAGACGATTGGCTGAGGCCGCCGAGCGACGCCTCCGACGCGGCGCGCTCGGCGTCGCGGTCGGCGCGGTCTTCGGGCTGCTGACCGGCGTATGGATGCAGCCGGAGCTGCCGGCGCTGCTGGCGGACTGGCCCCTGCGCGAGGGCCTGCTCGCGACGCTACAAGGCGCCGACGCCGATGGTCTGCGCGAGCCTCTCGCGCTCGTGTGCTTCGCGCTGGCGATGGGCCTGCCGACGTGGGCCGCGGCGCGGGCGTATCGGGATCGGGACGCGCTCGGCCGCCACGGCGGCGGCATCGTCCTGGTCGGACTGGTCGCGGCGACCCTGGTGCAGCTGGCGGCGCCGCCGCGCTGGTCCAGCGACGCGTTCCTCTTCGCCTACTACGGCAAGATCCAGGCCGTCCACGGAGAAAACCCCTACCGCCTGCCGGGGCGGGCGTTTGCGCGTACCTGCGCGCTGCCCGCGTTGCCGCATCGGCCGGTCACGCCCGGCCGGCCGTGCCGTGCCGACGCGCATTGCCCTCCGCCCTCACGCTGCCTGGTCGACCCCTTCGTGCCCTACCAGGCGTGGCTGGAAGTCCGGGCGGCCTACGGCCCTCTGGCGCTCGGCCTGTTCCGCGCCGCCTACGTCGAGGCCCTGCCGCCCGAAGCCAACGTCTGGTTGTTGCGCGCGGCGGCGGCGCTGGCGTGGCTGCTCGCGACGGTCTGGGCGCTGCGGCGATTCGGCACCGGCGTCGGTGCGATGCTCGCGTGGCTGCCGGTCGGCGTGGTCGGGGCCGCCGGCGAGGGCCACCTCGAGGCGTTCGCGGCGTTGGCGCTGCTGGCCCTGCTCTCGCCCGGGCGGCGCGGCGGGGCCGTGCGCACCGGCGTAGCCTGGGCAGTCCTGGGCGCGCTCAAGCTCCCGCTGCTGGCGCTCGGCGCACCGGCGATCGGGCGGCTCTGGCGGCGACGAGGGGTGGCGGCAGCGGCAGGCGCGGTCGCGATCGGTGGCGGGCTCGTCGCCATCGGGTATCTCGCGCTGTGGACCGATCCGCATCCGTTCGGCGGCCTGATGGACGTCGGCGATACCAGCGTGCGCACGCCGCTCGACGTGGTACGCCGCGCGGCGCAAGCGCTGGGCATGGCCGGTGACCTGCGGATCGCCCGGCCGCTGCTGCTCGGCCTGTTCGGGCTCGCGTCGGTGGCCGCGCTGCGGGCGCTCGATCGTGCGCTGACGGCGGCACCAAACGACACCGACGACGACGACGACGACGCGGCGACCGCCACCGCGACCGTGCAGATCTGGCTCGGCCTGACGGCGCTGGCGAGCGGCATCTTCCACCCCTGGTACGCGATCCCGGGCTTGGTCGCCTGGGCCGCCGCAAGCGGGCAGACGGGCGCAGCGACGCCGGCGAGCCGCGCGAGCCTGTGGCTGATCGTGGCCGCGCCGATCGTCGTCAACGGCGCGTGGCTGGCCCTCGGACCCGGCGCGTTCGCCGCCCCGGGCGTGCTCGTCGTCACCGCCGCGCTCTTCGGGCCCGCGCTCTGGGCATGGCTCCGCCCCGAGCGGGCGAGAGCGCACGCGTCCCCTACTCCGCCGGCGCCGACGCCGCCCGACTGAGGCGCTCGAGCAGCGCCCGCACGGCCATCGACTCGCCGTGCTCGCGCACCAGCACCTCGAGCAGCGCGTCGCGCCGCGCTCGTTCGCCGGCCGCGTGGTGCAGGACGACCTCGGCGACGCGGACGCGGACGCTGCCCGGCGCCATCGCGCGCATTCGTTCGAGCTCGGCGCGGGCGGGCTCGCGGCGGCTCGGGTCTCGGCCGTGGGCGAAGGCCTGCGCGTCGAGGGCCACGCCGCGGAACAGCCGCAGACCGTCGCGTTCGCAGAGGGCGGCGTGGCGGTCGCAGCGGACGAAGATCGCCGCCGGCTCGCTCCAGAACACCAGCGCCCAGCCAGGGTCGCGCGCGAGGAAGCCGTGCGTGCGGCCGCCCGGCTCCTGCCGCGCGAGGACCCAGCTGCGATCGTGCAACGCCTGCTGCCGCGCGAAGGCCTCCGGATCGTGCTCGGCGCGCAGGGCGAGGTCGAAGGCGTCGGGGGCATAGACCATATCGGCGCGGCCATCGACGCTCGGCCGCAGCCACCCGTCCGCGAACCAGAGCAGGTAGCCGCCGAAATCGTAGGCGTTCTCGACCTCGGCCGGGAGCGCTTCCCGGCGCGCGTAGGCCAGCGCATCGCCGGGGTAGCGGTCGACCTGGAGGCCGACGAAGCCCCCATCGGGCCGGAGCGGCGAGGCGGGCCGCTCCCACGCCAGGAATCCGAGCAGCGCCAGGGTCAGCGCCGCGAAGGCGCCGGAGATCCGGGCCGGCAGCGTCGCCGGCAGCAGCAGCAGAGCGACCCGCGCCGAGGCCAGCGCGGCGTAGGGGAGGTAGCGCGCGCTCGAGGCGGCGAGCGCGAGGGTGCCGAGGGCGAGGACGAGCGCGAAGGGATCGCCCAGGGCCTGCCAGCCCCCGCGCCGCACGCCCGCGACCACGGCCGCCGACGCGACCACGACCGGCACCAGCAGCGTCCCGTGGTGCCGCAGCCAGACGTCGAGCGGCATCGCCTGCCACTCCGAGACGTGCGCGCGGAACGCCTCGCCGCCGACCAACGCGGTCGCGGTCGCGAGGGTGGCGAGGCCGTTGGGGTTGGCGACGGCAGCGAGCCCGCCGAGGACCAAGACCACGACGCCCCGGAGCAGCCGGCCCGGCAGTGGGGTCGATGCCGTCACGGCGGCGGCGCTCGCGGCGGCGACGCCGACGCCGAGAAGAACGCCGCGATGCAGCCAGCCCCAGACCAGCAGCAGCAGCAGGACGGGGACCTGCGCCTGCCAACGCGCGTCGCGGCGGCCACGCTCGCACAGCGGCAGCAGCGCGGCGAACGCGAGCAGTGAGAAGAGCATCGGCCGCGCGTGCAGGCGGTGGAGCATCGAGGCGAGCGCCGCGATGGCCAGCGCGGCCCAGACCGCCGTGCCGCCGGCGCGACGGGGAGTGCCGACCCACAACGACGCCGCGAGCAGCGCAGCCACCAGCGCCGGCAGCCACGACAGCACGGCGTCGCCGCCGGCAGCGTAGGCGAGGTAGAGCAGGACGTCGGACGCGATGTCCTTGTAGGGCCAGGGACGGCCGGCAGCGCCGTCGGAGAGGCGCTCGACGGAGAGCCAGCCCGCTTGGTGCCAGAGCCGCTCACCGGTGCGGAGATGCCACCAGATATCGAGGCCGGCGACCGGACGTAGCCCCGCGAGCACGCCGCCGAGGAGCGCGACCGCCGCGACGACCCCGGCGCGCCCGGGTGGGAGGCCCGACGCTGCGTCGTGGCTGGCGTCGCTCACGGGCAGCTGCCGAGCTGGCCGATCCACGCTTGCAGCAGATCGAGCGCAGCTTGTTGCGGCACCGAGACCCCGAGCGGCGGCATGAAGACGCTGCTGCCCGGATCGGCGAGCAGGCGGGCGAGCAGCACCGATTGGGCCGGCTTGCCGGGTGCGATCAGGGTACCGCCCGCGATCCCCATGTCCCCGAAGCCCGGCTGCGCGCCGCAGACGTTGGGCTTGCCGCCGGCGAGCTGCGTGAGGTTGGCGGTGGCGCGCAGGTCGATGTCGGCCTGCGAGGAGCCGCCCGGCCGATGGCAGGAGCCGCATTGCACGTGCATCCACGTCCGCGCGTGCACCTGCAGCGAGAGCGGATCGGTGGTCTTGGGCAGCAGCGCCTGCGCCGGGAAGCTCGCGTGGGTCGCCGCCCCGCCGGCACCGACGCCCTGCAGCGCGCCGCCGGCTTGCCAGGTGTCGAGCTGGTTCGCGAAGACCGAGGGGGGCGCCGTCGGCGAGGGCGGGAACAAGCCGTTGCGGTTGAGCTGCACCGCCGAGAGCCCGAGCAATCCGGGCCCGCCGGGGCCTTGGTGGCAGATTCCGCAGTCGGTGCCGGCGGGCTGGGTCCAGGTCTGCGTGGCGCCGCCGGGCAAGGTGACGGCGTAGCTGCCGCCGCCGAGCGCGAGGTCGGCGTCGCTGCCGTCGGCGCGCCAGCGGTAGGTCAGAAAGACCCAGCCGTTCGGGTCGCGGCGCATGACGCGCGTCTCGACCGGCACGTTGGCGTTGCTGCCGACGTTGCCGGGGCCGAGGCCGAAATGCTTGAGCACCAGCGTGCCGACCGGGACGTCGAAGGTGGCGTAGTCGTCCGACGGCATCGTCGCCGGCGCCACGGGGGCGGCGCCCTGCCCCTTCGGCAGCACCAAGAAGCGGGCCTTGTCGGCGCCGTCGCTCCACAGCGGCGCGTTGACCTCGTACCGCAGCACGCCGGCGGCAGGGGTCAGCTTGGCGAGGTCGGTGAAACAACCGGTGGCCGAGAGCGTGGCGGGCGGCGGGGCGGGCTGGCCGCTGGTGTCGACCACCAAGCGTTGAATCGTGTTGCCGAAGAGCTGTACGGCGTAGAGTTCGCCCTGCTCGTCCTGGCCGATATCGACCGGCTTGACCGGCAGCACCCCGAGATCGGTCGCGTCGTAGCCGCCGCTGGCGTTGGGGGCGAGGGTCCAGAAGCGGCCGGTCGCGTAGTCGGCGAAGACGTAGTGGCCGGCCAGCGACGGTTGCTTGCTGCCACGATAGACGTGGCCACCGGTGACGGACTTGCCGGCCGCATGGTCGTATTCGAAGACCGGCGGATCGTAGGGCTTCGGATCGCAGTTGCTCGGCTTGTAGCAGTGGTTGCCCTCCATCACGCGCCAGCCGTAGTTGCCGCCGGCCTGGACGATGTCGATCTCCTCCCACGCGTTCTGGCCGACGTCGGCGACCCAGATGGCGCCGGTCTTCGCGTCGACGGAGAAGCGCCACGGGTTGCGCAGGCCGATGGCGAAGATCTCGGGCAGCCAGCCCTTGCTGGGGTTGTCCGCCGGGATGCCGTAGGCCTTGCCGCCGGCGCTGGTGTCGACGTCGATGCGCAGCATCGCGCCGAGCAGGCTCTGCCCGTTCTGGCCGGCGTCGAGCGGGTCGCCGGCGCTGCCGCCGTCGCCCATGCCGACGAGCAGCATGCCGGCGGCGTCGAAGGCGAGCTGGCCGCCGTTGTGGTTCTTGTAGGGCTGCGCGATGTCGAGCAGCACGACCTGCGAGGCGAGCGGGGCGGCGCCGCCCTGCGCGGGCAGTTCGAAGCGCGCGACGACGGTGTGGAAATCGCCCTTGCGCGTGTAGTTGGCGAAGAACTGACGCTTGCTCGCGAACTTCGGGTGGAACGCGACCGAGAGCAGGCCGCCCTCGCCGCCGGCGTCGATCTGGCTGGTCAGGTCGAGCCACTCGGCGGCGCTGGAGACCTTGTCGTCGTTGTCGAAGACGCGCAGGCGGCCGGCGCGTTCGACGACGGCGACGCGGTCGGTGCCGTCGCCCGGCGTGGTCAGCTCGACCGGCATGGTGAACGCGAGGTTCGGGAAGGCGGGCGCGAGCGCGAGCTTGCTCGGCTTGGGCGGCAGCCCGTCGACCTTGCAGGGCGAATTGCCGAGGCCCGCCGGCAGCGGCGGCAAGCAGCTGCCCGTCTCGCCCTGGCAGGTGCCGCCGAGGCAGACGTCCTCGGTGGTGCAGGCCTTGCCGTCGTCGCATTTCGCGCCGTCCTTGAGCGGCACGAGCTGGCATTGGCAGCTGACGCAGAGCGAGACGAAACAGCCCCCCGGCGGCGCGCCACTGCAGTCGGAGTCGACCGCGCAGCCGCAGATGTCGGGCGGGCTGATGTCCGGCGGGCCGATATCGGGCGGGCCTGCGTCGGTGGTGTCGGTGGTGTCGTTGGCGTCGGTCGCATCGGCGGTGTCGGCGTCTGCGACCACATCGGCATCGGCCTCGACGTCGGCGTCGGTCCCCGCGTCAGCGACCGCGTCGGCAGCTGCGTCCGCGTCGGCGGCGGCGTCCGCGACCGTGTCGGCGTCGGCGTCGGTGGTCGCGGCGTCGGCCGCGTCGTTGCTCGTGTCGGCCACGGCGTCGACCGTGGCGTCGGCGTCGGTCGCGGCGACGTCGGTGAGGGCGTCGGTCGCACCGACATCGGAGAGGGCGTCGACGTCGGCGGCGACCGCATCGGCGGCAGACGCGCTGTCGACCCCACCGGCGGATTCGCTGCACGCGGCGAGCAACCAGGCGCCGAGGAGCAGACCGAGGCGCGGTGAGCGGCGAAGGGCGGGCGAGGCGAGCATGCAGACTCCGGGCACGGGCGCGGCGTGGCGCGACGCATCGAGGGTGACGAATCCAGGGGCGCGGCACAACGCCGTGGATGCAGGGCCGCGCGTTCGTGGCAGGATGCGCGCGAGACCGACGAGGAGGCGACGATGCAGCACGACACCCACGAGCCTCGGAGCGCGCTCCGGCGCCGCCTCGGCCGAGGTCTCGCCATGTGGATCGCCGGCGGGTTGATGGCCTGCGGGGCCGCGGCGCCGCGCGCGACGCCCGCCGACGCGGGTGCTCCGGCGGGGCTCGGCCTGGGCGTGAGCGTGCCCGAAGCGACCCCCAACGCCCTGCCCGCGGCCGCGAACGCGGGCGCAC
>JBEARB010000066.1:0-15915 GCA_041163625.1 Pseudomonadota bacterium | reverse complement strand
ACGGCATGTCTTCTTCTGGGAGAATTCGAGAGAGAACGCCCTTGTTGCCGTGTCGACCGGCCATCTTGTCCCCGACGGACAGCTTCCGCTTGATGGCGATATCCACCTTGACCATCTTGATGACGCCCGGGGGCAGCTCGTCACCCTTGACCATCCGCTTGATCTTCTCCTCGAAGTAGAAGCGGATCTCGTTGGCGTGGTCCTCGAGGTGGTCGAGCAGCGCGGCGAGGCTCTGCTGGACGTCCTTGTCGGCGACGCGCAGGTCACGCCAAGCGGCGGGAACCTTGAAGCGCTCGCCCTCCTCGAAGACGCGCTCGGGCAGCTTGCCGAGCTCCTCGGCGGTCAGGTCGGTGCCCTTGGCGAAGACGACAGCGCCCTGGTCGTCGACCACCTTGCCAGCGGTCTTGTGACCGAGCACGAGGCGACGGGCCTTCTCGTAGGTCGAGCCGGCGAGGATCTGGACCTCGTCGCCCATATCCTTGAGGAGCTTGGACTTCTCGTCCTCCTCGATCTCCTTGGTGCGCTCGTCCTTGGTCTCGCTCTTGCGGGTAAAGACCTTGGCCGAGATGACCGTACCGACCACGCCCGGCGGGACGCGCAGCGAGGTGTCGCGCACGTCGCCGGCCTTCTCACCGAAGATGGCACGGAGGAGCTTCTCTTCCGGGCTGAGCTGCGTCTCACCCTTCGGGGTGATCTTGCCGACCAACACGTCGCCGGTCTTGACCTCGGCGCCGATGCGGATGATGCCCGAGACGTCGATGTCCTTGAGCGCCTCCTCGGAGACGTTCGGGATGTCGCGGGTGATCTCTTCCTTGCCGAGCTTGGTATCGCGAGCGATGCACTCGAACTCCTCGATGTGGATCGAGGTGAAGAGGTCCTCCTTGATGACGCGCTCACTGACGAGGATCGAGTCCTCGTAGTTGTAGCCGCCCCAGGGCATGAACGCGACGACGACGTTGCGGCCGAGCGCAAGCTCGCCCCGGTCGGTCGACGGGCCGTCGGCGATGACGTCGCCAGCGCGGACGTGGTCGCCCATGCGGACGATCGGGCGCTGGTTGACGCAGGTCGACTGGTTGCTGCGCTGGTACTTCACCAGCTTGTAGATGTCGGTCGCAGCAGACGGATCGTCCGGCTCGACGTCGCGCTTGATGACGATGCGCTCCGAATCGAGGTTGACGACCGTGCCGTTGTGGCGGGCCACGACGGTCACACCCGAGTCACCGGCGACGGTGGGCTCGAGGTTGGTGCCGACCAGCGGCGCGCTCGTCTTGAGCAGCGGCACCGCCTGGCGCTGCATGTTCGAGCCCATGAGCGCGCGGTTGGCGTCGTCGTTCTCGAGGAACGGGATGAGGCTCGCGGCGACCGAGACGAGCTGGTTCGGGCTGACGTCCATCAGCTCGACCTCGCCCGGCTCCATCTGGGTGTACTCGCCGCGCTGACGCACGTCGACCAGCGGCCCCTCGAGCGCGCCGTCGTCGAGGATGACGGCGTTGGCCTGGGCGATCGTGTGCTCCTCCTCCTCGTGGGCGGAGAGGTACTCGAACGCGTCGGTCGGCTTGCCGTCGATGACGGTGCGGTACGGCGTCTCGATGAAGCCGTACTCGTTGACGCGGGCGTAGGTCGCGAGGCTGGCGATCAGACCGATGTTCGGGCCTTCCGGCGTCTCGATCGGGCAGATGCGGCCGTAGTGCGTGGTGTGCACGTCGCGGACTTCGAAGCCGGCGCGGTCGCGCGTCAGACCACCCGGGCCGAGGGCCGAGAGGCGACGCTTGTGGGTGACCTCCGAGAGCGGGTTGGTCTGATCCATGAACTGCGACAGCTGCGAGCTGCCGAAGTACTCACGGACGACCGCCGACATCGGCTTGGCGTTGATGAGCTCGTGCGGCATCGCGGTGTCGATGTCCTGCTGGATGCTCATCTTCTCCTTGATCGCGCGCTCCATGCGGACCAGGCCGACGCGGCACTGGTTCTCCATGAGCTCACCGACGGCGCGCACACGGCGGTTGCCAAGGTGGTCGATGTCGTCGATGGCGAAGCCGTTGCGGCCGTTCTTCAGCTCGATGAGGTAGCGCAGCGTGCGCAGGATATCGGCCTTGGTCAGCGTGAAGCACGGGGCCATCGGGGCCAGGCCCAGACGATCCCGCAGCTCCTCGTTGCCCTCGACGCGGATCTGCACCTGCTTGTTGCCGCGGACCGGCATCACCAGCACGGTGCGCTGGTCGGTGACGGTCGAGGTCATCAGTCCGGTCGAGAGGCGGACCTCCGAGGTGAACACGCCGACGGGCAGCTCGAGGCGCTCGCGCAGCATGTCGTGGCCGTCGATGGCGATCTCGGCACCCTTGGCGGCCGGACGGACCCAGACCACGCCGGTCGAGTCCTGCTCGACGACGATGAAGTCCGAGCCCTCGAGGCCCGACTGCAGCGCGGCGGCCAGCTCGTTCGGCAGCGCGGCGCCCGGGTTGGCGAACGACTTGGCGTCGATCTTCCAGGTGGCGACCTGCTCGGTGCCGTCGGCCTGACGGACCTTGAAGTCCAGGGCCCAGTCGGCGGCCTTGATGGTCGACGGACGCGCGAGGTCGGCGACCGAGAACAGACCGGCGAGGTGCGCGGCGAGGTCGTCCGGCATCACGCGGCGCATGTTGCCGAAGGTGTTCTCGTCCAGGCGCAGCGTGTAGGCCTTGACCTTGTTGCCGGCGTCGTAGAGCGAGAACTCGAGCTTCCAGTTGCGGAAGTCGCCGCCGGGCGGGGTCATGTCGAAGCTGCGGTCACGGCGCAGGCTGAGCGTCTCGAGCCGGACCAAGCCCTGCTTCTTGAGCTGCATCAGCGCCTTGCGGTGCGCAAACTTGTACTCGACCTTCATGCGGCCCACGTCCGACAGGTCGTAGCGAGCCTCGTTGAAGAAGAGGTTCTGGAAGTAGGTGCGGGCCTGGTTGATCGACGGCGGATCACCCGGGCGCAGGTGATGGTAGATATCCTCGATCGCCTGGTCGGCGCTGGGCAGACGCTTGCGCTTGGCGACGTCCGAGAGGTCCTTCGCCAGGGTGTCGCGCAGGTACGAGCCGACCTTGCCGGTCGCCTTGTCGATGAAGAGCACCTCGAACTCGGTGATACCGCGCTCGACGAGCGTATCGACGGCGACCTCGTCGAGTTCCTCGTTGGCCTCGAACAGGACCTCGCCCGTCTCCTCGTCGATGACGTCGCTGGCGAAGACCTTGCCGACAAGTTCCTCCATCGGGAGCGGCAGCTCGGTCAGCCCGGCCTCGCGGACCTTGCGCAGCGCGCCGCGGTTGAACGGGCGGTTCTTGCGCAGGATCGGCTTCTGGTTCGCGTCCGGATGCGGGATGTCGTAGGTCAGGCGCAGACCGAGCTCGACGAAGGCGTCGAAGTCGGGACGGCGGAATGCGCGGCGCTGGTCACCCTCGACCTCGAGGCGGATGCTCTCGGTGTCGTAGTAGTAGTTGAGCATCTCCTCGGTGGAGTAACCCAGCGCGCGCAGCAGCACGGTGGCGTAGAGCTTGCGACGACGATCGATGCGGACGTAGAGGAAATCCTTGTGATCGAACTCGAAATCGAGCCACGAGCCGCGGTAGGGGATGACGCGGGCGCTGAAGATCTTCTTACCGCTGGCGTGCGTCTTGCCCTTGTCGTGCTCGAAGAGCACGCCGGGCGACCGGTGCAGCTGGCTGACGATGACGCGCTCGGAGCCGTTGATGATGAAGGTGCCTGCGTCGGTCATCAGCGGAATCTCGCCGAAGTAGACGTCCTGCTCCTTGATGTCGCGCACGGTCTGGATGCCGGACTCCGACACGTCGAAGACGACCAGGCGGATCAGCACCTTGATCGGCGACGCGAACGTCATGCCACGGGCACGACACTCGACCACGTCGTACTTCGGCTCCTCCAAATGGTAGGAGACGAACTCGAGACTCGCGGTCTTGTTGAAGTCCTGGATCGGGAAGACGCTGGAGAAGATGGCCTGGAGGCCGACGAGCTCGCGCTGCTCGGGCGGCACGAAGCGCTGGAGGAACTTCTCGTAGGACTGTCGCTGGACGTGGATGAGGTCCGGGACGTCCACCACACGATGCAGTCGCGAGAAGGACTTGCGAACGCGGAGCTCCATTGCGGTGCGAGCCATGTGCGTCTCTCCTGGTCTGCTGGCCGGCGCGTCGAGCGCTGCCTGGGCCGTTCGATTCGTTCTATCGACGTCGCGGGGGCGCCGTCGCTGTTGCCGAACTCCGGTGCGCGCAGCGCCGGAGGATTGCCTACTCTTGTGAGCATGCAAGGGGCCCCGAGCCGCCGGGCGGGTGCCGCGGCGGCTCGGGGCGAGTCACTCGAACCGGAAGGTCTACTTGACGTCGACCTTGGCGCCGGCCTCCTCGAGCTTCTTCTTGATGTCGTCGGCCTCGGCCTTCGCGACGCCTTCCTTGACGGCGCCACCGTTGTCGACGAGCGTCTTGGCTTCCTTGAGGCCCAGCTGGGTGATCTCGCGGACAGCCTTGATGACGTTGATCTTCTTGTCGCCACCGTCGACGAGGATGACGTCGAACTCGGTCTTCTCCTCGACGGCCGCGGCGGCCTCACCACCGGCGGCGGCGGCGGCCGGAGCGGCGGCGACGGCGGCGGCGCTGACGCCCCACTTCTCCTCGAGGGCGCTGATGATCTCCGAGAGCTCCAGGACGGTGAGGCCCGAGAGGTGGTCGATCAGCTGATCACGGGTGATGCTCATATCGAATCTCCTGAGTGGTTGGGCGATCGGATGCGCCCGTCTGCTGTTGTTTGTGGGACGACCAGCTAGGCCGCACCCTCCTCGAGCTTGTCCTTGCGGGCAGCCAGCACGGTGACCATGCCACGCGGCACGGCAGCGAGCTGATTCACGAACTTCGTCGGCACCGCGGCCAGCATGCCGAGCAGCTTGGCGCGCAGCTCGTCCTTGCCGGGCAGCTTGCTCAAGGCATCGACGCCCTTGGCGTCCATGACCTTTCCGTTGAGCACGCCGCCCTTGATGACGATGCGGTCGCCCGCGTCTTTCGCCACCTTGACGAGCGCCTTGGCGGGGGCGACAGGATCGGCCCCGAAGACGATGAAGTTCGAGCCGGTCAGGAGCGGCGCAACGCCCTCGTGATCCGTACCCTGGACAGACAAGCGCGCAAGGGTGTTCTTCACCATGCGGAGCTTGGAACCCGACTTGCGGAGCTCGACGCGGAGGCCGGTGGACTGCTCAACGGTCAGTCCATTGTAGGCCGCAACGACGACGCCGCTCGCCAGGGCAAGCTCCTCACGGAGCTGGTCGACCCGATCTTGCTTCTGCTGCTTGTTCACGGGTCTTCCTCCCTGCTACGCCTGAGACGGTTTTCTGCACCCTGCAGATCGCCTCCACCGGACTTGCGACCCGAAGGTCTGCCGGCTTCTCAGACGCTGCCCCCTCACGAAGGAGAGGGCCTCTCTCCAGTGGAAACCGGGGACGGACCGAAGTCCGCCCCCCGCGTCACCACCGACTAGACGCGAAACCAGTTCGCGACTTCGTTCGCATCGACGCGCACTCCCGGGGAGTGCGTCAGGCTCAGGGTCACCGCCTTGAAGTAGGTGCCCTTGGCCGTCGATGGCTTCAGCTTGCTGAGCGTTTCGGTCAGCATCCGGAAGTTCTCCTCGAGCCGATCCGGCTCGAAGGAGCGCTTGCCGATGCCGGCGTGGATCACGCCGGACTTGTCGGTGCGGAAGGTGATCTTGCCGCCCTTGGCAGCCGACACCGCAGCGCCGACGTCGAAGGTGACCGTGCCGACCTTCGGGTTCGGCATCAGACCACGCGGGCCGAGCAGACGACCGATCTTACCGACCTGGACCATCATGTTCGGGGTCGCGATGGCGACGTCGAAGTCGAACCAACCGCCCTGGATCTTCTCGACGATGTCCTCGGCACCGACGTAGTCGGCACCGGCCTCGCGAGCTTCGATCTCCTTGTCGCCCTTGGCGAACACGAGCACGCGGACGGTCTTGCCGGTGCCGTGCGGAAGAACGCAGGCGCCGCGGACCATCTGGTCGGCATGCTTGGGATTCACACCCAGGTTGATGGCGACCTCGACCGTCTCGTCGTAGCGCGCCGAGCCGAGCTCGCGCACCAGAGAGAAGGCCTCGGTGACCGGGTAACGCTTCTGCCGATCGAGCTTCTCGAGAGCGGCGCTGTACTTCTTTCCACGCTTGGCCATGGCGTCCTCCTTAATCGACGACGTCGATGCCCATCGAGCGCGCGGTACCAGCGATAATGTTGATCGCCGCGTCGATGTCACCAGCGTTGAGGTCAGTCATCTTGATCTCGGCAATCTCGCGGAGCTGGTCGCGCGTGACCTTGCCGACCTTGTCACGGTTCGGAACCGAGGAACCCTTCGCTTGGCCGATGGCCTTGAGCAGCAGGCGCGAGGCCGGCGGGGTCTTCAGCTCGAACGTGAAGGAACGGTCCGAGTAGACGGTGATGACGACCGGGATGATCATCCCGGCCTTGTCCTGCGTCGCGGCATTGTAGGCCTTGCAGAACTGCATGATGTTGACACCGTGCTGACCGAGCGCCGGACCGACGGGGGGCGAGGGCGTCGCCTTTCCGGCCGGAAGCTGGAGCTTGATGTAGCCCGTGATCTTCTTCGCCATGGTGTGGACTCCGTGTGCTTCGAACGACGGCCTCGGAGGACCGCCTCGCACGCCAATGAAACGCTAGCCGGCGACCTTCTCGACCTGCATGAAGCCGAGCTCGACCGGGGTTGCGCGACCGAAGATGCTGACCAGCACCTTCAGCTTCTGCTTGTCCGGGATCACCTCGGCGATCGTCCCCGTGAAGGAGGCGAACGGACCGTCGATGACACGGACCTCGCTGCCCTCGTCGAACGAGAGCACGGGCTTGGCCTCGACCTCGGACTGCTCGAGCTGGCCCTTGATCTTGCGGACTTCGGCGTCCGGGACGGGCGGCGGGTTGGTGCTGCCGCCGACGAAGCCAGTGATCTTGTTGGTGCCCTTGACGCAGTGCCAGGTCTGCTCGTTCAGGATCATCTGCACGAGGATGTAGCCCGGGAAGAACTTGCGCTTGGACTCGTAGCGCTGACCGCTGCGAACCTCGACCACCTTCTCGACCGGGATCAGGACCTCGCCGAAGAAGTCGTCGAGACCCTCCTGGCGGACCCGCTCCTCGAGGGCGCGCTTGGCGACGCCTTCCGAGCCGGTGTAGGTGTGCACGATGTACCAACGCAAGCGCGGCTTCCGCACGGGACGCTGCTCCTGCTCGGGCTGGATATTCGCGTTGTCGCTCATCGTGCGCCTCCAAGAGGCACGGACACCGCCGCGCGAGACGCGACGGGCCGCGCAATCGGCCTAGTTCTGGATGCCGTAGAAGATCTTCGTCAGCGCGGAGAAGGCGATGTCGAAGCCCCAGAGCGCCAGCGCGATGATGATCGTCGTGACGATCACCACGATGGTCGAGACGCGAGTCTCTTCCTGGTTGGGCCAGGTGACCTTGCGCACCTCTGCGGCAACCTCGTTCGCGAGCTGGTACAGCGTCGCGTGGCGCCAGAGGTAGATGCCCCCGATGACACCGACGAGGATCCCGAGCAGGTTGCTGAGGCGGAACTCGTTGCCGATCAGCGCGAGGTCCCACTCCGGACGGATCAAATCGAACGTGCCAGCGAAGAAGCTCGCGCTGACCAGCCACAGCAGCAGTGCGGCTGCCATGAACGACATGTTGACCATGCGTGCCTGGCTCATGCTTCTTCTCCAGTGTCCTTGAGTCTGGCAGGGCAGCCGGGATTCGAACCCGGAACCTACGGATTTGGAGTCCGCCGCTCTACCGTTAGAGCTACTGCCCTGTCGGCCGGCCGACCCCGCGTCGGATCCGGCCGGCCATTCCGGTCACCCCTTCCGGGGAGCCGCTACTTCACCTCGCGGTGAACAGTGTGGCGGCGCAGGAAGGGGTTGTACTTCTTGAGCTCGAGGCGACCGGTGGTGGTCTTCTTGTTCTTGGTCGTCGTGTAGCGCGACATGCCAGGAACGCCGGAACCACGCTGCTCGGTGCACTCGAGGTGGATGATGACGCGGGCCTCTTTCTTACCCTTGGCCATAGGAGCCTCCAGGGCGCTTGTTGCGCCGAGCGTGTGCCTCGTTCAGGAACTACGCGATGATGTCGGCGACGCGACCGGCGCCGACGGTACGGCCACCCTCGCGAATCGCGAAGCGCAGGCCCTTCTCCATCGCGATCGGAGCGATGAGCTCGACGGCGATCTCCACGTTGTCGCCCGGCTTCACCATCTCCACGCCGTCGGCGAGGGTGATGACACCGGTCACGTCGGTGGTGCGGAAGTAGAACTGCGGACGGTAGCCCTGGAAGAAGGGCTTGTGGCGACCGCCCTCGTCCTTGCTCAGGATGTAGACCTGGGCCTTGAACTTGGTGTGCGGCTTGACCGAACCGACCTTGGCGAGGACCTGGCCACGCTCGACGTCGTCACGCTTCACGCCACGGAGCAGCGCGCCGACGTTGTCGCCGGCCTGACCCTGGTCGAGGAGCTTACGGAACATCTCGATGCCCGTGACGGTGGTCTTGACGGTGTCCTTGATGCCGACGATCTCGACTTCCTCACCGACCTTGACGATGCCGCGCTCGACGCGACCGGTGACGACCGTGCCGCGGCCCGAGATCGTCATCACGTCCTCGATCGGCATCAGGAAGTCCTTGTCCAGGTCGCGCTCGGGCTCCGGAACGAAGCTGTCGAGGGCCTCGACCAGCTCGTCGACCGACGACACACCGAAGCGAACCTCCTCACCCATGAGGGCCTTGAGGGCCGAACCACGGATGATGGGGGTGTCGTCGCCCGGGAACTCGTACTTGTCGAGGAGCTCGCGGAGCTCCATCTCGACGAGGTCGACGAGCTCGCCGTCGGGATCGTCCTCGTAGGCGATGTCGCACTTGTTGAGGAAGACGACGATCGCGGGGACGCCGACCTGGCGGGCCAGGAGGACGTGCTCCTTGGTCTGCGGCATCGGGCCGTCGGTGGCCGCGCAGACGAGGATCGCACCGTCCATCTGCGCCGCGCCGGTGATCATGTTCTTGATGTAGTCGGCGTGACCGGGGCAGTCGACGTGCGCGTAGTGGCGGATCGGGCTCTCGTACTCGACGTGGGCGGTCGAGATCGTGATGCCGCGAGCCTTCTCCTCGGGCGCCTTGTCGATCTGGTCGAAGTCCATCACCTGGCCGAGGCCCTTGCTGGCCTGGCGCTTGGTGATCGCCGCGGTCAGAGTCGTCTTACCGTGGTCGACGTGGCCGATGGTACCCACGTTCACGTGGGGCTTCTTACGCTCGAACTTGGCCTTCGCCATGGTCTTGTCCTCCGCTAGACAATGCCCGGGGCCCTGCCTCGGGGCGTTTGCGCAGAACCCTGCGCTGTTGCTCAAAGTTTCGGCGTCTGCCGAGGCCGGAGCCCTCCGGGTGCCGCTCGTCCTCGAGACAGCGCCCGGCATGAAAGCAACGCCAGCCCCGAACTGGGACTGGCGTCGCGGAGCCTACGACCGGATTTGAACCGGTGACCTCTTCCTTACCAAGGAAGTGCTCTACCTGCTGAGCTACGTAGGCGGTGGAGCGGGAAACGGGTCTCGAACCCGCAACCCTCAGCTTGGAAGGCTGATGCTCTACCAATTGAGCTATTCCCGCGTTTGCTGCTGACGTTCTCGCTCGTCGGGCCTTGGGCCGGGTGGAGGATGGTGGATTCGAACCACCGTAGGCTCACGCCAGCAGATTTACAGTCTGCCCCCTTTAGCCGCTCGGGCAATCCTCCGGTTTCTCTGTGCCGCTTCTCATCGCAGCGGTGCTGGCGATGGGACTTGAACCCGCAACCTACTGATTACAAATCAGTTGCTCTACCAGTTGAGCTACGCCAGCTGGGCGGGCGGCAGCGACGCGCCGCGTGCGGGCGTCGACGAGCGTGTCATGTCAGCCGGTTTCCCGGGAAGTTTCAGGGACTTGTCAGTCCGTCGACCGCTTCGTTCCTGCCCTCTGGGGGGGGGCCGCGCGCAGCGACATCCCGCTCAAGGGGCGCCCGAAATACAGGAACCCCCTGGGCGTGTCAAGCATCATCCGCCAACAGAGGGGCCCTCGGGCGCGATTCTCGAGGTCACGATCGGGGTCGGCGCAAGATCGCCAGCGCCGCAGTCGCGAACGAGGCCACGTTGAGACTCTGCATGTCCCCGGCGGCGGGCAGCACCGCGAGTTGATCGCAACGACGGGCCACCAACGGCCGGATCCCGCGATCTTCCGCGCCGAGGACCAGGGCGATCGGGCGGTCCGTCCGGCAATCCCACAGCGAGACCGCGCCGGGCTGCAACGCCGTTCCGATACAGAACCAGCCGGCCTGCTGCAACTGCACGATCGTCTGAGCCAGGTTGGTGACCTGCGCGACCGGGACGACGCTCGCTCCGCCGCGAGCGATGCGCTCGGCCACAGGGCTCACGCCGGCGGCGCGGTCACGCGGCACGATCGCGCCGTCGACCCCGAAGAAGGCCGCGGAACGCAAGATCGCACCGACATTGCGGGTATCGGTGATGCTGTCGAGGAGCAGGAGGACGCGGCCCGCCTGTGCCGGCACCCGCTCGAGGAGCGCGTCGAGCTCCAGGTGCCGATAGGGACGAATCGCCAGCGCGACGCCCTGCGCGAGGTGGTCCTCGCCGAGGCCGAAGGGCGGCTCGGTCTCCCAATCCGTACATCCGGCGTTGCGCAATGCCTCGAGCGTCTTGCCGTCGCGACTCCAGCAGTGAACGCCGCGGATCCGCTCCGGCTCGTGACGGAGAAGCGCGAGCGCGGCGTGCAATCCGATGACGAAACCGTCCCGGTCGGGTCCGAACCGCTCGCCCCCACCGCCGCGATCGCTGCGACGCGGCGGTCGGGGACCACTCGGTCGAGCGGGCGCCGCGCTCCGATCCTTGTGGGATTGCGATGGCTTGCGCCCCGGACCTCGGCCCTTGCCCGATGGGCGATCGCGGCTCATGCCTGCTCCCAAGACGCGAGCATCGCGCGCGCATGGACGAGCGCCTGCGCCGGATCGTCGGCGCGGGCGATACTGTGGTCGATACAGCCGGCGCCGGAGAGCGAGTCGACTCCGCTGGCCTCGCCGCCATCGGCCTCGCGTTCTAGCCAGAGTGCGCCGGCCGGGATCGCGGCTCCGTCGCCGAGCCGAGCGGCATCGGCGAGGCCGAGCACGACGCCACGCGCGCCGGCGCCGAGGGCCGCGGCGGCCACGCCACGCGTCACGTCGTCGCCGCGACAGCGCACGAGCAAGTGCGCGGGTCCGAGCTCGCGCACCATGGCCGCGATCGCGACGTTCGAGGTGCCAGCCGCTACGACCAAGCCGGCCGCACGCACCCGCCGCACGACGCGTGCCATCGCGAGCGCGCTCGGCTCGGTCACCACTGCGGCGCTGTCCAGCCAGGCGCGGATGCCGCACTGCTGCAGGTAGAGCGACGCGCTCGGGCCGACGCCGAGCAGCAACGCCGGACCGAGCAACACATCGGCGTCGTGGTCTTCCAGGGCGTCGAGCACCGCCTCGAACGGCTCGAGATGCGGCCCTTCGAGCGCCACGACGACGCGACCGTGGGCGCTCACGCCTGTGGCCAGCGCAGTTCGGCACCGCCGCGGGCCGCGCCGATCGCCGTCACGACGTGGTCGACCAAGCCGTCGATCGGCACCTCGAGCCGCTCGCCCTCGGCCCGCACCTTGAGCTCGACGACGCCCTCCTCGGCACGCCGACCGACGACGATCTGCAGGGGCCAACCGATCAGGTCCGCGTCGGCGAACTTCGGACCGGGCCGGAGGTCGCGATCGTCCAGGACGACGTCGATGCCGCGCGCGCGGAGCTCGGCGTAGAGCCACTCGCCGATCGGACCGCCACCCTTGGAGAGGTCGATGACCGCGACCTCGTGCGGCGCGATCGCCACCGGCAGCGTCATGCCGCGATCGTCGTGCCGCTGCTCGATGGCGGCCGCGAGGATCCGGCTGACCCCGATGCCGTAGCAGCCCATCTCGAACGGCTGCTCCTTGCCGTTTGCGTCCAGGAAGGTGGCTCCCATCGACTCGGAGTACTTTCGGCCGAGGTAGAAGACGTGTCCGACCTCGATGCCCCGCCAGAGCTGGAGCACGCCCTGCCCGTCCGGGCTCGGGTCGCCCGGCTCGGCCATCCGCACATCGACGCTCTTCACGCCAGCGAGGTCGCGGACGGGCAAGACGTCCGCGAGGTGCTCGCCCTTGCGGTTGGCGCCGCAGACCGCGCCGGTCATGGCGAACACTTCGTGATCCACCAACAGGTGCACGCCTGGGAGGCCCTGCACGCCCATCGGGCCGATGAAGCCCGGCGGCAGGCCCGTCTTCTTGAACAGCCAGTCGCCCTCGGCGATCTCGACCACGCCCCCATCGAGCAGCTTGCGCACCTTGACCGGATTGACCTCGCGATCGCCGCGGACGAACACCAGCGCCGGCGCGCCGTCGACGGAGAAGGCGACGCATTTGATGACGTCGGCAGCCGTGACACCGAGATGATGCGCGACCTCCTCGATGGTCTTCTGAGTCGGGGTGTCCACCGCACGCGGCGCCGGCGCGTCGCCTTCGGCGCGTGCGGGCGCCGGCGCAGGCAGGGCCACGGTCTCGACGTTGGCGGCGAAGTCCGAACCGGTCGAGGACACGATCGCGTCCTCTCCGGAGGTGGCGAGGACTTGGAACTCGTGGCTCAGGCTACCACCGATATTGCCGGTGTCGGCTTCGACGGCGCGGAAATCCAGCCCGAGGCGCGTGAAGATACGGCAGTAGGCGTCGTACATCGCCTGGTACGAGACCTTGGCGCCCGCTTCGTCCGCGTCGAACGAGTAGGCGTCCTTCATGATGAATTCGCGACCACGCATCAATCCGGCGCGCGGGCGGATCTCGTCACGGAACTTGGTCTGGATCTGGTAGAGGTTGATCGGCAGTTGCTTGTAGCTCTTCACGTCGCGCCGAACCACGTCGACTACGGCCTCTTCGTGCGTCGGGCCGATGCAGAAGTCTCCGTCCTTGCGGTCCTTGACTCGGAGCAGCTCCGGACCGTACTTCTCCCACCGGCCCGACTCCTGCCACAGCTCGGCCGGCGTCACGATCGGCATGAGCAGCTCCTGCGCGCCAGCGGCGTCGAGCTCCTCGCGGATGACGCGCTGGATTTTGGCGAGCGAGCGCAGCGCGAGCGGCAGGAAGGTGTAGATGCCGGCGGCGGACTTGCGCACGAAGCCGGCGCGCACGAGCAGCGCATGGCTGACGACCTCGGCATCCTTGGGCGCTTCACGCAGAGTCGGCATGTAGGTGGAACGAAGGCGCATCGGGAGCTCCCATCTCGGAGTGCCGCGGCGTGCGGCACGGGGCGCTTGCGTGCCAGAACGCAGCGGGGCTGACAAGACCCGCAGGCCCGCAGGGCCAAAACGGACTCGGCCCGGCCACCGCGAAGGTGACCGGGCCGAGGTTCGGAACCGACGCCGAAATCCTAGTACTCGTAGGTCTCGTGCATCGCGCGGATCACCTCGATGAGGCTGACGCGGAACTGGTACTCGGAGAACAAGTAGTTGTCCTGCAGCGTCTGCAGATCCTTGAACTGCGAGAGCACGCCCTGGGCGGCCTTGAGGTTCATGCAGCCCGGGCTCAGCAGGTTCGCGTCGTTCACTTCCGGCGCGACGTAGATCTTGCCGGAGAGCGGGTCCGTGAACTGGCAGAGCGTGACGTCCGACGGGAGGTCGATCTGCGTGTGGTGTCCCTTGATGAAGAGCCGCGCCACGTCGGTGTAGCTGCGGTCGAAGGCGTCGGTCAGCAGCGCCATGCCGTAGAGCGCGCCGAGGAGCGGCATACGGAAGCGGCTCGACGGGAAGGTCGGGCGGCCGTCGGGGAAGAGCCAGTACTTGCGGCAGGCGCCCTGCTGCTCGAGCGGCTTGTCCGGGTCGCATGCATCCAGGCAGGCCTTGCCGTCGCCGCCGACGTAGTGACGACGCATGATGTAGTCGCCCTCGCTACCGCCGTTGATGACGCACCAGCCGTAGTAGTCGGGATCCTCGACCGAGATGGCGCTCATCACGTTCATCAGCTTGTTCGGGAACAGGTGGTAGAAGCTGACGAGGTAACGTCGGATATCCTCGTTCTCGACGTGATTCACGTAGTTCGGCGGGGTCGGGTCGGTGAGCAGCGCAAAGGCGGCGAGGCGGTCGTAGAACTGACCGCCGCTGACCGGGCGGCCGTCGTAGCCGGCGAAGTCCCAGCCGGCGTAGAGCGGACGCGCACCCTCGTTCTCGTTGAAGAGCTGGCAGTCGCTCTGGCTACCCTGCTCGCGATCGTCGTAGGGCTCGTAGCGGCCGCGCGACGCGTTGTAGCAGTAGTAGCTCGGCGACGGACGCGCGAGCACCTGCGCGAGCACGTTGAACGTCTCCGCCGTCGCGAGCGCACCCGAGAGACCGCCGTTCGGATCGAGGTCGAAGTCGGTGCCGAAGACCTTCTTCCACCAGCCGTCCTTCTGGTAGTAGTTGAAGTCCATCGCCCAGTACTGGAACTGCTTCACGGCGGTGTAGAGGTAGCGCGTGACCGTGCCCGAGTAGCGGTTCGGGTGGTACATCACCGAGTCGTTGCCGTAGCCGTAGAAGAACCAGTAGTTCTCGTAGTCGTCGAGGCTGTTGCGCGCGATCTCGAGCGCGTCGGCGCCCTCGTCGAAGCTCGCGCAGGTCGGGGTGCGGCCGTTGTACTCGTCCGAGCAGAAGCGGTAGGGCACCTCGGTCAGCTTCGGGTTCGAGCAGTACTTGTCCGAACCGAACGGACGGCACTCCAGACCGGCCTGACCGCAGTCGGTGTCGGCCTCGCAGCGCTTGCCCTTGAGATCGGACCAAGCGACGGCGCGTCGGTCGTAGAGGTTGTCCGCCGAGCCGAAGTAGGTCGGCAACGTGGAGTAGTGGACCTTGCGGGTGATCCGCATCAGATCTTGGTTGCCGAGGTGGTTCAGCGGCAGCACGCCCGGCTGGTCGTCGGTCGGCTCCTGCAGGTAGCGGGCGAGCTCGGGCAGCTTGCCGTCCGGGGACGCCTTCATGTCCGGGGCCTGGTTGAAGACCTCGACCATGTCGCCGTAGCCGAACTTGATGGCGGCCTTGTCGTAGAGCCCGAGGCCGCCGAAACGACCGTTGAACTTGCTGGTGTAGTCCATGACCGAGGCGAGCATGTGCTCGCGGATGTGACCGAGCGCCTGGGCGTCGGTATCACGCTGCCACGGATTGACGAGCGCACCCTTCGAGTCGGCCTTGAGGGCCCAGAACTCGGGGTGGAAGTTGATCGCGTCGGTCGAGGCCTCGAAGTTGTGGCGCAAGCCGACGGTGTGCCCCACCTCGTGCAGCTGCGTGCCCTCGTAGATGCGCGACCAGAGCTCGAGCTTGATCCCCTTGCGCATGGTCTGGTGCACGTCACGGCCGATCTGCTGCGTGTTGCGAACGGCGCTGTCGACGGTGTCGCTGTAGAGCGGGCTCGGGAGGAACTCGTTCTGCTCCGCGAACGGGCTGCCGCCGTTGACGTCGTTGACCGCCACGCGCAGGGTCTGCATCAACGAAGACGAGTCGCAGGCGGCCCACTGGCTGGCGCCGTCGATGGTGGCGCAGACGCGGCCGCGCGGGCCGCCGTTGGCGGCACCGGCATTGGCACCGATGGTCTCGTAGGTGCCGACGGTGTCGCAGCTGCCCTTGCTGGTGGCCGGCAGACGGTTCGCACCCTCGGCCCAGTAGGCGCTGTCGAAGATGGTGGCGGTCGACGCGGTGGCGTAGGCCTTGCAGAAGCCCTCGTCGAAGTTGCGGCCGTACTCGTTGGCGAGACCGAGGATCGCCGAATCGAGGAACTCGGCGAGCATGATGTTCTTCTCG
>JBEARB010000065.1:0-6707 GCA_041163625.1 Pseudomonadota bacterium | reverse complement strand
GCGAGCGGCACCTTGCCGAGCTTGCCGGCGCGCCAGAGCCAGAGATCTCCGGCGCTGATCATCGCGAGGCCCTTGCCGCCGTCGATCGTGCGCCACGCCGTGATCGGCCCCGGTAGCGCCGCGCCGAGGGGCGAAGCCAGCCAGCTCTTGCCGACCAAGCCGGCGAGGCCGAGCGCGTGGCGCAGCAGCCGCGCCCCGCCGACCGCGCGCGCGTCGAGGGGGGCACCGGCGGGGCCGACGTGCGGCGTGGTCTGTCCCGCCAGCGGACCGAGCAGCAGCCACTCCGGGCCGTCCTTGCCGACGCGATGCACCAAGACCTCGTCCCCCGTGACCGGCAGCGCGGTGGTCCAGACGCCCTTGTCGAGCACCTCGACCGAGGCCTGCACGGGCGGCCCCGGCACGACCAGGACCGGCGGCGCCTCGACGTCGCCCCCCGCGTCGGCGGCGGCATCCTCGACGTCGGTCGCGGCAGCGTCGGGGTCCACGGCGTCCCCGACGTCCGCGGCGGCCGCATCCTCGGCGTCTTCTTCGGCATCGGCTGCGCCGTCAGGGGCGACATCGGCGCTCGCGTCGAGCGCGGCGGCGCCGTCGGCCGCGTCATCGGCCGCGGCGTCGGTCTCGGTCTCGCTGCCGTCACCGAGCAAGGACACGTCGATGGTGGCGCTGTCGGAGTCCGCGCCGCCGACGGCATCGGAGCCGGCGCCATCGGTGCCGACGACGTCGCCGAGATCGATCCCCGAGCCGGCGCCAGCGGGCGATTCCGTGCCGCACGCGACCAGCAGCGCGAGCCCCCAGAGCGGTAGGCTGCGACCGAGACGCGGGCGTCGGGCGGCGGAAAGGCGCATGTCGCGAGCTCCAGGCGGCGAGTACGACCGTGAGCACTGTCCGGTCGACGGGAGTTGGTGTCAACGACGAGCGCGCACGCTATGCTGCGCCGACGCGACGCGGGCGTTCGCAAGCCAGGAGACCCGATGCACCGGTTTCGCTTGTCGTGGGTGTCGATTTCGCTCGGATTCTGGCTCGCGGCGTGCGGCACCGAGGCGCCCGCCCCGGCCGACAACGCAGCCGCGGACGCGGGCGCGGACGCATCCGGCGGGGCGACCGACGCGGGCGCGGACGTCGGCGGCACCGACGTCGGGGCAGACACCGGCACGGACGCAGCGACCGACGACGCCGCTTCGGTGGATGCGGACGACGGGGCCTCGGACGACGGGGCCTCGGACGACGGCACCTCGAACGACGCGGTCGCAGACATCGAGGCCGACGCGGACGATATCGCCGCCGACGGCGCCGACGGCGCAGGAGGCGGCTCCGATGCCGACGACGCCCTCGACGGCGGCGACGGCGGGGAGGACGACGCGTCACCGGACGCCGACGACGCCGCGGACACCGCCGGCGATGCGAGCGACGCCGGCGAGGCGGACGCCACGGAAGACGCCGGCGACGCCCAAGACGTCGCCGACATCGACCCGGGGCCGCAGCCGTGTTCGCCGCCGCTGACGATCTCGCCGGCGAACGCGACCGTGCTGCCCTACGATCTGCAGACCTTCGTCGCCAAGGGTGGCACCGGCACCTACACCTTCACGCTGAAGACCAACGCCTCGGGCGCGATCATCAACGAATACGCCGGCACCTATCTCTCGGGCGAGAAATCCGGCGTCACCGACGTCGTCCACCTCGAGGACGCCGGCTGCATCGGCACCGCGACGGCCACGGTCGCGGTGGTGGCGCCGATGATCGTCGAGCCGCTCGAGGTCAAGCTCGCGCCCGGCAAGGGTTTTACCTATTCGGCGAAGAAAGGCTCGGGTGAGGTGGCGTTCGAGCTCACGGCGGCCCCGTCCGGCGGCACGATCGACGCCAAGACGGGCACCTACGTGGCCGGCATCAAGAGCGGCGTGGATCTCGTCACCGTCACCGACAAGGCCACCGGCGAGACCGTCACCGCCAAGGTCCTGGTGGTCGCGGGCGCCAAGCTGGTGGCGTCGCCGGCACGCGTGGTGCTCGGCGTCGGCTCGAGCGCGACCCTCGGGGCCGTGTCCGGCTCGGGGCACCTCGCCTTTTCGGGTGGAACCGGCGTGGTCCAGCTCGATCCGAAGGGCGTGATCACGGCCGTTTCGCCCGGGGCGACCAACATCGACCTGGTCGACGGCTTCACCGGCGAGAAAGCGAAGGTGGCGGTGCAGGTGGTGGCGCGCCAGGACATCGACGACGGCGTCGTGGGCGACGGCACCCAGCAGGCATCGCTCGCGCCCTGCGGTGACCTCGACGGCGACGGGCGCGAGGAGATCGCGCACGGCCTGCCCGAGGCCGACAACGCCTACTTCAACGCGGGCAGCGTGACGATCTGGCGCAGCACCGCGACCGGTGTGGCGGCGACGCCCTGGGTGCGCATCGACGGGCAGAGTCGGGAGGAACGGCTCGGGTGGTCGTTGTTGGTCGCCGCGGTCGGCAAGGGCGGCGCCAAGCAGCTGCTGATCGGCGCGCCCCTCGCCGACGTCGGTCTCTCGAACAACGGCGGCGTCCAGGTCCACGATTTCCAGGCCAACGGCAAGCCGAAGCAGGCCCCGAGCCAGACGCTCGGCGGCGCCTACGCCGGCGACCAGCTCGGCTACGCGCTCGCCGCCTGTGATTTCAACGCCGACGGCCTCCTCGATCTCGCCGTCGGCGCGCCCTACGCCGAGGACCGCAGCGGCTCGACCGTCGTCTCGGACCAGGGCGGGGTCTTCGTCTACCTCGGCGGGCCCACCGGCTTGCCCGCGAGCCCGAGCTTCGCGCGGTTCGGCGTCACGCCCGACGGCAAGGGAGGCTTCGCCGCGCAGCAGAACGCGCGGTTCGGCTGGTCGCTCGCGGCCGGGGATTTCGACGGCGACGGCGCCTGCGACCTGGCCGTCGGCTCGCTCTACTACAAGGTCGACAATGCCAACGACGGCGCCGTGCTGGTCTACCGCGGCCAGAAGGCGTCGGGTGGCGACGTCGGCGGGCTGCAGGCGCAGCCGGCGTTCGCGGCCTCGGGCGCCGGCAAGGGCGAGGTCGGCGCACAGTTCGGCCGCAGCATCGCGGCCTGCGACACCGACGGCGACGGCAAGGCCGAGCTCTTGGTCGGATCGCTGAACTACCGCGCCGGCGACGCGAAATTTCCGGGTCGCGGCGGGACGCACCTGTTCGCGGGCCTGAAACTGGGCAAGCCCGCAGACGCGCTCGCTGGTATCGGGGACGCGGCCAAGAGCTGGGTCGGCGCGAAGTCGTACGACAACCACGGCTATCGCGTGGCCTGCACGGACGTCACCGGCGACGGAGTCGACGACGTCCTCACGCAGATCCACAACGGCGAGGTCGATGGCGGTGTGGCCAACGTCGGCGTCCTCGCCGTCCACGCCGGCGCCAAGGGCAAGCTGCCCGCCGCGACGCCGACCCGAGAGGAAGCCGGCGAGGTGGGCGGCGACTCTTTCGGGCTCGCGGTCGCGCCCATCGACGACCGCGACGGCGACGGCAAGCCCGAGTGGTTCGTCCATGCGGGCTTGGCCGATCCGCACGGCTACAACGCCGGGGCGGCCTACGTCGTGCGCAGCAAGGACGCCTCGCGTCAGACGCTCGCGCTGCCGGGCAAGGCATCCGGCGCTCGTTTCGGGTCCGCGCTGGCGTTCGTCGGCGACCTCGACGGCGACGGCCGCTCCGAGCTCGCTGTGGGCGGCACCTACGCTTCACCGACGGCCGACGGCAAGCCGACGGGCACGCGCTCGGGCGTGGTCTGGCTATATCGAGGCACGGCCGGCGGCGCCGACTTCGCCAAGGGCACCCAGATCGCAGGATTCCCGGGGCACTCGGGCAGCGACTATTTCGGCTGGTGGGTCGACCGCGCCGGCGACACCGACGGGGACGGCGTCCCGGACGTCGCCGTCCTCGCTCGCGCCGAGGATCGCCCCGGCAACTTCTCGAGTACCTACAGCGTGGCCAAGGCGTGCGGCGGCTCGCGCAGCAACGTCGGCGCGGTCTACGTCTTCCGCGGCACCAAGACCGCGTCGGTACAGCCCACGCCGAGCCTGGTCGCCTACGGCCCGCAGGTCTCGCAATACGGCGATACCGTGCTGGGCGACCTCGACGTCGACGGCGACGGCAAGAAGGACCTCGTCCTCGGCGGCGTCAGCTGGGACGCGCCGAGCCGCAGCAATGCAGGCGGCTGGGGCTTGATTCGCGGGCGCAGCGCGGTCGAGGGCAAGACCGTCGTGGTCTGCGAGCCCGACACGGTCGTCTTCAGCGACAAGGCCAACGACAACCTCGGCCGTGCGCTCGCGCGGCTCGGCGACTTGGACGGCGACGGCTGCGACGAGTTCGCGGTCGGTGCCTCCGGCGCCGACAACGGCCTGACCAACCAGGGCGCGGTGCACGTCGTCTTTGGTTTCGGCGCCGGCTGCAAGTCGACCAAGCCGCGGCAGGTCGTGCTCGCCGTCGGCACGGCCAACGCCGCCGCCGGCTGGTCGCTCGACGGTGGCCACGACGTCGACGGCGACGGCAAGAACGACCTCGTCGTCGGCGGCGTGAACCTCGCCATCGCCGGCGCGACGGTCGGCGGGGTCTGGGTCGTCCGCGGCGCGTGGTTGGCGGCCCAGACGCCGGCCCTCATCGTCGACGGTCAAGCGCCTGTCGTCGTCTCGATGGCAGATCCGAAGGAGACCGCGTCGCTCAGCGTCTTCGGCACCGCGCCGGGCGGCCGCTTCGGCGCGTCGGTGGCGCTCGTTCCCGGCTACGAGAGCGACGGCCGCGCCGCCATCCTCGTCGGCGCCCCGCTCGGCGCCCATGGCGGCACGGCGCTCGCCGGCGGCGCCGAGCTGTTCCGCTTCTCCAAGACCGCAGGCCTGCTCGCCGAACCGCTCGCGACCTGGGTCGGCGACTCGGCGCGCCCGGGCGCGAACTCCGGCTGGGCCGTCGCGGCCGGAATCGGCAAGCCGAACCCGGTGGCGGCCGTCGGCTCACTCTACGGCACACCCGCGGGTGGAAAGCCCCTCGACCAGGGTGACGTGCTCGTCGCTCCGACCCCTTAGCTGCGGACACCATGACCCACTCTGCCTTCGAGATCCTCGGTGTGCCGCCGGCGCGCGCACGCTTGCTGCTGACCGCCGAGCACGCGAGCTGCGCCGTGCCACAACCCCTGCGCGCCGACACCGCCGACCTGCCCTGGCTGCAGACGCATTGGGGCTGGGATATCGGCATCCGCGACGTCGTCGTCGCGCTCTGTGCGTTGCTGCCGGCACGCGCCGTGCTGGCGGGCTTCTCGCGCTTGGTCGCCGACGCGAACCGCCCCCCCGAGCATCCGGACTTGATCCGCACCGAGGTCGAAGGCCACGCGCTGCGCTTCAACGCCGAGCTGGACGACGCCGAGCGCGCGCGTCGGATCGCGACGCTGCACGCGCCCTACCACGCCGCCATCGACGCCGAGCTCGCCGCCGTCCGAGCCCATCGCGACGGCGACGCGTCGCCGCTGCTGCTGCTCTCGATGCACAGCTTCACGCCGGTCTTCGGCGTCGATCCGCGTTGGATGGAGGTCGGCGTGCTCTACGACGACCACGAGCCGCTGGCCGAGACGCTCGCGGACGCGTGCGCCGCGCAGGGCTTCCGCACCGCGCGCAACGAGCCCTACTCGGGACGCGCAGGCCTGATCTACGCGGCCCAGCGCCACGGGCGCGCACACGACGTCGCGCACCTCGAGTTGGAGCTCCGCCAGGATCGGATCGGCACCGAGGCGCAGGCCTCTGCGGTGGCGCACGCCATCGCCCGCGCGCTCTGCGCCCTGCCGATGCTGTCGGACCTGCGCGTCGCCTGATGCACGAACCCAACGCCCTGCTCTACGACGACGGTACGCTGCTCGCGCTCGACAAGCCGAGCGGGATGCTCGTCCACAACTCGGCCTGGGCAGGTGGCCCGCGCGAGCGCTGCCTCGTGCACGTCGCGCGCGAAGTCGCCGGCGCCGAGGTCTGGCCGCTGCACCGCCTCGACCGCGGCACCAGCGGGGTCGTGCTCTTCGTCCGCTCGCCCGAGGTCATCGAGCCGTTCCGCGTCGCCCTCGCCGCCGGCCAGAAGCGCTACATCGCCGCCGTGCGTGGCCGCGACCTGGCTCCGCGCACGGTGATCAAAGCGCTGGCGAACGAAGCCGGCAACGCTCGCCCGGCGGCGACCGACGTCGAGACCCTGGCGTGCGCCACCGTCGATCGGGTCTCTCTCGTGCAGGCGCGACTCTGGAGCGGTCGCACCCACCAGGTGCGACGCCACCTCAACCACGCCCACCACCCGGTCCTCGGCGACGCCAACCATGGCGACAGCCGCTTCAACCGCGGATTCCGGCGCGTCTGGGGCGTCGGGCGCTTGCAGCTCCACGCCGCGGTGGTCGCGCTGCGGCACCCCGACGACGGCCGCACGGTCTGCATCCGCACGCCGCCAGAGGCGGAACTGCTGGACCTGTGGCGGACGCTGGTCGGTGCCGCCGCGCTCGACGCCGCGCTGACGCAGGCGATGGCGCCGGTCGAGTCGTCGATGTGGAGCGCGCACGAGGCGGCGCGCCCGACAGCGTGGTTGAACGCGGGCTGAGCGCCCTCGGGCTTGCTACTCGCCCATCGGATCGAGGCGCATCAGCGCGAGCACGGCCTCGCGGGCGTCGATCTCGCCCCGTAGCACGCGCGCGACGACCGCCGCGATGTGGGCCGTCACGCCGAGGC
>JBEARB010000064.1:0-10968 GCA_041163625.1 Pseudomonadota bacterium | reverse complement strand
GCCGGCGTGCCGCTGGTCGAGGTGCTCGACCCGAACCTGCCCGAGAACCCCTACCGCCATCACGACGTGGTCTATCTGCCCTATTGCGACGGCTCGCTCTTCGCCGGCGACCGCGACCACGACGAGGACGGCGACGGCAAGCCCGACCGCTTCCATCGCGGCCTCGCCAACCTGACGGCCGCGCTCGAGGGCGCGAAGATGCGCTTCCCCGCGCCCACACGGATCACGCTCGCCGGCGCCTCGGGCGGCGCGTACGGCACCTTCGCTGCCTTGCCCTTGCTGCGGCATCTCTACCCGGAGGTGCCGATCGACGTGGTCGAAGACAGCGGCGCCGGCCTCGGCAAGCCCGGAGATCCGGCGTTCTTGGCAGGTCTGCTGAGCGAATTCGGCGCCGAGCGGCTGATCCCGCCGAGCTGCACCGCGTGCCAAGGCGCCGCCCACCTCACGCCGCTGCGCGCCTGGCAGCTCGAGCATTTCGCCGGCGTGCGCGTCGCGAGCATGGCCGGCCTGCGCGACGGCATCCTCGCCGACGTCTTCTTGCAGATCGCCGGCGCCGACTACGAAGCCGCCCTGCGCGCCGAGACCGGTGCGCTCGCCGCCGCCTTCCCCGACCGCTACCGGCGCTTGCTGCGCGCCGGCCGCTACCACACCACGCTGCTCGGCACGCCCGCAGCCATCCTCGGCGACGACCTCTCGGCGGTGGAGCTGCCCAAGGATGCCATCGGCAAGCTCGCAGGCATCGTGCTCGGCCACCTGCGCGACGCCGCCCCGAACGGGCAGACCGTCGCCGGCTGGCTGATGGCGATGCAGGCCGCCCCCGACGCCGCCCTCGCCGCGCAATGGCAGGACGTCGTGCCCGCCGCCGGTGGCGCCGACGGCAAGGGCTACCCGCTGCCGCCGCCGACCTCGATCGGGCCCGCCGACCGCCCTGCCGCGCTGCGCCTGCCCACCGACTACGACGCCGTGACGCCCCTGCCGGTCGTGGTGCTGCTCGGCGGCTACGATTCTTTCGCCAAGGACGCCGAGGCTTGGTTCGGTCTGGGCAAGCTCGTCGATTCGCTCGGCTTCGCGCTGCTGATGCCCGACGGCGTGGTCGACAGCAAGGGCTCGCCGACCTGGAACGCGACCGACACCTGCTGCGATTACGACGGCGTCGGCACCGACGACGTCGGCTACCTCAGCGGGCTGCTCGACGCGCTCGCGCAGCAGGTGCACATCGACCCGCGTCGGGTGGTCTTGTTCGGGCACAGCGCCGGCGGCTTCATGGCGTATCGGATGGCGTGCGACCGCGCCGAGCGGGTGGCGGCGGTCGTGAGCGTCGCGGGCTCGGGCTACAAGGACGCGTGGCTCTGCTCGCCGGCGGTGCCCGTCAGCGTATTGCAGATCCATGGCAGCAAGGACGACGTCATGCCCTACGGCGGCGACGACGAGGCGCCCGGCGCGCTCGAGATCACCAGCCGCTGGGGCGCGCGCAACGGCTGCGACGCGAGTTCGTGGGCCGAGGAGCCCGGAAAGCTCGACCTGATCGACGACGGCGCCGCGGACGACACGACCGTCTCGGCCTTCCAGAAGGGCTGCGCCCCCGGCACCGACGTGCGCCTGTGGACGCTCGCCGGCGTCGACCACTACCCCGAGCCGCTGCCGGCGTTCCGCACCTCGGCGCTCGGGTGGGCGTTGGCGCATCCGCGGCCGGCGTGGCCGATTCCTGGGGTCGATTCGAAGTAGGCGCGTCTCTCGTCTGTTGTCAGCCGCGGCCGACCAAGTCCACGCCGTAGCGCTGCATCGCGGCGTCGAAGCTCATCAAGCCCATTCGGTCGGCCATCGCCTGCGCGACGATGAGCCGATCGAAGGGGTCGCGATGGTGTGGAGGGAGCCCTGCCAAGCGGTCGAGGTGCGCCAGCTCGATGGGGAGCAGCTGCGCTTCGAGCTGCTTGCAGCCTTCGCTCACGAAGCGGCTGATCTCGGTCGGCAGGACGATCTTGCCGAGACCGACCTTGATCGAGAGCTCCCACGCGCTCGCGACGCTCAGCCGCAGCACGGTGCCGGGGTCGCGCAGAATCGGCCATGCCGCGGCGGGGAGGCGCTCGGGCGCCGCCAACGCCCAAACGAAGACGTGGGTGTCGAGCAGCACCGGCCTCATGGCGTCGCCTCGGGCTCCAAGGGGCCGTCCTCGAAGGCGTCGGCGTCGGCGTCCTCGAGGGGATCGAAGGCGTCGTCGTCCCAATGGACGCTGCCCGCGAAGCCGCCGAAATGCCGGCCTCGCGGCTCAGGCGGACGGACCAAGTGCGCGATGACCCGACCCGCCCGCGCGATCGCGATGGGCTCGCCGGCTTCGACCTCGCGCAGCAAGCGGGAGAGCTGAGTCTTGGCGTCCTGCACGTTGACGGTTCGCATCGCGGCCTCCGTCGATCAAGCTAGTCTGGTCATCTGGTCTGGTCAACTTGGACGAAGCGCAGATCGAAGGCCGCTAGCGGCGCGTGCGCGGCCGGGGCAGGATGTGGGCCATGAGCACCGGCGAGCACAGACTCCGATTGCGGCACCTGACGATGGCGGATTACGACGACGTCGCCGCCATCATGAACCACCACTATCCGGAGCAGGGTGCGTGGACGCGGCGGCAATTCGCAGCGCAGATGCGGCGCTTTCCGGAAGGGCAGATCTGTATCGAGGACAACGGCAAGGTCGTCGCGGGCGCGATCTCCGTCATCGTCGACTACGCCAAGTTCGGCGACACCCACAACTACGAGCAGATCACCGGCAACGGCTTCCTCACCACCCACGACCCCAAGGGCGACACGCTCTACGGCGTCGACGTCTTCGTCGACCCCGAATACCGCGGCATGCGCCTCGGTCGCCGCCTCTACGACGCCCGCAAGGAGCTCGCCGAGAGCCTGAACCTGCAGCGCATCATCCTCGGCGGGCGCATCCCGAACTACGAGAAGCACGCGCATCGGATGAGCCCGCAGGAGTACATCCGCCTGGTGCAGACCCGCGAGGTCGCCGACCCGGTGCTCGGCTTCCAGCTCGCCAACGGCTTCCACGTCCGCCGCGTCGTGCAGGATTACTCGCCCTTCGACCGCGAATCGGGCGGCTACGCCACCATCCTCGAGTGGCGCAACATCTACTACGAAGAGAAGCCACGGCTCATCGGCCGCAGCAAGCCGGTGCTGCGCCTCGGCGTCGTGCAATGGCAGATGCGGCCGCTGCCGAGCTTCGCGGAGCTGCTCGAACAGCTCGAGTTCTTCGTCGACGCGGTCGCCGGCTACAACGCCGACGTGCTGCTGCTGCCCGAGCTGGTGCACGCGCCGCTGATGACGCTGACGGCCAAGCCCTCGGCCTCGTTGGCGATGCGCGAGCTCGCCGCGTTCAGCGAGCCGCTGCGCGAGGCGCTGCTGGCCTGGGCCGTCTCGTACAACCTCAACATCGTGCTCGGCGGCCTGCCCGACTACCGCGACGACCACGTCGTGCTGCGCTCGCTGCTGCTGCGCCGCGACGGCACCTTCGCCTGGCAAGAGCGCCGCTACGTCACCGCCGACGAGCGCGAGCTCTGGGGCGCCAAGGGCGGCGACGGCCTCGAAGTCTTCGACACCGACGCCGGTCGCCTCGGCATCCTCGCCGGCGAAGACCTCGTCCACCCCGAGCTCGCCTCGCGCCTCGTGCGCCAAGGCGCCGAGCTGCTGCTGACGCCGTTCTGGTCCGATACCCGCATCGCCTACCTGCGCCTGCGCCACTGCGGCGCCGCCCGCGCCATCGAGGGGCCCTGCTACACCGCGCTCTCGGGCTGCGTCGGCAACCTGCCGCGCGTCGAGACGATGGACCTGCAATACGCGCAATCGGTGATCATGACGCCCGCGGACTTCGCCTTCCCGCACGATTGCATCGCCGCCGAGGCCACGCCGAATACCGAGACCACGCTCATCGCCGACCTCGACCTCGAGGCGCTCAAGGAGCTGCGAGCCCAGAGCGCCGCGCGGCCGACCCGTGTCTAGCCGCAAGCCGATGCGCTGGCTCGCCGCGTCGGCGTTGGCCTTCTTCGTCGGCGCCTGCAGCACGCCGGCGTCGTCGGGGCAGGGCGCCGCGGCCGATGTGGCCGAAGTCGTCGGAGACGTCGGCGCGGCCGATGCAGACGCCGCGGAAGACATCGCCGATGCGACCGCTGACGCCGACGCTGTCTCCGACGCCGACACTGTCGCGGACGCTGTCTCCGACGCCGCCACCGACGTCGCCACCGACGCCGACACTGCCGAACCCACCACGGACATCGGCCCCGACCCGGACGCCACCGTCTGCCAGAGCGCCGTCACCTCGATCAGCCAGATGCCGTCGTCGGCCCTCGCGGTCGACTTCGAGACCTGCCAGACCTGCGCGTGCTGCGCTCCCGGTGGCGCCTACCCGACCGATATGGCCCCCGATTGCCTGACCTGCGCGTCGACCTCGGCGCTCGCGGACGCCGGCATCACCGCGCAGGGCGGGATGCTGACCACGATGGTCACGACGCTGAACCCGGCGGTGCAGTTCTTCGGCTTCCGGCCGCGCTTCGGCGCGGTGATGGCGTCGGTCGAGGTCGTCGTCAGCGACGCGAACGTGGCGCTCGACGAGGTTCGGGTGGTGTTCAGCGTGCCGTAGGATCGAGGCTCGGCACCTGGACCATCGCCGGCTCGATGGCCGCCGCGAATTCGTCACCGGCCGGACGCGCCGCCAACGGTGGAATCAACAGATCGTGCCGAATCGACAACACGCCGACGCTCTCGAGCAGCAGGCAGACGCCAAAACCCAAATCGACCTCGTGGTTCGCGGCCGAGAACTTCGCCGACGCCGGGTAGGCGTGGTGGTTGTTCTGGTAGCCCTCGCCGAGCACCAACCAGGCGACCAGGGCGTTGTTGCGCGAGGCGTCCGGGGTGTCGAAGTTGCGGCCGCCGACGGCGTGGCCGAGCGCGTTGACCAGCCCGCCTTGCAGCGGATGGCTCATCATCCCGAGGAAATAGCTGACGCCCAGCGCCCAGCCGACGGTCAGCGCCAGCGTCAGCGCGATCGCGCCCTGCAGCGCGTAGGGCAGCACCCACAGCGAGGCGTGGCGGCGCAGCGAGAGCGGGAAGTCCATGTCTTCGGCGAAGCGCGAGAACGCGGGCTCGCCGCGGCGCAGGCCGACGATGACGCGCTCGTAGCCGCGCAGCTGCTCGCGCAGGATGCCGCCGATGCCGACGTTGACGGGGCTGTGTGGATCGTCGGGCGTGTCGGAGAAGGCGTGGTGGCGGCGGTGCATCACGGCCCACGCCTTCGGGTCCAGACCGGTGATCCACGGCCCCGCGGCGATCCACAGCCGACGCAGCCGCGGCGTCACCCGCACCGCGCCGTGCGCGAGGTCACGGTGGTAGAGCACGCTGATGGTGACGATATTGAGCGCGTACGCCGCGACGAAGACGGCCGCGCAGGCCAGCGCGTAGCCGCTGCTCAGGGTGTCGGTGAAGGTCTCGAACATCGCTCGCTCCCGGGCGTGGTGTCGCCCCGAACCGCCACCGTCGGCCGGGAAGGTCCGGGTCCGGCGGCGGGTTCGTGAGTAGAGCGCGGCGGCTTCCGCGATGCGATGGCCGGCGTGTCATGGTTCTGTCAGGATCGTCAAAGTTTTGTCAGGGAGTCCCCGTGATCGAGCTGCTCGCCGTCGTCGTCTTCCTCGGGCTCATCGCCACCGGCGGCGCCGTCTTCCTGCTGCCGTGGGAGACGCTCGCCACCGCCGGCGCCTACCTGCTCGGCCTCGGCGCGGCCTTCGGCATCCCGACCGGCGTGCTCTACCACGTGCACCTCGCCCGCGCGCTCGGCGCTCGCGGCCTGCTGCCCGAGGGTTGGTATTGGCGGCCGATCGAGCTGCACCCGCTGCTCGAAGACGGCCGCGAGCGGCGCTGGGTCCTGCTCTGGTGCGGCATGGGCGCGCTCGGCTTCTTGGTGATGGTGCTCGGCTTGGTGGCGCTCGCGGCGGCGGCGGTGCTCGTCTTCGTGCGGCCCGATGGTTCGGACTTGTTGGGGTGATTGCGCTTGTCGGTGGCGACGTCGATCGCCTACCGTCGGTGGTGAAGCAAGCGTCCGCGCACGAAGCGGACCGGAGTCGAGCGTGAGTCCATCCGTTCAGAACTGCGACGAAGCCCTTCGGGTCCTGCGAGACACGCTCCCGCGACTCGCTCCCTATGGGGTCCGCTCGCTGGCGCTGTTCGGTTCGTTCGCACGCGGTGAAGCCGACCCCACGAGCGACGTCGATATCCTCATCGATTTCCAGACCACGCCGCGCTTTGCGGAATGGCTCGACGTCCGCGACATCCTGGCGGATGCCCTCGGTCGATCCGTCGACTTGGTGATGCGGACGGCGCTCAAGCCTCGAATGGAGGCGGAGTTGGCGCGCGAGATGCTCCGTGTCGCGTGATTGGCGCTTCGATTGACCTCAAGACATGTTGATGCTTGCGGGGACGCTCGTGACTGAAGTCACGAGCTCACGATGGACGCCCCGCCTTCGCGGGGCTCACGTGCGGGCTTGGTTCGACGTAGCGTTCCGATCGATTCGTTGCGGTCGACCACAAGCCCGGCGGAGGCCGGGCGCTCATGTCAGCGCGAGACTTCAGTCTCGCGTCGATTCAGCGCCTACCCCTCGGCAGCTTCTTGCCTTTCGCCGGCAGCGGCCGCTTCGTACCCGCGAGCTTGCGCTCGAGCGCCGTCGCCGCCGCCCGCACGTTCTTGGCCTTGGCCATCGCCTCGCGCTCGTGCTCGGCCGCCGCGCGGTAGATCGCGGTATTCGAGGTGTCGGGCGTCGAGACCAGCGCGTCCATCACGGCGAAGGGCTGCGCGCCGGTCGGGCCGACGCCGGTCATCGCCGTCGCCGCCAGCACCACGTCGGGCACGCCGTCGCCGTTCACGTCGCGGACGAGCACCGCCTTCACCGCGTCGGGCGACCATTGGTTCACCGCCAGCTCGGTCGAGAACGACGACGTGCCGTCGAGCAAGCGCACCCCGACGCCGTATTTGCCGGCCCCCTCGCCGCAGCTCGCGACGACGACCAGCGCGCCGTCGAAGCCGGATTTCGGCCAATCGAGCACGAAGCGTTGGCCGTCCAGCGTCTTCCAGCCGCCCTCGCAGCCCTTCTGCTCCGCGACGTATTGGTCGAGCGGCGTGGTCTGCTCGGCGGTCGCGACCCGCGCGCCGCGCTTGCCCTTCGCCTTGCCCTTGGCGTGGGCTGCCGCCGGACCGAATAGGCTCACCACCGCGCCGATGCCCACCACGACGAGCCCGCGCTGCGCCGTCTGCCAAAGCCGCATTCCGTTCATCCCGCACCCCTACTCGTAGCGGCGCCCCCCGACCTCGAGCCAGCCGCCCGGCTTGCCCTTCGGGTCGTGATGCGTCCAGTGCAGGACGCCGCCCTTGTCGTTCCAGACGAATTCGCCGCGGAAGCCGACCAGCCCGCCGACGCGCACCGGCGCCCGCGGCGCGAGGTCGATATTGTGCGCGACCAGCACCGTGCCGCCGTCGACCGCGAGCAGGAAGCGCTGATGGCGGCTGCCTTCGTTGTCGTCGGGCAGGGTTTTCTTCACGCGGGCGCGGCCCTGCACCCAGCGGCCGTCGGCGTGGTCGGCGATGGCGGCGCGCAGGGCCGTCAGCTCGGTCGTCGCGCTCCGATCGGCGCGGCGCGCACCGTTTGCGCGCGTCGTCGCAGCCGCCGTCGGCGCGGTCACGGTTGGCGCGGTCACGGTCGGAGTCGCCGGCGGCGCCTCTCAACCCAGCAACGCCAACGTCAGCAGCAGCCGCCTCACGCGCATCGTCGCCTCTCACCGGCCCGGCCGGACCGCTCGACGCCTCCACCGTGTGCCGTCCCGTACAGCCGGTCAACCGCGGGCGCGTTGCCCCCCGCGCCGGGCACGTCTACCCTCCGCGCGCCATGACGTCCTCGACCCCAGCACCGCGCCCGTTCGACCTCGAAGGCCTCCTCGTTCAGCTCGAGCAGGGCCGCAAGGAGACCGTGCTCGCGACGGCCGAGGGTGGCGTCGTCCCCTTCGTGCTCGCGACGCTGCGCCACCGCCTCGGTCGGCCGCTGCTCATCGTGGTGCCCGACGTGCAGCGCATGACGCGCATGGTCGAGGGCTTGCTCACCTACGAGGCCGAGCAATGGCCGGGCCTGGCGCCGGTGCTGCCCTTCGAGCCCAACGACCAGAGCCCCTACCAGGAGGTCGCGCCGCTGCGTGCGCTTTCGCGGCAGCGCGTCGCCGCCGGCTGGCGGCTGCACAACGAATTCGGCCTCGCCGCGGTGGTCCTGCCCGCCGAGGCGCTGCTCTGGCGCACGCTCTCGGCCGAGGCGCTCGACGCGCATACGGTGATGGCGTCGGTCGGCGGCGAGCTCGACCGCGTCGAGTTGGCCGAGCAGCTGGTCGAGGCTGGCTACGAGCGCGTCCCGGTCGTCGAAGACCCCGGCACCTTCTGCGTCCGCGGCGGCGTGGTCGACGTCTGGAGCCCGCTCTACGACGAGCCGATCCGCGTCGAGCTCTTCGGCGACGACGTCGAGGCCATCCGCTTCTTCGACCCGGAGACGCAGAAGGCCGGCGGCTCGCTCGTCGACCTGATCTTGCCGCCGGCGCGCGAGCTGCTGCTCGACGCCGGCCGCATGGACGGCATCGCGCACCGCATCACCGACCTGGCCGACACCGTCGGCCTCGGCAACGTCGAGCTGCGCGCCATCGTCGACGAGCTGCGCGCCGGCCACCTGCTGCCGGGCTTGGACGCGCTGCTGCCCGCGATCGCGCCCTCGTTGGCGCCGCTGGTCGAGCTCGGCGGCCCCGGTTTCGACGCCAACGACCGCCCGCGCGGCCCGCTCGTCGTGCTCGAAGGACCGGACGCCATCGACGCTGCGCTCGACCGCGCCTGGCAAGACGTGCTGCGCCATCACCAAGAGGCGCGCGCCGCGGGCCGGTTGGTCTTCCCGCCCGAGCAGCTCTACGTGGCGCCGACGGAGATCCGTGCCGCCCTGCAGGAGCGCAGCAAGCTGCTCGTGCGCCCCGTCTCGCTGGCCGAGGACCGCGCCCTGCGCACCTTCGTGCTCGACGTCGTCGGCAACGCCGAGATCAGCCGCGAGCTCGAGGAGTCCCGCCGCGGCGAGCAGGGACTGCGCCCGCTGGCGTCCCGAATTCGCGCCTCGCGCAAGGCCGGCGAGCTCGTCGTCGTCACCGCCCACTCCGAGGGTGGCCGCGCCCGCATCGAGGCCATCCTACGCCACTACGGCGTCGACACGCTGCAGCTCGACGAGCCGCTCTCGCCCGCTCGCATCGAGTCGTTGCGCGAGGATATCGCGCTCGGCGCCGTCCTCGTCCTCGGCGGCACCGGCGCCGGCTTCCACCTCGAGCCCTTCGGCCTGCTCGTCATCGACGAAGAGGAAATCCTCGGCGCCAAAGGCCGCACCCGCCGCGGCGCGCGCAAGAAGAAGGCGACCGGCAGCAACTTCATCCGCGACGTGCAGGAGCTGCACGAGGGCGACTACGTCGTCCACATCGACCACGGCGTCGGCCGCTTCGCCCGCATCGTCCGGCTCGAGGCCGGCGGCGTGGAGGCCGACTACCTGCTGCTGCTCTACAAGGACGGTCAGAAGGTCTACGTGCCGATGACCAGCCTCGATCGGGTGCAGAAATACGCGCCCGGCGACGGCGAGCGCACGCCGATGCTCGACAAGCTCGGCGGCGAGCGCTGGCAGAAGGCCAAGGGCAGGGCGAAGAAGGCGGCGGCGGAGATCGCCGGCGAGCTGGTCAAGCTCTACGCCGAGCGCGAGGCGCAGGTCGGCCACGCGTTCTCCGCGCCCGACGAGCTCTACCGCGAGTGGGAGGCGACCTTCCCCTTCGAGGAGACGCCCGACCAGCAGCGCGCCATCGACGAGACGCTCTCGGACCTCTGCGCGCCCAAGCCGGCGTGGCGGCTGGTCTGCGGCGACGTCGGCTACGGCAAGACCGAGGTCGCCGTCCGCGCCGCGGTCAAGGCTGCGCTGGACGGCAAGCAGGTCGCCGTGCTGGTGCCGACCACGGTCCTGGCCGAGCAGCACCGCATGACCTTCGAGAAGCGCTGCGCCGGCTTGCCCGTCACCATCGACTCGCTCTCGCGCTTCCGCACCGCCGCCGAGCAGCGCGAGGTCATCGAAAAGCTGGAGAAGGGCCGGGTCGACATCATCGTCGGCACGCACCGCTTGCTCAGCGAAGACGTGAAGTTCCGCGATATCGGCCTGCTCATCATCGACGAGGAGCAGCGTTTTGGCGTCAAGCACAAGGAGCAGATGCAGCGTTGGCGCTCGACCGTCGACTGCATCGTCCTCTCCGCGACGCCGATCCCGCGCACGCTGCAGATGGCGACGCTCGGGTTGCGCGACCTCTCGCTCATCGCCACCCCGCCCGAGAACCGCAAGTCGGTGCGCACCATCGTCTGCCGCGGCAGCGACGAGCTGCTCAAGGAGGGCCTCGAGCGCGAGCTCGCCCGTGGCGGCCAGGTCTTCTACATCCGCAACCGGACCGGCGAGCTACCCGAGATCGCGGAATACCTGCACTCGCTGGTGCCCTCGGTCCGGCCCGTGGTCGCGCACGGCCAGATGCCCGAGGAAGAGCTCGAAGAGGCGATGCTGACCTTCATGCGCGGCGACGCCAACGTGCTCGTCGCGACCACCATCATCGAGTCCGGCCTCGATATCCCGAACGCGAACACGATGTTCATCGACCGCGCCGATACCTTCGGCCTCGCCCAGCTCTACCAGCTCCGTGGCCGCGTCGGTCGCGCGTCCGAGCGTGCGTTCTGCTACCTGATGGTGCCGGACCGCGAGCGCCTGACGGCCGAGGGCGCCAAGCGCGTCGCCGTCCTCGAGCGCTTCTCCGAGCTCGGCGCCGGCATCCACATCGCCTCGCACGACCTCGAGATCCGCGGCGCCGGCAATATCCTCGGCGAGGCCCAATCCGGCCACATCGCCGA
>JBEARB010000063.1:0-9443 GCA_041163625.1 Pseudomonadota bacterium | reverse complement strand
TCCGGCAGCGGGAAACTACCCAGACCCGAGCCCAGGCCTTCGGTCAGCTTCGGCAGCAGGATCGTCTTGATCAGGGTCAGGAAGACGTCCTTCAGGTCCTTGGCGTCCTCGTTGATCTTCTCGATCTCGATCTCCAGGAAATCGATGGACTTCAGCTCGAAGCCGATCTCCATTTCGCCGGTCTTCGGGCTCTTGACCGCCTTGAGCGAGGCGGTCGCCTGCAGGGTCGCGTACATCCAGATGTCGACCGGCGTACCGTTGAGCTTGAGCACGGCGTGCAGCCGGAGGTCACCGACCTGCAGCTTCAGGTCCGCGCCCGCGCAGGTGTTCAGGATCGGCGGCAGCATGAAGTCGGTCTGCACGCTGAGGTCGCTCACGCCGAAGCTGCTCATGTCGAAGCCGCCGAGCGCATCGGCGCCGATGTCGAGCTCGAGCAGGCCGCCCCACCAGAGCGCGAAGAGCAGCTCGTTGACGAAGTCGTCGCGGAGGCCGGCCTCGAGCGGGAACTTCAGGCCGGGGTTGAAGACTTCCTTGCCGCCCGGCTCCAGGCAGGCGGCGCGACCGATCGAGCCCAGGGGCTTGTAGTCGACCTTCTTGGCGGCGGTCATCGCGGCGTCGAGGCCGAGCAGGATGCCGCCGGCCTGTGCCTTGGTCGGCTTGAAGATCAGCTGGCCCACCTTGCTGCTGAGCGTCAGCTTGGTCGGGTCACCCGTGCCGAAGAGCGGGCCGAGGTCGAAGCTCTGCTCGATGGCGAGCGACTCGAGCAGCGTGCCGATCTGGCCGCCGATCAGGTTGTTGAGCTGGGTCTTGGCGATGGTCTCGAGGGTGGCTTCGAGCACCGGACCGGCCGCCTGCAGCAGCCAGTTCGTCAGGAAGCCGAGCACGCCGGAGAGCTGGATGTTCAGGTCGACGAGGTTCAGGTCCACCGACTTCGCTTCGCTCTTGATCTTGCCGGTGGCCGGGTCGAGCGTGAGCATCAAGTCCATGGAGAGTTCGATCGACTTGGCGGACATCGTCGCGGTCTGATTGAACTTGGTCGGCTTGAGGTTGAACGGGTTCGGGTTCACGACGCTCTCGATCTCGAGCACGAGATCCGAGCTGAACTTGTGGATCTTCATCGCCATGTGGATGCCGCCGTCGATCACCGTCAGGCTGATCTCCGGGTAGCCGTTGTTGAACGTCTTGTCGCCCATCAACACGTTGGCGATCTTGGCGCCACCGCTCCACTTGAGGCCCGGCGAGGTGGTGTTGATCGGGAAGAGGTAGGCCCCGCTGCCGCCCGACGCGCCGTTGATCAGCGCGCCGAAGTCGAGCGTGCCGATGATGACCTCGGCCACGGTCGCCAGATCCTTCGGGTTCTTGTGGTCGTGCTTGCCCGAATCGATGATCTGCTGCGAGAGCCACACGCCGATGCCGTCATCCACCGCCGCGGCGCTCGCCGGAGTCGCCTGCGCGGGCAGCCAGAGCGTCGAGTAGTAGTAGGATTGCACGCCGTTGCTGACGTTCTTCCACTCGTCCTCGGCCGTCCAGATGATGGCGTTCATGCCCTGGGCGCTGTCGATGGTGAACTCGAACGAGCCGTCGCCGCCGAAGGTGACCGCCTGGCCGTTGATGGTGAACGCCTTGGTGGCCGAGAGCTCGTCGAGCACCGTGCCCTTGACCACGACCTTGGCGTCGCCGTTGCGGGTCTCGCCACGCGCCGGATTCGTGATGAGGACCAGCGGACCCGTCGAATCCGCCTTGATCTGGAGGGTCTTGGGGCCGAGCTTGTCGGCCAGCTCGGCGCCCCAGGTCTCGGCGTCGAGCTTGGTCGTGAAGGTGAAGTTGCCGTCGCCCAGGAGCGTGTAGCTCTTGGTGATGCCGTCGATCTGATTCTCCTTCACGAACTCGGCCGGGCTGTAGGTGGCCGGAGCGGCGGTCTTCATGCCCTGAATCTCGTTGCCGAACTTGTCCTTGCCGAGGCCAACGAGGACGACGACGTCGCCGGCGGCCCAGACATCCTTCACCACCTTGGGCTGCAGCTCCCAGTCGATCGCCTCGGCCGGCTTGACCGTCAGCTTCGCAGCCTCCTTGGTCAGCTTGGCGCCGGCGATGTTGCAGGTGATCTCGTGCTTGCCCGCGACGTTCGAAGTGACGCTCTTGCCCGAGACCGAGACGCCCTCGGGCGTGTCGATGGTGAGCTCGCCCGGGGCGGCGACCGCGTTGCCGAAGGCGTCCTCGACCGCGCAGGTGACCGCGGCGCCGGCGTCGCCGGCGACGATGGTGCTCGGATCCACCGTGGCGATGGTCTTGGCGGGCGCACCGGCGACGACCTCGAGCGACGCTGCGGTCTGCGCGGCGCCCGTGGCGCTGGCGAGCGTGCACTTGACCTCGCCCTTGCCGACCTTGCGGCCCTCGACGGCCTTGCCGTCGACGTCGCCCAGATCGCTCGGCGTGACCGCGACGGTCCAGCCCTCGGTCGCGTCGTCGATGACGTTGCCGAAGGTGTCCTCGCCACGGCAGCTGGCGGTGGCCTTGGCTCCGGCGCCGATCTTGGTCGGCTCCACCGTCGCGGTGACCTTGACCGCCGCAGCGGGCGCGACCTTGAGCGTCGCCGGCGTGTCGTCGACGACCTTGCCGTCGTGCAACTTGCAGGCGATCGAGAAGCTGCCTGCCTTGGTGAAGGTCAGGCGGGAGCCCTCGCGGGTCCAACCGTCGGCCGGCAGCACGTCGAACTCCGGCTCGGGGATCTGCACCGACCCCGGATCGCCGACGCAGGCGACCTGCACCTGCTCACCGGCGAGGATCTCCGACTTGTCCAGGCTGGTGTTCACCGTCTCTAGCGTCTTCAAGACGCCGGCCGGGAGGCCGTAGGTCTTCGCGGCGTTGGCGCCGTTGTTCGAAGCCGGATCGTCGCTGCAACCGGCGACGAGCACGGCACCGATGCTCAGCGTCGCGGCGAGTCGAGGCCAGCGGCTGGCCGAAGAATTCGGGGTCGTTCGCATCCTTGCGTCCTCCATGCACGGGCAGGGCGCGCATGGTAGCAGGTGCCTTCCGCAATCGCCACGTTCCCGCACGTTGCCGAGCACGTTTGCCTCAGCCGGCCAGCAGCCCAAGCACCGCCGCGTGGGAGCGCGCCGCTGCGGGTGTCGGTTCCGTCGGCAGCGGCAGGTGGCTCCAACCGGCGGCGAGGACCTGGCCCCAGCCGTCGCGGAGGCCATCCCAACCGCCCGGGACCTCATCGATTTCGATGCCGGATAGACGCAAGATCTCGACCGCTTGTCGCGACCGGACGCCGTGCGCGCATGCAACGGCGCAGCGCCGTGGAGCGCTCGCGGCCAGCAGCGCAGCGACCTCGGCGACGAAGCCCTGGTTGACCTCCATCGCTCCCGTAGTCGCCGAATCATACAACGGAATATGCCATGCCCCGGCCGGCAGGCCAGTCTCCACCTCGGCGCGGCTGCGGATGTCGATGTAGACCAACTCGTCCGCTGCCATCGCGGCGGCTGCCTCTTCCACCGTCCATTCGGTTTTCATTGCTGATTGCCTCTCTTTTCGGTGGTTCAAGACTGCGCGACGACCACGAGCAGGCCGAGGACGGCACCGTTCCACAGCGCGTGCAGCGTCACCGACGCCCACAGCGATCCAGTCCACTCGTAGACCAGGGCGAAGGCGACGCCGAGGAGCAGGTAGGGCAGCAGCAGGGGCAGCGCCATGTGAAGCAATGCAAAGGCCGACGCCGAGATCAGCAGCGCCCCGCGCAGCCCGACCAGTTCGCGCAGGCTCCGATAGAGAAAGCCCCGGAAGATCAGCTCCTCGCCGAGCGGGGCGGCGAGCACGACCGCGACGACCATCGCGCCGAGGTCGATCGGATCGCTGCCGTGCAGCAGCAGCTGTTGCACCGGATGCAGATCCGGCTCGACCTCGGGGGCGACGAGCGACCACAGCACGGCGCTCGCAAGCGCGGTCGCGAACATCAGCGGCAAGAGCACGCAATACGCGAGCAGTGCGGCGGTGGTGGCGCGCAGTCCCGAGGCCTCTTCCCGGTCGTCGGCCAGGCCCGCGCTGTGCAGCGGGCTCTGGGCACGTCCGAAGGCCGCGATCACGGCCACCGCGACGATCACGCCGAAGAGCGATTGGAAGAGCACCGAGAGGCCGCCGGCGAGTCTCGGCCCCGGCAGGAGCGCGATCGTGACGCCCGAGACGAGGTAGCCCATCAGCCACGTCGACATGCCGAGCGCGGGCAGCAGCGGGTCGAGCGGCCAAGGCGAGGCGGGCAGACCGGGATAGCGTCGCAGCAGCCAATCCAATCGACCTTCGCCGTGGGCTCGCGCACCCGCCCCGCGGGCCAGCGTGTAGAAGAGCAGGCCGAGGCCGACCATCGTCGCGAGGCCGAGCAACTGCGCCAGCGTCATCAAGAAGGGCACGGCGCCGTCTTCGAGGGCGTGGATCTCGGCGTTGGCGACGCGCGCGGCGTCCGAATCTCCGGCCAGATTCGCGATCCGCGCGCGAACCCGCGCTCGTCCGAAGCGGCCCCAGCCCGGCCCGAATGACCTGCGCGACGCCACGCGATGGGCCTCGTCGAGCGGTAGCGCCGCCGGAGTCGTCGGTGGCTGATCGGTGGCGGGTGCGGTCGCAGCCAGGGCGGCGCGGGCGTCCTCCGGGAGCGCCGCGCGCAGCGGGTCCGGAAGTCCAGCCACCAGGCTGCCGACCTGCGCGTCGGCCTTGAGGGCGACGGCGTGTGCGATCACCGCGGCGAGCGCCCGCTGTCCGACGGCGGCGTCGCGTTCTGCGATCTGGCGGGCCTCGCGGAACAGTTGCTCGATGACCAAGGTCTCGAGCTGGGCGGTGTCGCCGCCCAAGGCGTCGAGCTGGCGGGAGGGCTTGGGACGCCCGATCTGCGGTCGATCGTGGTCCTGCTCGGGGTTCGTCGCCGTGGTCGCCCGCGGTAGCGTCGGCCCGCGTCGCGCCGCCTCGTCGTCCGTCGCCGGCTGCGGCGCGAACTCGGCCGCCAGCGAGGAGACGTTTCGCATGCGGATCTTGAACAACAGCGACGCGTAGGCGCTCTCCGCCCCGCCGCCTCGCGCGCCGAAGAGCAGCACGAAGGGCAGGACGAGCCCCGCGGTCGCCAACGCGACCCAGACGCCACGCGCCCCCGGCAGCGGAAGGCGCTCGCGCGGGGCGGTCAACGGAACGCTTCCTTGTCCAGCGTTCGGAGGCCGGCCTCACACGTGCTGTCGGGCACGCGCGAGGTTCGGACCTTCCATTGTTCGCAAAGCGCGTCGTCGCCGCTGCGCTCACAGAGCCGGTCGGCCAGACGCTTGCACGGACGGTCGCACCCGGCGCCGGTGGCCGCGATCAGCATCCCCAACACGCTCAGCGTCAGCCATCGACGGCGCATGCTCGCTCCTCGGTCGGGAGGACCCCGTGCGCCGCAGCATCGCAGCCGGAAGGGCGGAAGTTCAACCCGGCCCGTGGCCAGCGTGCGCCGCGAGGACGTTGTCGCGTCGTCGCCGCAGCTCGTCACGTAACCCGGCGAGGCGGCCGAGCAGGTCCGGTGCGCCCGCGACCACGCCTTCGAACGAGGGCGCGGCGCGGTTGTAGCGCAGCGGTCGGCCGTGGATGTCCACGCTCACCCCACCCGCTTCGCGGACGATCAGGTCGCCGGCGGCCGCGTCCCATTCCGAGCGCGTCCATGGCGTCATCGTCGCGTCGACATCGCCCCGGGCGACCTTGGCGAGCTTGTAGGCAAGGCTCGAGAGTGCCTCGGTCTCGGCGACTTCGTCCAGATCCCGCCAGAGCCCGCGGTGGAGCTCGCGCGTCGAGACCAGCAAGCGCGGCACGCGCGACGCCGCGGGGCGACGGACCTGCAACCGGCGGCCGTCCTGGTCGTGGGCGCCGCGGCCCGCGATGGCGGTGAAGCGCTCGCCGGTCGTCGGGTTCGCAATCACCCCGACCAGCGGCGCGCCGTCTCGACAGAGCGCGACCGAGATGCAGAATTGGCCGGTGCGGTCGATCAGGCTGCGTGTGCCGTCGATCGGATCGACGACCCAGACCAGGCTCGCGTCGAGCCGACGCGGATCATCGACCGTCTCCTCGCTCAACCACGCCGCAGGAGCCACCCGCGGCAGCGACTCGCCGAGCAGGCGGTCGACGGCCAGATCGATCTCGGTGACAGGCGAGCGATCCCCCTTCTTCCACGCATCGAAGCTGCCCGCCATGCGCTCACGCACGAGCGTCACGGCCTCCTCGACCGCCGCGACCGTTCCAGCGAGCAGGGCGTCGAGGTCCAACTCGAAGCCGCGCATCAAGGCGGGCTGACTCATCCGTCGTCCTCCGCGAGGTGGCCTTCCTCGACGTGATCGCGCAGGCCCGCGACCAGCGCAGTGTGGCGGTCGAGCCCCCAGCCGGCGTACGCGCAGAGGCGAGCGGCGAGGGCGTCGGCGACCTCCAGCACGCGGTCGCCGCCGACGTAGTAGAGCGGCAGTCGCCGCACGGCCAGATCGACCAGGTCCATCGGCAGCTCGTGACGAATGGACCAGTCGACCTCGGCCCAGCGCGTCGGTACGCCCGAGAGCACCGGACGCATCGCGTCTTCGCCGGTCGCCTCGGCGAGGATGGCGATCGCGTCCGAACCGAACGAGCGGGAGAGGTGGTGCGCGTAGCCTTCGCTGATGTCGTGCTCGCGGACCAGGAGCGTGGCCATCGCGTCGAGCGGGGCCTTGCCCGAGGGCAGCGCCTCCGCGCCCGGCAACGGCAAGTCGGCCGTCACACAGGGCTGCGCGCGGTCGCGGCGGCCGGCAGGCAGCAACCCGAGCACGGCGTCGACGCCTTGCGCCGCCATCACCCGGTAGGTCGTCAGCTTGCCGCCGGCGATCAGAACCATGCCGCTCGGATCGGCCTCGATGACGTGCTCACGCGAGGTCTTGTAGGTCCCGCCGTCGTCGCGGGTGCCGATCGCGAGCGGTCGAATCCCAGCCCAGGTCGAGACGATATCCTCGCGGACCAGCGGCCCCGCCGGTGCCTTCAGGTTCAGGTTGGCGACCTCGAGCAGGTAGTCGGCGTCGGCCACAGTGGTGCGCGGGCGGCGGAGATCGCCGGCGAACGGCGTGTCGGTGGTACCGATCACCGAGACCTGCGGCCAAGGCAGGGCGAAGACCACGCGGCCGTCCGGGGCGGACATCAGCAGCGCTTCGGAGAGCGGCAGCCGCGCCCGCGGCACGACGATGTGCACGCCCTTGCTCGGCCGGATGATTGGGCGCGCCAGCGGTTCGCCCCGGAAACGTGCCATCGCGTCGTCCGCGAAGGGGCCCGCGGCCAGCACGATGGTCCGGGTGGCGATCTCGAAGGATTCGCCGGTCTCGATGTCGGTGAGCGCGGCGCCGATGACCCGACCGGCCTCTCGCCGAGGCCCGTCGAAGCAGACACGGGAGGTGACCACGGCCCCGGCTGCCGCGGCGCCGCGCAGGTTGGCGAGCACCAAGCGCGCGTCGTGGGTCTGCGCGTCGTAGTAGCGCACGCCGCCGCGGATCGTCGGGTGCAGCAGCGGCTCGAGCTGCAGGAGGGGCCCGCGGCGGTACGCGCGGTGGCGCAGCACGCCCGAGAATGCGGCCAGCGTGTCGTAGATCGTCAGGCCGAGGTCGAGCATCAGCACGCTGTGCCGCGCGCCGGGGTAGACCGGCACCACGAAGCTCTGCGGCAGCGCCAGATGCGGGGCGAGCTTGAGCAGGCGCTGGCGTTCGCGCACGGCCTCGAAGACCAAGCCGACGTCTCCCTGCTCGAGGTAGCGCAGGCCGCCGTGGATCAGCTTCGACGAGCGCGACGACGTGCCGGCGGCGAAGTCGTCGCGGTCGACCAGCGCGACGTCCAGGCCGCGCAGGGCTGCGTCACGGGCGAGGCCGGCACCGGTGATGCCGCCACCGACGACGAGCACGTCGAAGGTGCGGTCGCGGAGGCTGGCGATTTGGTGTGCGCGGGAGCGGATCGAGAAGGTCATCGCGGACGGAGACTCCGGCTGTGCCCGGCCTTCACGGCGAGGCGGCGGGAGTCTACGGATGCGCCTCCACGCCCGCAACAACGTTGCTGTCGTCCAAGGCGCGGGCGCGCACGGAAGCCGCCGAGGTTCCGAGCAAACGCTCGAGCTGCGCGACGAGATCCGCGCGGTCGACGAGATCGCGCAGGTAGTCGATCTGCTCCGTCTCGATGACCAGTTTCGGGCCCAAGTCGTAGTCGTCGAACCAGCGCTCGTAGGCCTTGTGCAGGCGGCGCAGGTAGCGCACGTCCAGCCCCTGTTCCGAGGCGCGCCCACGCAGCCGGATGCGCCGCCGGGAGCCCTTGACGCTGCAGCGCAGGTAGATCAGCAGATCGGGGCGCGGCAGCGTGTCTCGGATCGCGAGGTACATCGCGCGGTAGGTCTCGAAGTCGCGATCCTGCATGACCCCGGCGTCGTGCAGCGAATGTGCGAAGATCTCGGCGTCCTCGTAGATCGTGCGGTCTTGCGCGAAGACGGTCGCCGGGTTCGCGTCGAGCAGGCGCGCGAGCTCGAGGTGCGCGCGGAACTTCGCGGACAGAAAATACATCTGGCTGTGGAACGCGAAGCGCGGCATGTCCGCGTAGAAATCTTCGAGGTACGGGTTGCTGTCGTTCGGCTCGTAGAAGGGCCGAACCGAGAAGCGCCGCTCCAAGAAGGACGTGAGCGTGGACTTGCCCGCCCCGATGGTGCCTGCGATCGCGATGAAACGTGGCTGGGCGTCGTTCACGTCGCGGTGGGTAGCACCAGCGACTGCCGCGCGCAAGCGGCCCGGGCGGCTTGACGTGCCCGTGCCGCCGTGGTTTGCAGTGGCCATGCTCGGGGCCGCACGACACCACCGATCCGCCAACGTCCACCGGGGCCTCCCCGTGTGGGGGCTGCTGACCGTTGCGTCGCTCCTCGCCGGCTGCCGCGACGAGCCCTCCGTCGTCGTCGACGCGGCGCGCGCCGCCCTCGAAGCGCGTGACGAAGACGCCTTCCTCGCGCTGTGCGAGCCGCGCGCGGCCGATCTGATCCGCCGGGGCGAGCTGGTGCAGAAGCGATCGGGCCGCATGTTCAAGGTGCTGCGGGACGGCAAGCCGACCACGGCGCTGTTGCCAAAGGGCGATCTCGGCGAGACCGTCGAGTCGGGCCATCGCGCCGTCGTCGAAGTGAAGAAGGGCGATCTGGTGCAGCGCGTCCCGCTGCGGCTGGTGCGCGGACAGTGGAAGGTCGATCTCATGGAGATGGATCTTTTCCTCGACGCGATGCAGCCGCGGGCCGACTAGAGACGCGACCAGAAAATGCAGGTTCGCATGTCCTGGTCGCGTCTCTCGTCTGTTGTCTTGGGGGCTAGGCGCCCCCTGGTCGCGAGAAGCGCGGTTCTCGCGGACCATCCCCCTCCACGAGCCGCGCCCAAAAATCGCCAAGGGCGATTTTTTGATCGCGTCTCTAG
>JBEARB010000062.1:0-4143 GCA_041163625.1 Pseudomonadota bacterium | reverse complement strand
GGCCCACCAAGGGCCGATGCAAAGCTCCACAAGCACGGCCACGGACCGGGCGTGCGGCGTGCCATTGTTGCCGCCGCGCTACGATCACGGCTGCTCCATGGCGCCGCGATCTATCCTATGGTCTGGGGCTACCCGGAGCACGAGGTCGTCGCGGCCCTCGAGAACCGGACCACGCGCACCGACAAGCTCTTGGCCAGGCTCTGCGCTGGCGGCTGCTGCCGCGACGACCTCGTGCCGACCGTCACCCTGCGAGAAGTGCAGGAGCGCTTCTGGCTCGACGACCGCATCCGCGTCGCCGCGCTCGACGGGGTCGTCATCGGACCGTTCGCCGAGGTCATGGAGTATCGCGACGACGGTTGCCCGCGGATGGATCGATTCGAAGCGGACCCGAGTCTCCTCGGCGTACTCGAGCGCCCCGCCGACGCGATGAACCTCGACCGCTGCACCGACCACCCGTGGGTGCGCGGCGTCAACGACGCGTTCACCGCGCGCAGCAGCTCGCTGCCGGGGTGGCGATGGGACAACGCTGGCGAGCTGTTGATCCGAGAATGCTCGCGGTAGCGGCGCCTACGCCGTCGGCTCCGCGCACGGGGTCGGCTACGCCGGCTCGGGTTGCGCGCAAGTGCGCGGGAACCCAGAATCCGCGGCCGCTGTAGGACTCGGACACGATCGAGGAGTGTTGTCATGCCGCAGGAGATCCAGCTTCGCCGTGCGCTCGTCTACGGCGACGGCGACGTGGCCGCCGCGCTCGGGCGCGCGCTGCTGACGCGTGGTGCCGCCGTCCGGACGCTCGGACGGCAGTCGGCACAGCCCGACTGCGAGCATCTCGCCGGCTCGCCGCTCGACCCGGAGGTCGCAGCCGCCGCCGTGTCCGAGGTCGATCTCGTCGTCGTGTGCGACCGTCCGGAACCGGCCGAGCTCTGCACCGAGCACGCGGCCTTCCGTTCGGGATTCGAGCGCCGCGTGCTCGGAACGTTGGCCCTGCTGCGGGCGGCGTTGCCGGCGCTGCGAGCGCGTGGCGCCGGCGCCATCTTGCTCTGCGCAGACGTCGCCGGGGTGGAGGCGCCGGGCAGTCTGGACGTCGTCGGTCCGGCCGACGCCGCGCTGGTCGCGATCGGCGCCTCGCTGGACGCCGAGCTTCGCAGCGACGCTGCCAACGGCGGTCGTGTTCGCGCAATGACGCTGCGCGCAGATTTCGGCTCACCCGATGGGGTCCTCGCTGCGACCCAGGCCCTGCTCGCCGGCGGATCGGGGGAGTATTTCGCCCGGCCGATCGATCGCGTCAGCCATGCGCAGCAGCGCTTGTTGCCGGTGGCGAAGGTGGCGACGGGGCGGCGGTCGGTGGCCTCGCTCGGCGTGACGGTGATCACGGGCGCCTCGTCCGGCCTCGGCGCGGCGCTGGCACGACGGCTGGCCGGCCGCACCACGGAGCTCCATTTGGTCGCGCGGCGTGGCGAATTGCTGGAGGCGCTGGCAGAGGAGCTCTCGCCCCAGACCGAGGTGCGCGTCTGGCCGACCGACCTCTCGGATCCGGCTGCGGTCGCGGCGCTGATCGCATCGCTCCCGCGATTCGACAGCCTGGTCGACTGCGCCGGCCGTCACCTGATCGAGACGATCGAGGGCACCGAAATCTCGGTGTACCGCGAACTCTTCGAGCTCAATTTCCTCTCGCACGCGGCGCTGATGGCTGCGCTTGCCGGGCGTTCGGAGCAAGGGGGGCGTGTCGTCGAGATCTTGTCGACCAGCGCGATCCGCGGTCGCAAGCAGCGAAGCGCCTATGCCGGCGCCAAGGCCGCACTCTGGGCGCTGACCAACGCGCTCCGGCGAGCGCGTCCCGATCTGCACGTCGTCTCGGTCATTCCCTCGACCTTCATGGCCAAGCGCGTGGCCGACAATAAGCGATTGGCTCGCACACCGACCACCGACGAAGTGGCCGATAGCGTGGTCGACGGTCTGCTCGCAGGCCGTGAGCTGGTGCTGGCCCCGCCAGCCGTGGCCGGATTCTTGGCGCTCGAGGCGCTTGCACCGGCGGTCTTCCGCCGCGTCTTCCGCTAGTCGGATCGCGCGCTCTTCAGCTCGCTACCTCGACCGGTCGTGCGCCGCCGGCCGACTGCAGCGGCAGTGGGCCGGTCGGCCTGCCGTCTTCATCGAGCATCGCGGCGTAGCGAAGGTAGAGGACCAAGTTCTCGAAATGCGGTGTGAACCCCTGGGGAGTCTCGGGATAGTCGAAGCGCTCGCACCGATCGACCAACTCGTCGAGGTAGTCGAGGTAGTTCGGGCGCTGCACCAGCAACTCGTACGTCTTCCACCGCAGCGTGTCGCGCCGCCGACAAGCGGCGATCATGCGCCGTAGGGTGTCGAGTCCACCGGGCGTCGCCTGCGCGAGTTGCACGTCCCACAATGCGGTCGTGTGCGGCTGGCTGAGCAAGTGGTGAATCAGCGGCTCGAGCGGCGTGTCCAGCCCCGAGCCGGGCCGGATGTAGTAGGGCGAGATCAGGAAGTTGGCCACGAAGCGGGCCGGCGGGAAGAGCAGCGCCCGCTCGAGGGGGCGCTTGGGCTCGTTCAGCGTCGCGGCTGGCATCGCCATGCCAGCCTTCAGGTCGGATTGGGTCCGGTCCATGGCTCGCTTGGCGTTGGCCCGCGAACTCAGCAGGGTCAGCGGTCGCGCGGCATAGTCCTGCAACCGCTGCAGCGGTCCTGCGGTCATTCCGACCTGCCGTTCGGCATGAGCGAGCTGCTCGGCGGTGGGCAGTCGGTCGATCTGGCCGACACGCTCGAAGTAGCGGATGCGCTCCCAAGGATCGATGACGCGGTACAACATGAACTCCCTCCTGAGGCGGCAAGCTAGGGACCTGCCGGCGCGCTTGCAACGGTCGAACCCGAAAGCTCCGACGGTCGAAGAGCGTCAGCTGCCGCTCGCAGAGGCCCCGGCGGCCGCGACGTATCCCTTCGCGAGCGTGCAGCCCGCGCAGAAGACCGTCTCGGCGGTGGCAGGGTCGATCCGTCGCTGCGCGAAGATCTGCCGCGAAGCGCGATAGCGCGCGTTGTTGCGGTAGTCCTCGAAGCGTTCGGCGATGGCGTTGGCGTAGCTCGGATGCCGGGGCTCGTGCATGCAGCAGGGCCCGACCGAGCCGTCGGGATGGATGACCATCGTCGAGTAGAGCTGGTGGCAGACCGCGTCAGACCGCCAACGCCACGTCTTGCTCGGGCTCGCGCCGCTCGCCACCTCCTTCGGCTGTTCCACCCCCTCCCCATCGCCCCAGGAGTTGCGGACCACCACGTAGTCGGCACCGGCCTCGCGTAGGCGCGCGCGGGCCTGCTCGGTCTCGTGCTTGTTGTGCTCGAAGACGATGTATTGGCCCTCGATGAAGGGCGCCCCCGAGATGCTGACGACCAAGTGGCCGAGGCCCGCGCTGACGAGCTCGTCGGCCAGACCCGGGCGCAGCTTGTTCAGGTTGGAGCTGAGGTTGGTGCCGACGCCGCGTTGCTCCGCGTAGCGGACGAATTCGACGATGTTGCGGTTCAACAGTGGCTCACCCCAGAGGTAGAGGTGGACGAGGTAGAGCTGCGGCGCAAAGGCGTCGAGCACCTTGCGGTAGCGGTCCAGATCGAGGCGTCGCGCCATGCCACGCGGCAGCGGGTCGCGCCGCCCCGTCGGACATGCCGGGCAGGTGAGATTGCACAGGTTGCTCGGGTCGACGCAGAGCACATAGGGCCAGCCGCTGACGACCTCGCGGCGCTGCCGCCGCTCGGCCTCGACGCGCACCAGGTTGGCGAGCTTGCGTGGGCTGTTGTAGCGCAAGAAGGGCACGAGGTGGCGAATCTTGATCGAGCCCAAGCGGCTCCGCAGCGCCGGTTGATCATACGCCCACATCACGGCGCGCTGCGCACCGCGCTGCGCCACACGCCGCCACGCCGTGGGGTCCGTCCACCCGTCCGCCGTTGCCATCGACGACTCCCCGACGCCGTGACCGAGCGCGGCGTACAGCGACGCCGCCGGCTGCGGCGCGCCGCCTGTCAAGCTAGGCCGGAGCCGTCCGATTGCGAGCGAAAGCATGGGAGTGCGCGGCCGTCGCATCGCAGCGTCGGGCGTTGCCGGTGGTCGTCAGGCGTCCGTGGCCCCTCCTCGAGGCGACGCTCGTC
>JBEARB010000061.1:0-8029 GCA_041163625.1 Pseudomonadota bacterium | reverse complement strand
CGCTTCCACGTCACCACGATCGGGAAGACCTGATTGCCGAACTTGAAGTCGAACGCGCCGGCACCCTTGTCGGCAAAGCCGTCCTTGTCGGTGTCTTCCATCGTCGAGGCGAAGCCGTCCTTGACGTAGAACTTGCCGAACTGACTGTCGACGTAGAAGGGATCGAGCTGGGCGGTGGCGCCCGAGAGCACGCCGGTGATGGCGTCGGCGCCGACGTTGCCCTCGTCGAAGTTGTCGAGCACCACGCCGGTGAACTTGCCGCCGGTCGCCTGCAAGATTGCGACGTTGACGTTGATCTTGCCGACGGTCGCGTTGCTCAGCGTCATCTTCCACTTGCCCGAGAGGTCGAAGGCGGGCACGCCGCCGGTGGTGAAGTTGACGGCGATGGCGGTCGGCAGGGTCTGGCCGAAGGCGCTCTGCAAGCCTGTGTCGACGTCGATGCGGTAGGTGCTGTCGAGCGCGAGGGCGCCGCCGGTGACGGCGAAGCGGGCGACGCGACCGCTGAGGCTCCAGGTGCCGGCGACGGGCGTCTCGGTGCCGTTCTCGGCGATCTGCACGAAGTGGAACTTGCCCTCCTGACCCTTGGCGAGGACGTTGGAGAAGACCAGCTCGGGCTCGACCTCCTTCCAGACGTGGTCCGAGCCGGCGAGCGGCCGCGCGCTGTTGAGCGTGAGCAGATCGCCGGGTAGCTGCTTGACGTAGGCGAGCACCGCGTCGCGGTCGGCCGGCGTCAGCTTGGCGCCGGTGAACTCGAGCGCGTAGTCGACCATCTTGCCGAGCGTGAACCACTGCGCCTCGCGGCCGTACGGCGCGGTGTCGTAGACGCCGAGCAGCGACGGCACGTCGGTCGGCTTGCCCTTGGTCTTGCCCTCGACGGTCTGGCCGGAGGTGCCGAGCGCGCCGGCGTGGCAGACGCCGCATTCGGCGCCGCCGGTGGCGATCGGCTGGTAGAACAGGTCGCGGCCGTGCTTGGCCTCGGCGGTGAGCTTGCCGCCCGGCAGCGCGTGCGGGTTCGGCGGCGCCGTCACCGACTGCATGTAGCGCGTCAGCTGCTCCATCTGCTTGCCGCTCGCCTGCGCGCCGACGAGCTTGAGCACCTCGCGCGAGAAGTCGAAGAGCGTCGGCAGCTGGCCACCCCAGAGGAAGGGCTCGGTGCCGCCGACGTTGCGGAAGGCGAGCGTGTTGACCGGGCCGTCGACCAGCAGGTCCCAGACCAGTCCGTCGGTCAGGCCGTCGACGTGGCAGTTGTTGCAGGAGAAATCGCCGTATTTGCTGAACGCGGCGTCGTTGAAGATGCGCTGGCCCTCGCGCACGTCGGCGGGCGTCGGGTCGTTGCCGACCGGGACCACGACGTTGGCGGCGGGCTTGGCCGGGAACTCCCATTTTCCGCCGACCTGCGTCGCAGCGTCGGGCAGCTCGATGCCCTCGACCTGGTCCGAGAGCCAGCTGTAGGTCCAGGTGCGGCCCATCGCGTGCACCAAGCCGCGCGGATCGTGACCGGTCTTCACGCGGCCGATCTCGGCCAGGTCCTGCGGCGCCAGGAAGAGCAGCGCCTGGCCGGCCGAGAGGCTCGCGACGAGGTAGCTGTCGTCGGGCGAGCGGACCAGCGTGTAGGGCGAGGCGGCGGCGCCCGAGGAGGTCGGCTGCTTGTCCAGATCGACGTCGGCGAGGATGGCCTCGTCCTTCTTCCCCTGCAGCAGCGCGGCGACCGAGACGCGCGCGAGGTGATGCTCGTGCGGCCGGGTGTCGGCGTTGACCTGCAGCTTGGTGTTGTTGGCGCGCGTCGTCGCGACCAGCAGCGTCTCGCCGCCGGGCTCGAGGAACAGGCCGCGGTTGATGGTGCCGATCTCCGGCAGCACGCCGACCTGCTGCGCGGCGTCGATGTCGATGACCACGACGTCGCGCTGCCACGCCGGCTCGAGCGGCTTGTCGCCCTGGGTCGGGCCGAGCGGGTGCTGGTTGCCCGAGATCAGCGAGCCGACGAAGAGGCGGCGCGCCTGGCCGTCGAGGGCGAGGGCGCGGGGCTCGTGGCCGACCTCGACGCTGGCGTCGATGGTGCGGCTGCCGAGGTCGACGCGGACGACGCGGTCCTCGCCGGCGAGCACGACCCAGGCCTTGGCGGTGTCGCCCTTGCCGTCGACGACGAGGTTGTGGGGCTCGTTGCCCAGGCGGATCGCGTCGACGAGCACGCCGGCCTCGCGGTCGACGAATCCCAGCGTGTCCCGGCCGGTCGTGGTCACCAGCAGCCATTTCGTGCCCGGCCAGGGCGCCACGGCGGTGGGCCAGCTACCGACCGGGATCATCGGGCCGGCGGTCGCGGTCACGCCGGCGGGGGCGTCGATCGCCGTCAGCGCCAGCTTCTGCACCGCCGCCGAGGTCGTCGCCGCCACCCAGAGCGCGGCCTTGCTGCCGTCGGTCGGGCTGTCCGGGTCGAGCGCGAGCGGCTGCGTCGGCGCGTAGTTGTAGTTCTGGAAGGTGTCGGCGTTCCAGTAGTTCGCCTGCACCTCGACGCTGACGGAGTGCGAGCCCGAGGTCAGCTTCCACAGGCCCGGCTTGTCGGGGGTGAGGCGCTTGCCGCCCTGGATCGTGGCCTTGGCGCCGGCGGGATGCTCGGCCAACCCGACCGCACAGGGCGCGCCCGTGCCCCAGAACGCGAGGTAGTCGTCGCCGTCGAAGAAGAGCGTCTCGCCGAGCGGCAGGACGACCGAATGCGCCACAGCAGCGGAGCCGGCGCTGCACGGATCGACGACGACGTCGACCGGCTCGGTGCCGTCGGCAGCGGTGTCGTCGCCGCTGCTGTCGTCGCCGCCGGTGTCGCCGGTGCCCGCGTCGGTGCTTCCGGTGTCGGCGACGGCGTCGGCGGGTCCGCTGCCGTCGGCGCTCCCGGTGCCGTCGCCGCCCGCGTCGAGGGTCGCGGTGTCGCTCGCGGTGCCGTCGGCCCCTGCGCCACTGCCGCCAGTCGCGGTCTCGTCGGCGCTGCACGCCACCAGCCAAAGACCCGCCAACATCGCGAGTCGCGCCGTCCACCGTCCCGTCTGCATCGTATTCTCCCGCATTGGCGGCTCGGAGTGTCGAATCCGTGCGCCGGGGGGTCAACGATGATTTGCCGGGCTTTACGTTCTTACGAGATCGCAGGCGCCACCGGCAGGCGCGGGGCTCAGCTCTTCGCGACCTTGCAGGTCGACATGCCCAGGATCGAGTAGATCGGGCAGGTACCCATCGCCGCCGTCGCCAGGAAGATGAGGCCGAGGAAGCCCCAATTCGACTGCGGCCCGACGAACGCGAGGCTGATGGTGCCCACACCCAGGGCGATGCGGGCGATGCGGTCCGCGGTTCCGACGTTCCGTTCCACGTAGCGGCCCAATTCCCGGCCTCACAGCGACCCGTCGGCTGCGGACCGGGGTTGCCGCTCGGTTGGCTTGGCGGTACGACCGCCGCCCACCGCGGAGGAGCCCATGCAGCCCGTACTCGCCAACCTCGTCGACCTGCTCGGGCTCGAGCGCATCGATCGCGACCTCTTCCGCGGCCGCAGCCAAGACCTCGGCTGGGGCGCCATCTTCGGTGGTCAGGTGCTCGGTCAGGCGCTCTCGGCGGCGGCGCAGACGGTGCCCGAGGACCGACACGTCCACTCGCTGCACGCCTATTTCCTGCGGCGTGGCGACGTGAAGCGCTCGATCGTCTACCAGGTCGACCGCATCCGCGACGGCGGCAGCTTCACCACCCGCCGCGTGGTGGCCGTGCAGGACGGCGCCGCCATCTTCAGCCTCGCCGCCAGCTTCCAGGTCGACGAAGAGGGTTTCGACCATCAGGACGCGATGCCCGATGTGGTCGGCCCCGAGGACCTGCTCAGCGAGCGCGACCTCGCCATCCGCCAGGCCGAGCGCATCCCGCCGAAGCTGCGCGCGATGGCGACGGCCGAGCGTCCGATCGAGCTGCGCGCGGTCGCGCCGCGCAATCCGCTCCGCCCGGTGCCGACCGAGCCGCGGCGGCAGATCTGGCTGCGCGCCATCGACCGGCTGCCGGACGATCCCGCTCTGCACCGCTACCTGCTCGCCTACGCCTCGGATTTCTCGTTCCTGACGACGAGCATGGATCCCCACGGCGCCTCGTGGCTGCAGCCGACGATGCAGGTCACCAGCATCGACCACGCGATGTGGTTCCACCGCCCGCTGCGCATGGACGAGTGGTTGCTCTTCGATATCGAGAGCCCCTCGGCCAGCGGCGCCCGTGGCGTCGTGCGCGGCCGATTCTTCGACCAGCAGGGCCGTTTGGTCGCCAGCGCCGTGCAGGAAGGCTTGATCCGTCGACGGGCCCCGACCCCCCGCTGACCAGGCGGTCTCGCCACGACACCCCGCACAGCGCTATCGTCGCAAGGATGACGCCAGGCTCCCCCAACCGCGTCCTACCCGAAGTCGACGAGCGCGACGTTCGCCTGCACCCGCCCGCGCTCGACGAGGTGCGCGCCCGCACCGGCATGGCGCTCTCGTTGCGCGTCGGCGTCCATCGCGGCCCCTTGGTGGCCGGCGTCATCGGCCAAGAGCGCGTTCAATACGACGTCTGGGGCGATACGGTGAACGTCGCCGCGCGCATGGAGTCGCACGGCGAGGCCGGGCGCGTGCACGTCAGCGCGGCGGTAGCCGAGGCGCTCGGGCCGCGGCACCTCGGGTCGGCCGGTCAGGCCACGAAGCCGTCCCAGCGCCGCATGTAGTCGACGAAGGCGGGGCCGAGCCCCTCGGCGTGTAGCGTCTCGGCGGGCACGGGCAGCGCGCGGGGCGTGAAGTCGGCCGCGGTGCGATGCTGCGCCGGAAGGTCGTGGTGCAAGATCGCGGCGCGGCCGGGCAGCGCGAAGTCGAAGCCGGCGGCGAGCAGCGCTTGCACGTCGGCGGGGGTGGCGATCTTGCCGGCCGCGCCGAGCCGCACGCCGTCGCGTGGCAGGTCGGTGAAGAACGAGGCCAGCTTGCGGCCCGCGAAGGCCGGATCGACGGGCTCCTTGTCGACGTCCCAGAGCGAGAGGTCGACGAAGTCCAGACGCGGATCGACCAGCAGGCGCTCGGTCAGCGCCACGATCTCCTCCAGCCGCTGGCCGAAGCGCTCGGGCGAGAGCCGCACGCCGACCAGGAATTCCGGCCCGGTCGCCGCGCGCACGCCGTCGATCACGTCATCGAGCAGCCGGGCGCGCTTGGCGGGCGTGCCGCCCCAATCGTCCTCGCGGCGGTTCTGCTCCGGGCTGAGGAACTCGGCCAGCAGGTAGCCATGGGCGCCGTGGATCTCGACCCCGTCCCAGCCGGCGGCGTGGGCGCGGCGGGCGGCGGCGATGAAGGCGTCGCGGGCGGTCTCGACCTCGGCGGTGGTCATCGCGACGGCGCCGGTCTTCTCGTCGTCCGAGGGCGCCATCGGGGCGCGGCCGATCCGCTCGGCGCTCGCCCGCATCCCGCCGTGGTGCAGCTGCACCAACGCCAGCGCCCCGCCGGCTTGGATCCCCGCCGCCAGCCGTCGCAGCCCGGGCAGGTGCGCGTCGTCGTGGATGCCGAGCTGACCCTCGAAGGCCACGCCCTCGCGCAGCACCGACGCCGCGCAGGTCATCACCGCGCCGAAGCCGCCGTGGGCGCGCATCGTCAAGAAGCGGTACTCGTCCTCGCCGAGCATACCGTCCGCATGGCTCTGCTGGTTGGTCAGCGGCGCGAGCATGTAGCGGTTGCGCATCGTCTTGCCGCAGCGGAACGCGAGCGGGGCGAACGGGGCTGCGGCGGGGCGGGTCGGCTCGGACATCGGGTACCTCGAATGCATCGGCGTCGTGGTGGCCCGTGCTGAACCACGCTGGGGAAGGTAGGACGTCGGGCGCGCGGAGCAAGCGGCGCCGGTCGGACCCTGCGGTTGCGGGTCGTGGTCTCGCTGCCTCCGGGCGGGACAGCACGGAATTGCCGGGATCACGGGCAATCCGCGGCCCGAATCTTGCCACCGCGCGCAGTTCTTGCTTGTGTGCAACGCCCTCGCCTGGAGACCGCCGAAGATGTCGACCCTCGCGCACCTGCGAACCCTGGAAGCCGAAAGCATCCACATCTTCCGCGAGGTGGCGGCCGAGTTCGAGCGCCCCTGCCTGCTCTTCTCGGGCGGCAAGGACTCGCTCGTCATGCTGCGCCTGGCCGAGAAGGCGTTTCGACCGGGCCGCTTTCCGTTCCCGCTGATGCACATCGACACGGGGCACAACTTCCCCGAGGTGATCGCCTTTCGCGACCGGCGCGCGGCCGAGCTCGGCGAGACGCTCATCGTGCGTTCGGTGCAGGACAGCATCGACGCGGGCCGGATCGTCGTCGCGCCGGGCCAGGACGGCTCGCGCAACCGGATGCAGATCAGGACGCTGCTCGACGCCATCGCCGAGCACCGATTCGACGCGGTCTTCGGCGGCGCGCGGCGCGACGAAGAGAAGGCGCGGGCCAAGGAGCGGATCTACTCCTTCCGCGACGTACACGGGCAATGGGACCCGAAGAATCAGCGTCCGGAGCTGTGGAACCTCTACAACGGCCGGATCGCGCCGGGCGAGCAGATCAGGGTCTTCCCGATCTCCAACTGGACCGAGCTCGACGTGTGGCAGTACATCGCCGAGGAGGCCATCGAGCTGCCGCCGCTCTACTACGCGCACCGCCGGCCGACCGTGCTGCGCGGCGACCTGCTGCTCCCGATCAGCGACCTGCTGCCCGCCGAGCCCGGCGAAGACGTGGTCGAGCGCAGCGTCCGCTTCCGCACCATCGGCGACGCCACCTGCACCGCGTGCATCGCCAGCGATGCTGCCGACGCGAACGCCATCATCGCCGAGACGGCGGTGACCCGAATCACCGAGCGCGGGGCCACCCGGGTCGACGACCGTGTCAACGAGGCTTCGATGGAAGATCGCAAGCGTGCGGGGTACTTCTAGCATGGATCTGCTCAGGTTCTCGACCGCCGGCTCGGTCGACGACGGCAAGTCGACCCTCATCGGGCGCCTGCTCTACGACGCCAAGGGGGTCTTCGCCGACCAGCTCGAGGCGGTGACGCGGGCCTCCACGCAGGCCAAGGGCAGCGCCGGCGGGGCGGTCGATCTGTCGCTGCTCACCGACGGGCTGCGTGCCGAGCGCGAGCAGGGCATCACGATCGACGTCGCGTATCGGTTCTTCGCCACGCCCAAGCGCAAGTTCATCATCGCCGACACGCCCGGCCACGAGCAGTACACCCGCAACATGGCGACCGGCGCCTCGACTGCGCAGCTCGCGGTCGTGCTGCTCGACGCGCGCCACGGCGTGCTCGTCCAATCGCGGCGCCACACGACGATCGCCTCGTTGCTCGGCATTCGCCACCTGGTCGTCGCCGTCAACAAGATGGACCTGGTCGATTGGTCGCAGCAGCGCTTCGAAGCGATCTGTGCAGATTTCCGGGCTTTCTGCACCCAGATCGGCGCCAGCGAGCCGATCTTCGTGCCGCTCTCGGCGCTCACCGGCGACAACGTCGTGCTGCGCTCGGAGCGGATGCCTTGGTACGACGGCCCCAGCCTGCTCGAGCACCTCGAGACGGTGCCGACCGACCTCGACGCTGCCGACGCGCCGTTCCGCTTGCCGGTGCAGCTCGTCATTCGCCCGCATCTGGACTACCGCGGGTTCGCGGGGCAGATCGCGAGCGGCACCGTGCGCGTCGGCGACGAGCTGCTCGCCCTGCCCGCCGGCACGCGCGCGCGGGTCAGGGCCATCGACACCTTCGACGGGGCGCTGCAGCAGGCGAGCGCGCCGCAAGCGGTGACGCTCCTGCTCGACGACGAGATCGACGTCAGCCGAGGCGACATGCTCGTGCCCGTCGACGCAGTGCCGTGGATTCGCAACAGCCTCGACGCCGACGTGGTGTGGATGGACGCGACGCCGCTCGACCCGGCGCGCGGCTACCTGCTCAAGCACACCAGCCGCACCGTCCCCGTCCGCGTGACGGCGGTCCACGAGCGCCTCGACGTCGTCGAGATGCGCGCGGTCGCTGCCGAGCGCCTGGGGCTGAACGAGATCGGCCGCCT
>JBEARB010000060.1:0-12559 GCA_041163625.1 Pseudomonadota bacterium | reverse complement strand
TGGTGAGCTTGCTGCCGTCTCGGTAGGCGAAGCCCTCCTCTTCGTAGAGGCGTCCGAGACCCGCGCTGCCCTCGGCGTCGCGGTGATCGGCGCCGCCCGGCCTGCCGATGCAGCCATGGAGGCAGAGGATACCGAACCCGACCAACACGGCCGTCGGTAGACGCACGGGAGAGCGAGACATGGCGACTCCTGGCCGGAATTCCTGGGCTGATCGGGGCGTAGCTGCCTTGAGCTTGGCCCGATCGCGGGAACGATGACAAGGTCGCGAATGCCGATGACGAGTGCGGGGCCGCCCCCCCGGCCCGTTGCGCCACCCCGGACGCAAAGCTAAGATGCCGCCTCACGCGGCGACCTCGGTCCACTCTCGGAGCATCGTGCGCAAATCCCTCGCGAGGACCGGCATCGAAGCCCCCGGGCGCTGGCTCTTCTTCGTCGACGACGACGGCGCCGTGCTGCGCTTCCGCGTCGGCTCGGAGGAAGAGGCGGGCGCCGGTCGCGTGAACATCGGCTCCGATCCGCGCAACGACATCTTCTTCGAGCATCCGCAGGTGCCGGCGCGCGCGTTGGTCGTCGTCGAGCGCGAGGGGGCCGACGTCGTCAAGGTCTACGACGGCGCTCGGGTCGCCCTGAACGGCGTCGTCGTCACTGGTATGCACCGCCTCTACAGCGGCGACCGCCTGCACGTCGGCGACCACGTCTTCCTCTACACCCGCGACGATACGCCGCCGGATCTGGCGCTCGGCCTGACGGTGCTCTTCGGCGGCGAGGTGCAGAAGGCGGTGGTGCTGCGCCAGACGCGGATGTTGGTCGGGCGGTCGGGCGACCTGGTGCTCGACGATCCCTCGGTCGACGAGCAGCACGCGATGCTGGAGTGCTACGCCGACGAGGCGATCTTCGTGAAGCACCTCGGCGGCGCGCTCGGCACCTCGGTCGACGGTGAGCCGATCAGCGGTCGCGCGCGGGTGCAGGACGGAACGATCTTGCAGATCGGTCGCGTCACGGTGCTCGTGCGCGTGCTCGCCAGCGACGGCCTCGGCCTGTTGCTGCCGCCGAAGAAGAAGCCCGAGCGCATCGACGCCCGCTTCGCCGAGCCCGATCCGGCGATGGTCGCGTCGGACAGCGGCGAGATCCCCGTCACCGTCATCGGCTCGCTCGCCGACCTCTCGCCGCAGCCCGTCTCGCTCGACGAATTGCAGGACTCCGACCCCTTCGAAGACGAAGAGACCGGCCGCTATGCGCCGACCGATCGCAGCCGTCCGGCGCATTGGTCCTCGGGCCAGCCCGCCGCGCCCGTGCAGCGTCGCGCCCCCGCCGCGCCGCCACGCAACGAGCAGCGCCCCGCGCGCGTGGCCGCCGACGATCCCGACGCGCCCTCGGTGCGCTTGCGCTCGGACTTGGTCGCCGAGCCGGATCGGCCCCGCCGCATCGTCGATGGCCCCGCTCGACCCTCTGGACCGGCGCCGTCCGAGCTGCCGCATATGGTCACGATCGTGAAGCCGGGCCTGCACGAGGCCGAGACGGCGACGCTCGATACCCGCGGCGTGCCCGATATGATCGAGGCGCATTTCCGCGCCAAGGGCCAGAAGGTGCCGCAATGGGCGCAGACCGGCGCGCAAGCCCAGGCGCCCTCGAGCCCGCGGCAGCCTGCGCCGCTGACGCCGCCGCCGGTGCATCGAACCGCCCCCTACGCCGATCCCGACGCGCCGACGCAGGAGCCCATCCGTGCGCCGCGGCAGAACGCCCCCGCGCGCCAGACCGGCGGGCACGAGCGCTACCGCCCCTCGCAGGGCGTGGCACCGGCGCCAGTGCAGCCCGCCGCGGCCGGACCACAGCTGACTGTGGCGATGGCGCCGGTGCCCGACGCGCCGCGCTACCAGGCCGAGGCGGCACCCGATCCGGCCCTCGAGCAGCGCCGTCGGGTCGCCGAGGCCCGCGCCGCGCGCACCGGCCAACCCGCGCCCGCCGCTGCGCCGCAGGGCTATTCGCATCACGACCCGCAGCGCCTCGCCAACGCCGAGCGTGGCCCCGAGCCCGACCCGCGCCCGCTCGGCCCGACCGACGACGCGCGCCGCCACCTCCAGCGTCGCAACGTCGACGACAGCCCGCGCTACCGGCCCGGCGAGCCCGACCCGAAGCGGTGAGCCGCGTGCGCGACCAGCTCGACCTCTTCGCCGAGGCCGGGGGACGCCTCGACGCGGCCCCGCTCGCCGGTCAGCTGCTGAAGTGGATCGGCAACAAACAGCGCATGGCGCGCGAGATCGTGTCCGCTTTTCCGCCGGATTTCCGGGTGTATCACGAGCCCTTCATCGGCTCGGGCGCGGTCTTGGCCGAGCTCGCGCCGCGCCGCGCCGTCGCCTCGGACGTGCTCGCCCCCCTCATCGGCATCCACCGCGAGGTGCAGCGCGACCCCGAGCGCCTCTGCGCCGCCTACGCCGAGCGCCGCGATCCCTTCGTCGCCGCCGAAGACGCCGCCACCCGCGACGGCCTGTACCGCGCCGTGCGCGAGCGCTACAACGCCGCGCCCAACGCCGACGACCTGCTCTTCCTCGCGCGCAGCTGCTATGGCGGGGTCATCCGCTTCACCCTCGCCGGCGACATGAACACGCCCTGCGGCCCGCATCGACCGATCGCCGCCGACACCCTGCGCCGCCGCGTCGATGCGTGGCGCCCGCGCGTCGCCGGCACCGAATTCGTCGTCGCCGACTTCGAGGCCGCGCTCGACGCCGCCGAGCGTGGCGATCTGGTCTATTGCGACCCGCCCTACAGCGACTCGGAGGGCACGCTCTACGGCGCGCAGACGTTCTCGCTCGACCGCCTGATCGGCGCCATCGACCGCGCCAAGACGCGTGGCGTGCGGGTGGCGCTCTCGATCGACGGCACCAAGCGCTCTGGCCGCAAGGTCATCGAGCTCGGCTTGCCGGATGGCCTCTTCGAGGGCCGCAGCATGGTCCGCGTCGGCCGCTCGATGCTGCGGCGGTTCCAGATGGAAGGGCAGAGCCTCGAAGACGAGGTCGTGCACGATCGCTTGTTGCTAACCTGGCCCGCCTGAGCGCGGCGCCGGCGCGGAACGCCCGAGAACTCAGGGTTTCAGCAGGCCCTTCAGGGTCTTCGGATCGTCGGTGAACATGCCGTCGACGCCGAGGTCGAGCAGCGCCTGCATCCGCGCGGCGTCGTTGACGGTCCAGACCTGCATCTTCAGGCCGGCGGCGTGGCAGCGGGCGACCAGGGCGGCGTCGACCTGCTTGTCCTCGGGCTGCACGAAGGGCGCCGGCGGCTGGTAGGCGGCGGCCTCGGCCTCGCTCATCGCGAAGAACGTCAGCGTCTCGCCCAGGCCCAACGAGGTCAGCAGGTCGGGGCGGCGGGCGCGCACGGCTTGGATCGTCGGGTCGGAAAACGCCGAGAGGATGGTGCGGCCGATGGCGCCCTTCTGCTCGAGCAGCGCGACGACCGGCTCGACGATCGGCGGGTCGTATTGCTTGATCTCGATCGAGAGCGCGACGCCGGGGTAGCTGTCGAGCAGCTCGTCCAGCCGCGGGATGCGCACGCCCTTGCCACGGTAGGGGAAGGTCTTGCCGCCGTCGGTCGTGAAGGCGTGGGCGGCGTCGAGCTGCGAGAGCTGCGCCCAGGTCATCTTCTTGATCGCGCCAGTGCCGTCGGTGGTGCGGTCGACCGTCGCGTCGTGCATCACGACCAAGACGCCGTCGGCGGTGGCGTGTACGTCGTATTCGATGAGATCGACGCCGAGCGCGACGGCGCCGTCGTAGGCGACGCGGGTGTGTTCGGGCCAGAGCTTGCGGCCGCCGCGGTGGGCGATCAGCAAGAACGGCGCCTGCAGCAGCGCGGCTTGCTCGGCGGCGATGGTCTCGGCGGCGGCGTCGGTGCTCCCGTCGGACGCGGCGTCCGCAGTCGAAGTGCCGGCGTCGGCGTCGTCCGCGCAGCCCGCGCCGGCGAGCGCGAGCAGGCCGGCCAAAACGAGCGCGGCCAGGCCGCCGCCGGTTCCCCGGACGGCGCCTGGCCGCTTCGAGCGAGCGATCCGCACGGCTCAGGCCTGCGCGGTCTCGTCTTCTTCTTCCCAGCCGTCGTCGAAGCGCTCCTCGAGCGCCGCGAGGTCGCCGAGCAGGCCCGAGCTGGCCAGCGTCTCCATCACGCCGTCGGCGATCATGCCGATCTCGCGCAGCACGAGCTGGTGCTCGGTGAGCTCCTCCTCGTCGGCGTCGAGCAGGTCGATCGCGTCGGCGAGGTCGTCGTCGAACTCGACCTCGAGGCCCTCGTCGTCGACCTTGGCGGTCATCTGCCAGGACTTGCCGGCCGCGTCGAACGCCACCGCGTAGGAGCCATCCTCGTTGCGCGTGATGCTGCGCAGCGTCGCCACCTCACTCATCGGAACCTCCTGCAGTCCGGCGGCGCGCCGGCTGTTGCGCGCGGAATGTACGCGCGCGGGACCAAGATACAACCCCGGATCGGTCGGTGTTCTGCCGGGCGGGGGGCGAAGATCAGGCGGCGTCGGCCAACCGAGCGGCGATGCGCGCGCGTGCGGCGAGAGCCGTGCCGCCGAGCAGCGGCAGCGCGTAGACGTCGCGGTACGGACGCTCGACCGCGTAGTCGGTCGTATAGCCGTAGCCGCCGTGCATCTGCAGCGCGCGATCGCTGACGCGGCGAGCCGTCTCGAAGGCCGCGACGACCGCGCGATCGACATGGTCCGGGGCGTCCGCCGTCGCCGCGACCAAGCTCGCCGCAGCGCGCCCGAGCAGGAGCTGTGCGCCCGTGAGCTCGGTGGTCGAGTCGGCCGTCTGCCATTGCATCGGCTGGAACGCGGCGATCGGCTTGCCGAACTGCACGCGCTCGAGGGTGTAGCGCACGCCGGCTTCGTGGGCCGCGCGGGCGCTGCCGCACAAGATCGCCGCCATCGCCAGGCGCGCGCGGGTGCGGCCGAGCGCTTGCGCGCCGGTTTTGCGGGCATCGGCGAGCACCGGCGCGCCGTCGAAGCGGATCGGCCCGGCGTCGGCCGAGCGCAGCCCGACGAGCTCACGCTCCGCCGCGGTCGCGTTGCGGTCCACGCCCTCGCCGTGCAGGTCGACCAAGGCGATCCGGAACTCGCTCTGCTGCTCGACGGTGGTGATGGCGTAGCGCGCCGTGGGCGCTCCGATCACGCTCGGGACGGCGCCGTAGAGCCGGCCCTCGCGCAGCTCGAAGGCAGGGCTGTCGTCGTCGAGGTGACCGTCGGCGCGACCGTCGATCCAGCACAGCAGCGCGTCGCCACCGGCGCATGCCCGCATCGCGTCGCGCGAAGCATCGCTCACGCCGAAGCCCGCGCGCAGGCCGGCCGCCAGGGCGATATTGTGCCCCGCGACCAGCGCCGCGAGGCCGGCGTCGGCGATGGCGAGCTGCTCGAGCACCACGGCGAGCACGTTGTCGTCGAGCTCGCTGCCGCCGTCCGTTTCGCTGGCGAGGATGCCGAGTAGGCCCATCCCGCCGAGCTTGGGCAGGGCGTCGGCGGCGCTGCCGTGGCCTTCGTTCCACTTCATCGCCGCGTCGGCCAACTCGGCGCGCACGAGGTTCTGCACCTCTTTGGCGATCATCGCGGTCGTCTCGTCGTGCTGCATCCGCATCGATTCCTCCACTCAGCCGAGGCCCGCGACGAGCTCGCGCGCGATGACGATTCGCTGCACCTCGCTGGTGCCCTCGTAGATGCGGCTGACCCGCACGTCGCGCAACGCCCGCGCGATCCGACCGCGCGTGCCGAGGCCGTGCGCGGTCGCGAGCTCCATCGCCCGCTGGCAGACGAAATTCGCGGCCTCGGTGGCGAAGACCTTGGCCATCGCCGCCTCGCGCGTCATCGGCAGGCCGGCGTCCTTGCGCTGGCTGGCGCGCAGGACGAGCAGCCACGCCGCCTCGAGGCGCGTCGCCATGTCGGCGATGCGGAAGTCGACGAGCTGTGTCAGCCCGAGCCGGCGGTCGACGAGCTTGCGCTCGCCCAGGCCCTGCACCAACGCCTCGAGCGCGCCGGTGGCGATGCCGACCGCCTGCGCGCCGATGCCGCAGCGGCCGCCGTCGAGCGCGGTCATCGCGACGCGGAAGCCGATGCCCTCGGGGCCGAGGCGCTCGTGGGTCGGCACGCGCACGCCCTCGAAGGCCAAGCCGACGGTCGAGCTGCCGCGCAGGCCCATCTTCGACTCGTGGCGCAGCACGCCGAAGCCGGGCAGGGCGGGGTCGACCAAGAAGGCCGAGATCCCCTTGGCGCCCGGGCCGCCGGTGCGCGCCATCGTCAGCACCACGCCAGCGCGGTCGCCGGTGGTGATCCAGCTCTTGGTGCCGTCGAGGGTGTAGAAGCTGCCGTCGTCGCTCGCCACGGCCTTCGTGCCCAGGCTGCTGGCGTCGCTGCCGGCCGAGGGCTCGCTGAGCGCGAACGCCGCCGAGAGCATCTCGCCGCTCGCGATCTTGCGCAGCCAGCGGTCCTTCTGCGCGTCGTCGCCGAACGTGGCGATCATCTCGCCCGTCATGTTGGTGACGGCCATCGTCACGGCGGTGCTGCCGCACGCCCAGGCGATCTCGCGCAGCGCCGAGACGTAGGCGACCTGCGTCAGGCCGGCGCCGCCGTATTCGGTCGGCGATTTGATCGCCATCAGGCCCAGGCGCGCGAGCTCGCGGGCCGGACCTTCGGGGAATTCGCCGTCGTCGTAGCGACCGGCCTGCTGGGCCAGCGTGCCGCGGGCGTACTCGCGCGCCTTGGCGGCGATCACGGCCTCGGCGGCGCTCGGATGGAAGTCGACCATCGCGTCTCCTCCGGGTGGAGTGGGGGGCAGGGCGGGGCCTAGCGGCCGGCGCCGAGTTCCTTCTGCGTCTCGCGGGCGATGACCAAGCGCTGGATCTCGCTGGTGCCCTCGTAGATCTCGGTGATGCGGGCGTCGCGGCAATGGCGCTCGGCGTTGTATTCCTTCACGTAGCCGTAGCCGCCGTGGATCTGCAGCGCCTTGTGGGTGACGCGCGCGCTCATCTCCGAGGCGTAGAGCTTCGCCATCGCCGAGTATTTGCCGTAGCGGCCGCCCTCGTCCTTGCACACCGCGGCCTGCCAGATCAGCAGGCGCGCGGCGTCGATCTCGGTCGCCATATCGGCGAGCATCTCGCGGATCGCGCCGAAATCGCCGATCTTCTTGCCGAAGGCCTCGCGCTCGCGGCTGTAGGCGAGGGCCTCCTCGAAGGCGATCTGCGCGATGCCGAGCGCCTGCGCAGCGATGCCGATGCGGCCGCCGTCGAGCGTGGACATCGCCACCTTGAAGCCGTCGCCCTCTTCGCCGAGGCGGTTCTCGACGGGCACGCGCACGTCCTCGAAGACCAGGCTCGTCGTGCTGCTGCCCTTGATGCCGAGCTTGTCCTCGACCTTGCCGATGCCGTAGGGCGTCTCCTTGCGGTCGACGACCAGCGCGGAGATGCCGGCATGCCGCTCGGACGGGTCGGTGTGCACGATGAGCACGCAGACGTCGGCTTCCTTGCCGTTGGTGATCCAGTTCTTGGTACCGTTGACGACGTAATGGTCGCCGTCGCGGATGGCGGTGGTGCGCATGCCGGCGGCGTCGCTGCCCGAGCCGGGCTCGCTGAGCGCGAAGCAGCCGAGGCGCTCGCCCTGCGCCAGCGGTACGAGCCATTTCTTCTTCTGCGCGTCGTTGCCGTAGCGCTTGATCGGATCGCAGACCAGCGAGTTGTTCACGCTCATGATCACGCCGGTCGAGGCGCAGCCGCGGCTGATCTCTTCCATCGCGATCGCGTAGGCGAGGTTGTCGAAGCCGGCGCCGCCCCACTTCTCGTCGACGGCCATGCCGAGGAAGCCGAGCTCGGCGAGCTTGCGCACCTTGTCGGCCGGAAATTCGCCGGTCTTGTCGATCTTGGCGGCCACGGGGAGCAGCTCGGCGTCGGCGAAGCGCCGCGCCTCCTTGCGGACCATCTCGTGGATCTCGGTGAGCGCGAAGTCCATGCGTCGTCTCCTGTCTGCGGCGGGCGGGCCGCGCGAGGCCGGGAGTCTAGCCCCCGGTCGGCGGATTGCCCAGGGTGCGTTGGCGCCAACGGCGGGAGTTCGGCTACCTTCGCGCGGTCGCGCCGACCGCCTCGGTGCGCCAGCCCCCCGGAGCGTCGCCATGTCCCGCGTCCCCCTGACCAGCCTCGCCGCCACCGCCGGCTGCGCCGCCAAGATCGCGCAGGTCGATCTGCAAGCCGCGCTCGCGCACCTGCCGCGCCGCGCCGACGCGCGCCTGCTCGTCGGCCACGAGCGCAGCGACGACGCCGCCGTGCTGCTGTTGCACCCCGATCTCGCGCTCGTCGAGACGGTCGACATCTTCACGCCGATCGTCGACGACGCCTACGACTACGGCCGCATCGCCGCCGCCAACGCGCTCTCGGACGTCTATGCCATGGGCGCGACGCCGATCTCCGCGCTCTCGTTCGTCGCCTGGCCGATGGACACCGCCGGCCCCGACGCCCTCGGCGACTGCCTGCGCGGCGCCGGCGACGTCTGCGCGCAGGCCGGCATCGTCATCGCCGGCGGCCACAGCATCGTCGACAAGGAGCCGAAGTTCGGGCTCTTCGTCACCGGCGTCGCGCACCCCGACGCGATCTTCCGCAACGACGGCGCCCGCGCCGGCGACCGCCTCGTGCTGACCAAGAAGATCGGCACCGGCATCCTGACCACCGCCCACAAGCGCGGCGCGCTCGGCCCCGGCGGGCTCGACGCCGCCATCGCGCAGATGACGACGCTCAACGCCAGCGCCGCCGCCGCGATGCAGCTTCCGGCGGTGCGGCCGCACGTTCACGCCGTCACCGACGTCACCGGCTTCGGCTTGCTCGGCCACCTCGGCAATATCCTGCGCGGCTCCTCCGAAGCCTCGGGTCGTCCGCTCGGCGCTCGGCTCTCGTTCTCGGCCGTGCCGCTGCTCGATCGCGTGCGCGAGCTCGCCGACGCCGGCCTCTGCTCCGGTGGAAGCCGCCGCAACCTCGCCTTCGCCGCGCCGAATTGCCGCTTCGACCCCGCCCTCGGCGACACCGAGCCGCTGCTGCTCGCGGACGCTCAGACCTCCGGCGGTCTGCTCGTCACCGTCGCGCCCGAAGGCCACGCCGCCTTGCTCGAAGCGCTCGCCGACGCCGGGACGCCCGCGCTCGCGACCATCGGCGAGCTGGTGGCAGCCGAGCGGCCCGGCGCCATCGAGGTCGTGGCCTGAGCTGTGGGCCACGCGCCCGGGGGAGCCCCCATCCGGCCAGCTCAGCTACAGTGCCGGGAATATCACCAGGAAGAATAATGCCGCCATCGCCAACGAGCAGGCGCCGCCAACGACCCCGGCCACGACTGAGATCAGCAACTTGGCCGTCACGCTCGTCTTGACCAGGTAGTGTCCCGCAATCGCCCCCAAAAATGAGCAGAACCCTGCGCCGATCGGGAAGCTGCTATAGAATGCTGTCCGAACCCCAGCAGACTCACTGTGGTAGGCGGAGTAGCCAACCCACGCGGTGCACGTGACCAAGACAAGCACAAAGACCACTGCCGTCGTTCGGAGCAAGTAGAGCCCAAAACGGCGGACACGGACGAGTTCTTCGGTCGTGACTGGGCTCATGGTCAGAGTCCTCTGTTTCGTTCACCGAAGCTCCTTCGGCGACCGAGTTCTGTGCAGAGTTGATCAGCCGAAATGGGACTTCGGCTGCCGAAAAGCGCCTCATTCCTCAACGCCGCCGACGCCGACAGCTCCGGTGCTGTCGGCCGTCGGCTTCTCCGGCGCCGGCCAGCCCAGGAACTTCGGCACGTAGGGCGCCTCGGCGACGAACTGCTGCTCGGTGATGATCTCGTCGGCGCGCATCTTGCGGAGGATCCCGATCATTCGCTCCTGCCACCAATCGGTCCATTTCTTCTGCTCGAAGACGCGGAAGCCCACCTTCGGATGCGGCTTGTTGGCGGCGAGGAAGGCGACCTCGAGCGGGCTGAGCTCCTTGGCCGACTTGCCGAAATAGGTCTGCGCCGCGCGCTCGATGCCATACAGGTGCGGCGCGAACTCGACCGCGTTGCAGTAGAGCTCGAGGATGCGGTCCTTGGTCTTGACCTTGTCCTCGCCCAGGCTCCGCTCCATGTGCCAGACGATGAGCAGCTCCTCGAACTTGCGACCGAGGTATTTGTCGCGCGTGAGGTAGAGGTTCTTCACCAGTTGCTGCGTCAGGGTCGAGCCGCCGTAGACGAAGCGCCCGTAGTCCAGGTTCATCTTGATGGCGCGCGAGAGCAGGCCCAGGCGCAGACCGCGGTGGTGGTAGAAGGCGGCGTCCTCCGTCGCCATCATCGCGTAGGGCACCCACGGCGGCAGGTCCGCCAGCGACACCCACGACTCGGAGGTCGGGCCGATGAGCTGGTCTTCGAGCAGCGTGCCGGACTCGTTGACGGGGCGGGAGAAGTCGCCGGCGACTTCGGCCAGATCGACCTTCTCGAAGCGCACGTCGACGCAGGCTTCGTCGTCGAGGTTGGCGTCGAGCTTGCCCTTGTAGGGTTTGGCGAGCGGCATCACGAAGTCGAAGTCCGCGGCGAGCTCGCCCTTGGCCTCGAGCTTGCCGAGCGTCGGCACCAGGCTCGCGGGAATCGCCGCGGCGATCTTGCCGCAATCCTGCTTGGGCACCTCGAAGCGCACGTGGATGCTCGCTTTCGGGCCGATGTCCTTGGCCTCGAGCAGCAGCCGCGCCTGCGCCTCGCCGAGCGTCAGCGGCGAGAGGTCGAGCTGCAGCGCGCGCGCCTTGGCGTCGGCCGTCAGCGTCATCGTGGCCGAGAACGAGAGCCCGTCCACCGGCACCTTCGAGAGCCGCCACCAATCGATGCCGACCGCGATGGCCTCGATCTTGCCCTCGACGCGCGCCTGCTCGCCGGCCGCGTCGGCCGTCACGCGCAGGGTGCCGCCCAGGCTCGCACCCTCGCCGATGGTGACCGCCGCCCCGAGCGTCGCCGCCGCCGACGCGAAGGCACCGCCCGAGAACGCCAGCTCGGCGTGGTCGAGCGTGCCGCCCTTGGCGAGCGCCAGCTTCAGCCCGAGCCGACTCTCGCCCGCAGCAGCGCCGCCGAAGGTCTCCACCGAGAGTTCCAGGCCGCGGGTACCGTCGCCCAACTCGCGGGTCAGCGTCAGGGTGCCCGCACGCAGGCCCGCCAGCGGTGCCTGCGCGGCCGGCTCGAGCAGGTTCAACGCCGCGCCCTGCACCCGCACCGCCAACGCCGGGCGGGCGCCGAGCGGCGCGAGCTTGGCCTGCACCATCGGCCCGAGCCCGGTCAGCGCGTCGAGCGCGTCCCGCAGCGGCCCGATGGCGCGGGCGCTCACCGGCCGGCCGCCCTTGCTCGCCTTCTTGCGCGCGCTCTTGCCCTTGTCGGCGGTCTTGCGCGGCTTGCGGGCCTCGGGGGCGAGGTCGGGGCGGTCGACGTCGTCGCCGTCTTCGTCGTCGTCTTCGTCGTCGGCGCCGGGCAGCGTCGGCCGCTGACGCGCCCGCTCGACGGCCTGCCAGAGCGCCGCGCCACCCGGCAACCCCTCGATCAGGGGCTGGCTCCAGCGCAGCGTCAGCGCCGGCTCGCGCACCTCGACATCCAGCGCGCCGTCGGCGGCCCGCGTCACGCTCGCGCCGCCGAGTGTGGCCTGACCGAGCTCCCCGCCGAGCGCGAGCGAGAGTCCGTCGAGCTCGAGGCGAACCGCGCCACCGTCTGCGCTACCGGCCCGGATTTCCGCGATCGTCAGCGGCTGCGTCGGCATCGCGACCCGCAGACGCTCGGCCACCGTCGGCTCGGGCTTGGTCTTGCCGCCTTTCTTGCGTGGCTTGGCGACCTTGGCCTTGGCCTTGGCCGTGGTGGCGTCGCCGTCGGCCTTGGCCTCGTCGTCCTCGGCCGCGTCCGCTGCGGCCCCGTCGCCCTCGGCCTTGCCCGCCTCGGCGCCGCCCGCCTCGGCCTTGCCGAACAGCGTGAGCGCGGCTCGCATCGCTTCGGGGGCGACCACGATCGGACCCGCCCGCACGCCCCGCGCGCCGGGTTGCAGACCCGCGCTCGCGATCTTCACGGCCCAAGCCTTGCCGCGCAGCAACGAGACGTCGCGCGCGCTCGGGCCGTGCTCGGCGTCGTAGTCGAAGCCCTCGAGCACGACGTGGTCCGCCAACGCCGGCAAACCGGCCACCGGCGGCAGGGGCAAGCGCAACGCCGGCGCGAATTGGCCGACCACGCGGGCAGGCTGCGCGTCTCTGGCCGGCTCGAGCGAGGCCGTCAGCTCGGACTTCAGCGCCCCGACGATGCTCGCGGACATCTCGCCGATGCCGGCCTCGGGCTGCAGTCGTAGCGCAATCTTCTGCACGAGCAGGCCACCGGGCAGCAGGTCGGCGTAGGCCCCGCGCAGCTCGACCTTGACCTCGCCGTCTCGCAGGGTGATGGCGGTGCTCGGTCGTGGTCCTGCGGTGTCTTTGGCCGCGGCGTTGTCGCCGCTGCGGCGCCCCATCGCCTCGCGCGCGCTGCGCAACAGGTCAAGCGCCTCGTCCGGGCGGCCGTCTTGCAGACGCAGATTCGCGCGCAGGCCGACGA
>JBEARB010000059.1:0-38823 GCA_041163625.1 Pseudomonadota bacterium | reverse complement strand
TCGGCAGCGGCGTTGTCGGCAGCGGCGTTGTCGGCAGCTGCGGCGTCGGCAGGGACGGCGTCGGCGCCCTGCGCCGCGGCCTCGGGCTCGGCGACCGCGGCGGTGCCGGGCGTCGGTGCGGTGGTGCCGGCGGGCGGGATCGCCGCGGCCGGCGGCGGCTCGACCGCAGCAGGCTCGGCAGGTGGCGGGGCGTTTGCGCTCGGCGCGGCGGCCACCGGGGCCGCGTCGACGGCGGCGACCGCGGCAGGGGCCTCGGCGGTGGTCGGGGTCGGCTCGGCCGGCAGCGGCTCCGCGCCGAGCAGCTCGGGCTGCTCGAGGCGCTCACGCGCATGTTGCGAGAGGCCGACGGGCTCCGATCCGGGCGCCGACTCGCAGCCGACGATGGCGATGCAGGCAAGCAGGAGCCAGCCGTGGCCGAGCGCAGGCTGCGCAGGCAGGGCAGGCGGATTTCGGGCGTGGTGGGAGGGGCGCAACATCGCGCGAAGGAGCGTATGCGCGGCTCGGGGGGCGGTCAACGATTGCGCCCGTCTGCGCGCAGCGACTCGTTCCACAGCTCTGGTCCGTGGCCGCCGACGAGTTCCCGCGCGGCGAACACGAACCACACCGTGGGAGCCACGGCGGGCGTCACCGGGAAATCGCGCGCCCAGCGGGAGGCGTAGGTCAGGGGTACGCCGCCTGCGCACGCCCACCGACCGAGCTGACGCAGGTCGTCCAGCGCGGCGCCACGGCGATCGGCGCGGCCGAGCGCGATGGCCCGTGCCACCGAGCCTTCGACGAACCAGGTATCGGCGGCGTGTTCGTCTCCGGGGCGCCAGATCCGCCACGGCCCGTCTCGGCCGCCGAGCAAGCGGTCCACGGCCTCGAGCCCGCGCAACGCACGTTCGAGGTCGCCGCGCGCCAAGTCGAGGAGCGCGCTCCACGTGCCGACGCTGTCGAGCGCGACGACGCGGTCGGGCCCATTGGGCTGCAGGCCCCGCGCGTAGTGGCCGGCGTCGGCGAGGTAGAGGCGCGCGGCAACGCGGCCGGCGAGCTCGACGCCGTCGGGGTAGAGGCCGTCGGGGTCGACGGCGCTCGCGGCCCGACCGGCGAAGGCGGCGTCGAGATTGTGCTCGGTGCTGGCCCAGGTCGGCGCGTCCATCGGCAGGAAGCGGGCACCGTCCTGACTCCAGCGGCCGAATCCGCCGCGCAACAGGCCGTGCTGCGGATCGGCCCGTGCGAGCAGGAATGCGCCTGCCCGACGCATCGACGCGACGTAGCGGCCGCCGCCGAAGCGCGCCTCGTAGCGCGCCATCGCGTACAGCACCCAAGCGACGGTGCCGGTGCGCACGTAGCCGACGTTGTAGAATCCGTCTTCGGCGATGGCGAACGAGAAGCCCCAGGCGCCGTCCGGGCGTTGCAGCGCGACCAGGGTGTCGAGCACGGCGCGCGCGGAGGATTGGCGCCCCTCGGCGGTGCGCAACAGGGCGTACAGCGCGTTGTCGTAGACGTACGAGCGGTCGCGCAGACGCCCGAGGCCGACAGGCCCCCCGGGATGGCGGGTCGGGGCCGGATAGCTCACGACCGCTTCGCACGCTTCGCACGGCCCCGGCGCGAAGGGCACGGCGCGCTCGGCCTCGTCCAGATCGTACATCGCGCGCGTGCGGAAGGTGCGGGTGTGCAGCGCATCGCTCGCGAGACCGGCCCAGTGCCACGGGTCGGCGTCGTCGCAGCGTCCGTCGCGGGGCGGCTCGACGACGGGTCCACCGCCGCACGCCGACGCCGTCAACACGGCCGACAGCAGCAGCGCACAGCGGGCGGCGGTCCGGGTGAGAGAGGGTCCGCGCCACCCCGCGGGGCAGCAGCGCTTCACTTCGCGACCTTGAGCAGCTTCTCGATGGTCGGGGCGTAGACCTGCCAGGTCAGGCGCATCTCGTCGTGGATGAAGCCCGACCGCGCCAGCCATTTGCGGACCGCCGTGATGCCACCGAGCCACGGCGGGTCGAACTGGGTCGCCTGATCCGCGAAATCACCCGAGAAATACGCGTAGCGGAACTGCTCGTCGTGCATCACCGCCGGGAAGACCGCCGGGATACCGAAATGTTGCAGGAGCTTGGCGCCCGGTGGGAGGACGTTGAGGTGGTAGGCACCTTGGACGTCCTCTTCCTTCTCGGCGATGACGACGTCGAACCAATAGCGGTACGGCAGATCTTGACCGTCGAAGCGCAGGTACATGGGCGCACCACGTGCGATCTCCAGTCCTTCGCGGAGCACGAGCACGCGACCCGAGTCGTGGACGAACATCAGACCTGGCCCCTCGAGATCCCATTTGCGCTGGAATTGCGCCTCCCAGCGGCGGCGGAACCACTCGGCGATCTCGCGGTAGTCGCTCAAATCGTGCTGCCAGCGGCCGATCCAGCCGGTCCAGCGCAAGTGCAGCATCTTCTCCATCCGCCGCCGGACGTCGCCTGCCGTCGGACTCGCGAAGGAGTTGAACTCGCAGACCAGCCGGCCGCCCGCGCGGACGAAGCGCTCGATGACGGCGACCTCGTTGCTCGAGAGGCCGCCGTAGAGTTTCTGGTTGAGTTCGAGGTGCTCGACGGGGTTGCGACCATCGGCGAAGTCGAGCTTGTACACGCCATACGTGTCGGCGATGTAGAGCAGGTCACGGTTCTCGAGGTCGGCGTCGCGGATCTCGTTCTGGAGGCCGCTCTTGGGGTCGTAGCCGATGTAATCGCGGGTCTTGTTCCAGAGCAGGCGACCCGAGGGGGGCTGCACCTTGGCCTGCGAGAGCAGCCACATCAGGCGGGCGTGCTCGCGGTAGTTGGTCAGCGGCACGGTCTTGTCGACGATCTGCACGCGCAGGTCGTTGCTCGGCTTGAGCAACCAGCCGACCGGCATGGCGAGCAGGCTGACCACGAGCAGGGTCGCGAGCGCAGGAATGACCCAAGCGGTGCCGCCGTCGCGGTCGCGCTCCTGGAAGCCCTGCCGCGTCATCCGCCCCCAGGCCTTCTCGCCGAGCAGGTATTTGAGGAAGCCGCGCACGCGGTAGGCCAGCACGATCTGCCGATAGCCGAAGTTCTCGAGGATGGCGACGGTGATCAAGCGCCGCATGTCGCCGGGCTGACGGAAGAACGAGAGCGAGAGTTCCTCGAGCAGGATGCCGCCGAGACTGAGCAGGAAGCCGGAGAGCAACGCCACCGCGCCGAACAGGGACGCGAAGAGCGGCTCCATCATGCCGCCGACGATGGTCAACAGCAGGTAGATGTAGCCGAACAGCTCGATGAACGGGCCGAAGAGCTCGAAGAACCAGAAGAAGGGTGTGACGAACAGGCCGATCGTGGCGTAGCGCGGATTGAAGGCCATCCGGCGGTGACGCCAGAGCGTGTCGAACAGGCCACGTTGCCAGCGGTCGCGCTGGTTGCCGAGGATGCGCAGCGAGTCCGGCGCCTCGGTAAACGCGACCGGATCGGGCAGGTGACGGATCGCGCGCGACTGCAGCCACTTCGGCACGTCGTGCCGCAGCCGGGCGATGAGCTCCATGTCCTCGCCGACCGAGTCGGTGGCGTAGCCGCCGGCCTTGACGATGGCCTGCCGCCGGAACAGGCCGAAGGCGCCCGAGACGATGAGGTTGCCGCCGAGCCCGTCCCATCCGAGTCGACCGACGAGGAAGGCGCGCATGTACTCGATGACCTGGAAGCGGGCCAGCCACGAACGCGGCAGACCGACCTCGACCACGTTGCCACGCTCGATGCGGCAGCCGTTCGCCAAGCAGAGCGAGCCGCCGACGCCGACCACCTCGAGATCCGAGAGGAAGGGGCGCACGAGGCGGAGGAGCGCGTCGGGGATGATCAGCGTGTCGGCGTCGATCGCGCAGACCAGCGGATAGCGTGCCGCATTGACGGCGCAGTTCAGCGCGTCGGCCTTGCCGCCGTTCTCCTTGTCGATGACGACCAGACGGCGATTGATGGCCGAGCGGTAGGTGGCGCGGATCGGCTGGCACTTCAGGTCCAAGCGCAGGTCGATCGGCACGGCCTCGAGCGCAAACGCGTTGCGCAGCGAGGTCATCGTGCCGTCCGCGCTGCCGTCGTTGACGACCACCACTTCGTGCTGCGGATAGCGCAGGTTCAGCAGCGCGCGCACCGACTCGACGACCGTCTTCTCCTCGTTGTGCGCCGGCACGATGATCGAGATCGGCAGCGTCGCGCGGCCGCGCAGGCTCACCGCCTCGGGGCTGCTGCCCTCGAGATCGCGGCGCACTTGCACCACACCGAACACCGCCGCGACGAATTGCGCGATGTACCCCGCGGTCAGCGTCACGAAGTACAGCAGCACGAAGAGGTTCATCACCTCGATCATGCGCCCTCCGTGGCGAGCCGATGCTCTGCGAGCGCGCTGCTCGCGTTCTCGTTGCCGCGCGCAGCCGCCTCACGCAACGCGGCGGTGCCGAGCGGACCACAGCGGGTGAGGGCGAGCGCGGCGTTGTGGCGCACCCACTCGGCATCGTCGTCGAGCAGCTTGGCGATGTCCTTGGCCGCGCCGTCACCACCGAGCGTACCGGCCGTGGCGACCGCAGCCGAGCGGACCTCCCAGAATTCATCCTGCAACGCGCGCAACGCGGCCGGCAGCGCGACCGGATCGTCGAGCGCCTGCAGCGCGCGCAGCGCCTCGATGCGGACCTCGACGTCGGCGTCGGTGACGGCGTCGATCAGCACCTCGATGGCGTCGGTGCTGCCGGACCGACCGAGCGCGCCGATGGCAACCTGCCGCAGCTCGCCCGTCTCCCCGTGCGCAGCCCCGATCAAGGGCTCGAGCGGCAGGGGATCGGCGCTCGCGAGCGCGTCGATGGCGCGGGTGCGGGCGAGGCGACCGTCCTTGACGATCTCGGGCAGGCTGACCATCGCCGCCTCGGCGCGACCGAGCGAGCAGAGCGCCTCGAACGCAGCGAGGCGCACGTCGGGCAGGGTGTCGCGGACCACGGACTCGAGCACGTTGGCCGGGTCGCCGAGCGCGCGCGCCTCACGGATGCAGCGCATGCGCTCCCACGGCCGCTTGCGGGCGTCGCCGGCGCTCGCAGCCGCGAAGCCGAGCTCGCCGAAGATCGCCGCCAACTCCGTCGCGTGCTCGAGCGTCATGAACTCGGCCAGTTCGGTCAGCAAGCGGCGCCCCGAATCCAAACCGATCCGCGACACCGCCGCCTTGATGCGAGCGCGGGCCTGGGCGGGGTCGTCGCCGGTCAACTCCGGCATCGCCTCGGAGACCTCGTTTCGTGCCCGGTCGTAGCGCGCCTCGCGGCCGATGGCACGGCGGCGCATCACGCCGAGCGCGATCAACGCCGCGAGGACGATCAAGACCTCGATCACCACGACGAGGATGACGATGACCTCGCTGAGCGAGAGCTGGTCCAAGCTCATAGCCGCACCCGCAGCATCAGCGCGACGTCGTACCAGCGGTTGCCGAGCGTCAGCTGTTGCAGGGCGGTCGCCATCAAGCGCACGCCGAAGCGGTGAGCGAACCAGTGATCGTAGCCGAGCACGACCGAGACGGCCGATTCGTCGGGCGCAGCGAGCGTCCGGTTGGTGAACACCACCTCTTGGCCCCAATAGAGCCAGGCGAACAGCGCGCGGCTGACGTCCCAATCGAATCGACTCCGCAAGAACACCGTGTGACCGACCTGGCCGATGCCGGCTTCCGGGCCGGCGCCCCGCCCGATGAGCAGGTAGCCCGGCTTGAGCGTCCAGCGGCCGATGTAGATCGGCACGTAGGGGCCGATCGACCATAGCGGCGAGGTCTCGAAGTTCGCGTAGCGCGCCCAGAGGCCCAGGCCGAAGCGGTCGAAGCGCCACGCCGCCGACGCCCAGCCGTCGATCGAGGGCAGGAATCCGCCCGTCTGCGGAGCGATGAACAGGCGGACGTCGCCCGAGAGCTTGGTGACCTGGAAGAAGACCTGCGCCCAAGCGCCGAATCCGTTCGAAGTGGCGACCGAGCTCGTCCGGATGCCGCCGACCTCGTTGGTCGTGGTGACGTCCCGCTGCTCACCGTAGGCGCCCGCGACGATCGACAGCCGCGGGCTCCACGTGTAGCCGAGTGAGAGTTCGGCCCGCTTCCAGACGTCACCCTTGTAGAACGAGAGACCGAGGAGCCCCTGGGCGATCCACGGGCGCTCGGCCAAGATCAGTTGGCGCTCGAGCTCGTCGGGGACTTCCATGCCGGGGCGGATTTGATCGCGCGCCAAGCCAGGCTGACCGATGTCGAGGTAGAGCGCGATCAGCCGCCAAGCGATGCGGATATCGCCTTCGCCGCGCAGCTGCGCTTCGCGATACGCGCGAATCGCACCGGCCGTATCGCCGCGCTTCTCGCGGATCTGCGCGACCAGTCGCAGCGCTTCGTGGTTGTGCCGATCCGCGCGATACACCGCGACCGCTGCGGCCTCGGCCTCGGCATTGCGGTCGAGCCAGAAGAGCAGGCGCGCGCGCTGCATCTGGACTTCGAGGTCCTTGGGATAGCGCGCCAGGATCGCGTCGGCGACCGCGAGCGCGCGCTCGAACTGGTGCTGCATCACCAGGCTGCGAATCGTCACCGCGTTCAGCGCGAGGCCCTCGACCGCACCCCCACGGCCGACCGCGACCTTGCCGGTCGGCGCACCACTTGCCTTGGGCTTCGGTCGCTCAGGCGCGGTCGCCGACGGCACCGCCGGCGGCGGCAACGCAGACCTGGCCCGCGTGTCGGGCGTCTCCCCCGGCTCGGTCCCCGCAGTCGGCCCCGCCGGTGCCGGTTGTGCCGCCACCTCCGTCGGCGCCACCAGCAGGCTGACCCACAGACAAATACCCCCGACCAACACGCGCGCAAAACGGCGCGGCAATGCGCCGGCGTCGCACGCCTCGCAGGGCTCTGCGCGGTGGAAGAACGTTCGCTGCATTCGGGGGTTGCCGGGGGGCGTCTCGCACGGCATTCGCGCCGTCATGGGTCCGGTCGGATCGGGCGTAGGGGGTATCACTGATTGTACGGCGCGACAAGGCAGGAACCCCGCTCAGTGACCCTTCGGTTCGAGGAATCCGGCGCGCTCCAACAGGCTCCGATCGACCCCGCCGCTCTGCCCGGTGGCGCGTCCGACGAGGCGCCGGATGTACTTCGCCACGAGGTCGGTCTCGAGGTTGACCGTCTTGCCGACGCCACCGTCGAGCAGCGTGGTCCACGAGAGCGTGTGCGGGATGACCGTGACGCCGAATCGGCCGGGCTCGACCGTGTTCACCGTCAGCGAGACGCCGTCGATCGCGATCGAGCCTTTCTGCACCAACTCGGGCTCGAGCTCGGCCGGCATCGAGAAGGTCAGGTCGCGGTATTCGCCGCGCTGCACCGCCGACACCAGGCGCCCGATGCCGTCGACGTGGCCAGTGACCCAGTGGCCACCGAGGCGGTCGCCCACCCGAAGGGCGCGCTCGAGGTTGACGCGACCGCCGATGGAGAGCGCGCCGAGGCTGGTCTTGTCGAGCGTCTCGTGGCTCACGTCGAAGTCGAGCACGGCGCGATCGCCCTGCCGATCCATGGCCACGACCGTCAGGCAGACGCCGTTGACGGCCACCGAATCGCCCAGGGCCACGCCGGGCAACGCGCCGTCGCGCCACGCGGCGGCGATCGCGAGCAGCGCGCTCTGACCACGCCGCTCGAGCCGACGCACTTCGCCGACTGCCTCGATGATGCCGGTGAACATCAGTCCTCCTCGCGGCGCGGCTCGGCGCGCACGTGTAGATCGTCACCCACTTGCTCGATCGCGAGCAGGCGCAAGGACCGCGCCGCGTCGATGGTCGGGACGACGAGCCCTTCGAGCAGCCCTCGCCCACCGCCGAGGAGCTTCGGCGCCAGAAAGATCTCGAAGGCATCGACGAGATCGGCTTCGACCAAGCGCGCGGCCAAGCCGGCACCGCCCTCGCAGTAGACCGCGTGCTGGCCGCGCGCGTGCAGATCGACCAGCGCGGCCCGGGCGAAGGCGTGGTCGTCTTCCACGGCCAAGCCGACGACCTCGACGCCTCGCGCCCGCAGTGCCGTCGACGCCTCGCCCTCGGCGTGCGCCGCGAGCGTGTACACGCGCGTCGGCGCGAGCGTGGTGTCGCAGAGCTTCGTATCGGGCGGCAGCCGCAGCCGGCGATCGAGCACGACGCGCAGCGGGGCGCGATCGGGCCGATGGGCGGGTCCGCGCACGTCCAGCCGCGGATCGTCGGCGAGCGCGGTGCCGCTGCCGACCATGATGGCGTCGGCCTCGGCGCGTTGGACGTGCACGCGGGCGCGGGCGTCCGGCCCGGTGATCCACCGCGAGCTGCCGTCGGCGGCGGCCGTGCGTCCGTCCAAACTCGCCGCGAGCTTCAGCCGCAGGTGCGCCCGCCCACGCAGCGTGTTGACCAAGAACACGTCGAGCAGCGCACGCGCTTCGTCCGCGAGCAGCCCGTGCTCGACCACGACGCCGGCAGCGGCGAGCCGATCGAGGCCGCCTCGCGCAGCAGGATGCGGATCCCGGCAGGCGCAGACCACGCGGGTCACGCCGGCGGCGAGCAGGGCTTCGGCGCAGGGGCCGGTGCGGCCGTGGTGATTGCAGGGCTCGAGCGTGACGTAGGCGGTCGCCCCGCGCGCCGCGTCACCCGCGACGCGCAGCGCCTCGACCTCGGCGTGCGGACCGCCGACGCGGGCGTGAAAACCCTCGCCGACGCAGACGCCGTCGCGGACCAGAACGCAACCGACGCGGGGGTTGGGGCGAACTTCGGGGCCGGCCTGCCACGCGGCCGCGATGGCACGCCGCATCCAGGCGGCGTCGTTCATCGAGACTCCCCGGCGGCGTCCTCTCGGGCGAGCGCGGCGACCTCGGTCAAGAGCTCGCCGATATCTTCGAAGGCACGGTACACGCTCGCGAAGCGAACGTAGGCGATGGTGTCGACGCCACGCAGGAACGCCATCACCCAATCGCCGAGCTCGCTGCTGCTGACCTCGGAGCCGGCGCGCTCGGCGATGCGTAGCTCGGTCGCGCGCAGAAACTCTTCGATCGCGTCGGCGGGGACCGGTCGGCGATGCAGCGCGACGTCGAGGCCGGCGCGCAGCTTGTCGCGATCGAAGCGCTCGCGGTCACCGCCCTTCTTGACGACGAGGATCGGGGCGATCTCGACGCGCTCGTAGGTGGTGAAGCGGTTGCCGCAATCTTCGCACTCGCGGCGGCGGCGGGTCGCGTCCTCGCGCGGCGTCAGGCGCGAGTCGACCACACGGCTGCTCAGGCTGTTGCAGCGGGGGCAACGCATCGGCGGCTCAGGCGTCCGTCTCGAGCGCCGCGATCAGGTCGAGCCGCGCCTGGTGGCGGGCCTCGAAGGGCGTATCGAGCCACGCATCGACGCAATCGAGCGCGACGACGGAGCCGAGGACGCGGGCGCCGAGGCAGAGCACGTTGGCACGATTGTGTTCGGCCGCGAGTCGCGCAGTGGTGACGTCGTGCACCAGGGCGGCACGCACGCCGACGACCTTGTTGGCCGCGATGCTCACGCCGATCCCGGTGCCGCAAAGCAAGACGCCCGCGTCCGCGCGCCCTTCGGCGACGGCGCGGGCTGCCCACGCAGCCTCGTTCGGGTAGTCGGAGCGCTCGCCTTCGGCGGGCCCGGAGACCGTGACCTCGTGACCACGCGACCGCAGATGCGCCACCACCTGCTCGCGCAGGGCGATGGCGGCATGGTCGGAGGCGACGACGAGGTGCATCGCCGGACTCAGGCTTCTTCGCTCACGCCACCGTCGTCGAGCTCGACGACCGGAGCCACGACCTGACGGCCGCGGTACTGACCGCAATCACCGCAGACGTGGTGCGGGCGCACGGGCGACCCGCAGTTGCTGCAGCTCGACAGGGTCGGCGAGGTGATACGGTCGTGCTGGGCGCGGCGCATACGGCTGCGCGACTTGGACATGCGTCGCTTCGGAACGGCCATCTTCTCTTCTCCACAACACTGGCAGCCAGAAATCCGACTGCGCGACTTCGAGGCGGGGCTGCGACACAGGCCCACCGGCAGGGCGCGGGAGTCTAGGGGGCGTCCCGAGCGGTGTCAACGATCGATCCGACGGCTACGCTCCCGCCGCCCGGCTGGCTTGACACGCCCCCTCTCGGGGCGAAGAATCCGCGAGCGTCGAGACGGATGCCGAATGGGAGTTCCACGCACGTGATCACAGAGCACTGCCGCTTCCAACTCGAGGCGTCCAAGCTCGGACGCGAGGTGGTCTTTCAGGTCACCGTCTTCCAGAAGGAGGAACGGCGACGCCGCAAGCTCTTCGCGGCGACGCAATGTTCCGACCCGTTCCACTTCCTGATCCAGTTCATCATCCGCGAAGCGCCGGACTTCGACACGCTCCTGCAGCGCTTCGTCGGCCAGCTCGAGCACCGTGGCTTCGAGCCCGAGCGGATGCGGATGCGCGGCGAGGGCAAGTGGGAGTCGTGGCGCCCAGTGCCGCGGCTCGCCAGCGCCGATACGCCGGAAGCGGCGGCAGCGGCGGCGGCTCGACTCGCCGAGGTCCGCGGCGGCCCACGTGAGGCGGCGGCCGGCGACGATGCCGTGGCCGATTCGCCGGAATCGGGCGGCCACGGCGGCAAGGCCCGCTCACGCTGAAGGCGCTCGGCGCCCCCGACTCAGACCGAGAGCCCCAACAGGCGCCGCGCCACCGGCTCGCCAGCGAGATGGTCGTCCAGCGCGCGTTGGCGGATGCGGCGTTGCCCGCTCGGATCGCGGACGGTCAGCCGCTTGGCATCGAGCAGTTCGGCCAGCGGGATGAGGTGCTTGCGGGTCAACCCGAGCAGGTCCTTGAGCTCGCCGGTGGAGAAACCGTCGCTGGCGGCGAACGCACCGAGCACGGCCTCGAACAGGCCGACCGCGGCGTCGGCGTCGACGTAGAAATCCTGCGCCACGCGCACCACGCGGCCATCGGCCTGGCCGGCGTCGAGCGCGAGGCGCAGCTCGGCGGCGTCGGCGGCGGCGAGCGCGGCCCGCTCGCGGACGGCGACGAGCAGCGCGTCCCCGGTCGGCGGCGTCAGGCCGGTCTCGGCGAGCACCGCGTGGGTGGCAGCGGCGACTTCGTCGCGGGCGGCGACGCGACGGGCGACGAAGTCGGTGAGCGCGACGCCGGACTCGGCCTCGCGCAACGCCCCGCGACGGAGCAGGCCGTCGAAGACACCCTGCAGCATCGTGGGGTCGAGCCAGGCGCCGATCCGACGGGCCAACGCGTCGCGCTCGACGCCGTCGCGCTCGGGCGCTTGGGCGTGGGCCACGGCACAGGCGGCCAGCGCGCGGGCCTCGAGCGCGGCGAGGGCGTCGGGGTGCAGCCAATGCCCCGCGGCGCCCACGCGACGCACGCGGCCGCGGCCGGCGAGGCGCGCGAGCAGCTTGTCCAGTCGCTCGGGCGGGATCGGCACCTCGCTCGCGAGGGTCGCCACCCGCTGCCCGGCGAGGTCGGCGATCGCCAGCGCCGCGCACACGGCAGCCTCCTCGTCGGTGCTCGCGAGATCCGTGAGCGCAGCGACGACCGCGGCATCGTCGAGGCGATGTCGCGGCGGCGTGGTGAGCAGGACTCGACCGCCCGCGACGGTTCGCCCGTGGCGGGGATCTTCGTGGCTGCCGCGCAGCACGAGCCGCTCGCCGGCCGCCACCGCCACCGGCTGCTCCAGGTGCAGCTGCGCCGGCCCCGACTCGCCGGGCATCAACGCCTCCCGATCGAGCGGAACCACGCGGACGCCGACCCGCGCTGTCCCGACGTGCAGCATCAACCGCGTGCGCCGCTCGAGCGGGGCCGGCAGCCACGGCAACGTCGTCAGCCACGCGTCGATGCGCTCGCTGACGGCGACGCCTTCGTCCTCGCAGAGCACGGTGCCGGCGCCGAGGTCGTCGGTCTCGGCGCCGGCGAGGTTGAGCGCGACCCGGCCTGGCGCGTCGAACTGCTCGACAGGCGCGCCGTGCCGCTCGATCGAGCGGACGCGGTAGCGCGCTTCGCCGGGCGCGGCGCGCAGCGTCTGGCCGACGGTGACCGCCCCGGCGGCAGCGGTGCCGGTGACGATCGTGCCGCGGCCGTGCAGGTGAAAGGCGCGATCGACCGGCAGGCGGAACTTCCGACGCGTGGCGCGGACCTCGCCGCGCTCGCCGAGGACCGCGGCGGCGAGTTGGCCGAGCCCTTCGCGCAGGGCGGGGAGGAAGGCGTCCGGTGCGCGGCTCGAGAACCGCAGCACCGGCGCACCGTCGAGGAAGGTCCCGCGGCCGAGGTCGCCCAGTTCGAGCTCGAGTAGGTCCAGCAGATCGGGGTCGTCCTGCACCAAATCGACCTTGTTGAGCACGACGACCCCGCGGCGAACGCCGAGCAGCTCGCAGATCGCGAGGTGCTCGCGGGCCTGCGGCATCACGCCCTCGTCGGCTGCGACGACCAAGAGCACGGCGTCGATGCCGACCGCGCCGGCGATCATCCGACGCACGAAGCGCTCGTGCCCCGGCATGTCGACCATACCGACGCGCACCGGCTCGCCGCCCGGTAGGGCGAGATCCAGCGGCGCGAAGCCGAGCTCGATGCTGATCCCCCGGCGTTGCTCCTCGGCGAGGCGGTCGGTCTCGACGCCCGTCAGGCATCGAACCATCGCCGTCTTGCCGTGGTCGACATGGCCGGCCACGCCGAAGGTCAGGGCGGGCGTTGCGGTGCCGATCGGGAGCTCGTTCATGGGCCGGGATGATAATTGACCCAAGTTGGCACGCAAGGTAGCGTCGGCGCCTCTCCACCGCGCCAGGGAGCGCCTCCGTTGAACGTCCGCTGTCCAAATTGCGGCGCTGTCTTCCCGGGCCCGTCACAGGGTACGGCCGGCAGCGTCGAGTGCCCGCTCTGCCTGCACAGTTTCGATGCGATGGGCATGGCGACGCTTTCGGTCTCGGGACCGAGCCCGATCGCGCCGCGTGAGACCCCGCCGCTCGACCTTCCCGACGCCGACGACGAGTTCGAGGATTTCGGCAGCGCCGCCGGCGGCATGACGACCACCTTCGGTCGCAAGGGCGGAGCCAGCAGAGAAGCCGGATTCGGCGGGCGCGATCCCTTCGGCGGCGGCGCGGCCGACCCCTTCGGCGGCGGCGCGGCAACCCCCTTCGGCGGCGGTGGCGCGGCAACCCCCTTCGCGGGCGGCGGCGGCGGCGGTGGCAGCGGCGACATCGACTTCGACGCCCTGCTCGGCGAGGTCGGCAGCAGTCCGCCGCCGCGACGCAGCTCGGCGGCGGCCCTGGCGGCAGCGCCGTCCCTGGACGACGACAGCCTGTTCGGCGACGTCGACGACGACTCGCTCTTCTTGGCCTCACCGAGCACCTCCGGCGCGTTGTTCGACGCCGCGGAGGAAGAAGGCGGCGGGCTGGGCGACGTGTCCCGTCCGAGCGACGGGCGTTCGCAGCCGAGCAGCGAGGTCGAGCGCAAGGGACTCGAGGAGCGCAAGGGCAAGGGCAAGGGCAAAGGCCGCAAGCTGGTGGACAGCATCGTCCTACTCGGCTTGGTGGTGCTCGGTGGCGGGCTCGCGCTCGACTACGCAGGCATCCCGATCCCCGGCATGGGGCACCTGCTGCCGGCGCTCGGCTTGGGCACCGGCGAAGATCCGAACGCCGACAAGCGCAAGGAGCGCCCGGTCGCGCAGAACCTCCTCGAGCCGACCGAAATCAAGGACGTAGCGGCGGGCTACCAGCTCGAGGTCAGCCGCCTGCAACAACTGGCCGACGCCAAGCCCGACGATCCGGCGATCCGCAAGCAGCTCGTCGACGCGCTGCTCGACCTGTACGAGCGCGCCCCCGAGGCGCTGCTCGCAGACGCCGACGCCAAGGCCAAGCTGACGGCGCTCGACCCGCTGCCGCCGCGCGCCGAATTGCTCTCGGCGCTCGCCGAAGGGCGCTTGGTCGACGCAGAGAAGATGCTGCCGCAGCTCTGCGATCCCGCCGACGCCGCGGCCAACGCGCTCTCGAGCTGCGCGGTCGGCGCGATGACGGTCTGGCGCGCACGCCTGCGCAGCGACGCGCTCGAGCACCCTGGCAAGGTCGCCGATCCCGCGCGTGACCCGATCCGCCCGGATGGCAGCGCTGCGGAGGCGCTGATCAAGGCACAGGCGTGGTCCGAGCGCGCGCTCACGGCCGGCAAGAGCCAGAACAACCACATCAAGTTCGAGATCGTACAGGCGCAGGTGGACGACGCGCGCGGCCAGTTCGGGGCCGTCGTCGCGCGGATCAGCGACTTCGTCGACGCCACGCCCGACCATCCGCTCGCCACCGAGTTGCTCGCCAGCGCGCACATCGAGGAGAATCGGCTCGACAAGGCCGCCCCGCTGATCAAGCGCTTGGCCGGCTGGGCGGAGGACGCCGAGCGCCCGGATTGGTATGCCCGCGCGATGCACCTCGAGGCCCGCCTCGCCGCGCGTCGGGGCCGCACGTCGGACCAGATCACGGCGCTGCAAGCGGCGCTCGCGAAGCAGCCCGACGACGAACTGACCACCGTCCGCCTCGGCCGTCTGCTGCTCGCCGAGAAGCGCGCCCAGGAGTGCCAGAAGCTGCTCGTCGAGGCGAAGCAGGCCGGCATGAAGTCGATCGCCTTCGAGGTCGCGCTGGTCGAGTACTGGCTCTGGGCGCACCGCTACGACGACGCGCTCGCCGAGCTCACGGAAGCCACCAAGAACTACCCCGAGGCCGTCGACCTGCTCTTCCTGCGCGGCCAGGTCGAGGAGAAGCAGCACCACACGGCGACGGCGCGCGACTTCTTCGCCAAGGTGCTCGCGCGCGACCCCGAGCACCTGCGCGCGGCGCTGCGGCTCGCGGAGCTGCTGCAGGGGGCCGGCCGCCTGGACGACGCCTACGCGACCCTGCGGAACACCCGCGAACGCCTGGGCGACCTCGAGGGCGTGCTCGAGCCGATGGCGACGGTCCTGCTGCAGCTGAAAAAGGACGACGAGGCGCGAGAGATCTACGCCCTGCTGCTCAAGAAGGCGCCCTCGAACAAGCGGTACCTGCTCGAGGCGGCACGCATGGACCTGCGGCTCGGGCACGTCGATCGGGCGCTCGGCTACCTGAAGATCTTGCGCGAAGAGGGCGCGCTCGATCGCGACGGCGCGGTGGCGCTGGCGCGCGGCTTGGCGAGCAAGGGCAAGTCTGCCGAGGCCGCCGAGACGCTCTTGCCGTTCGCCGAGCGCGAACCCAACAGCATCGAACTGAACTCGCTGACCGGTCACTACCTGCTCGACGCCGACGACCTCCTCCGCTCGGAGACCCACCTCGGCCGCGCCCACGCCGTCGCCCAGCGCCAGGGCGGCGACCCGGAGACGCTCTTCCAGTACGGGCGGCTGGCGTTCCGCAAGGGCGAGGTGGACAACGGCATCTCGCGCATCCAGCAGGCCATCGCCGCCGACGAGAACCAGCATCGCTACCGCTTCGAGCTCGCAAATTCGCTGATCGCGCTGGATCGCAAGGAGCACAAGAGCGCGCGCCGCTTGGCGCTCGAGCAGTTGCTGCACGTCATCTCGCACGCCGAGCGCTACGCCGAGAACAAGAATCCGCTCGACTACCTCGGTGAGGTGCACCGCATCGCCGCCCAGGTCTACGCGGACGACGCCCGCTGGGACAAAGCCATCCCGCACCTGCGCTCGGCACAATCGATCGAGCCTGCCGACCTCGACACCAAGGTGCTGCTCGGTCGCGCGCTCTTCCAGGTCAACGATCCGGACGCCGGCCCAGTGCTCCGCAAGGTGCTCGCGCGCAAGCCCAACGACGCCGTCGCCGCGCTCTACCTCGGCTTGACGTTGATCGCCGACGGCAAGGGTGGCGAGGCGCTGCAGTGGCTCGAGCGCGCAGCGAACAGCGGTCGCCCGGAAGTGGTCGAGGCGAACTACCACGCCGCGTTGCTCTGCAAGGAGCGCGGTCAGGGTCGAAAGGCCGCGGCGATGCTGAAGACCTACCTCGCCAAGGCGCCCGAGACGGCGACCTATCGGCAGGATGCGCGTCGGGTCCTCGACGATATCGGCAGCCGCTGAGTCGACCCCGTGCCGCTCAGAGCCACAGGCTCGCGTCCCCGTACGAGTAGAATCGATAGCCCTGGGCCACTGCCTCGCGGTAGGCCGCCATCGTGGTCTCGTAGCCGGCAAAGGCGGCGAGCAGCAAGAGCAGGCTCGAACGCGGCAAGTGGAAATTCGTCATCAGGCCGTCGACGACCTCGAAGCGGGCGCCGGGCAGGATTGTCAGGTCCGTACTCCCACGACAAGCGCGGATGCCGTCACGACCGAGCGTCTCGAGTACCCGCGTCGCCGTGGTACCGACCGCGATGACCGGTCGCCGCTCGCTCCGGGCGCGAGCGATGGCGTCGGCGACTTCTGCGTCGACCTCGAAGCGCTCGGCGAGCACGCGATGCTCGCGGATATCGCCGGTCCGGACCGGCAAGAAGGTCCCCGGGCCGACGTGCAACGTGACCGCGACACGCCCGATGCCTTCGGAGGCCAGCGCGTCGAGCAGCGCCGGCGTGAAGTGCAGGCCGGCGGTCGGCGCGGCGACGGCACCCGGTCGCGCCGCCCAGGCGGTCTGGTAGCGCACGCGGTCGTGGCCGGCGTCGTCCTCGCGTCCGCCACGCAGGTAGGGCGGCAGCGGCAGGCGACCGACGCGGGCGAGGGCGTCGTCGAGGTCGGCGGCGCCGTCGAGATCGACGGTGATCTCGCCGCCACCGTGGACATCCCGCACCAGGGCTTGCACGCCGTCGCCGAAATCGAGCCGCTGACCGACGCGCATCGGCTTGCTGCTGCGACAGATGGCACGCACCGCGCGCAGGCCATCACCGGGCGACGCGAAGGGCTCGACGAGGAGCAGCTCGACGCGGCCGCCACTGTCGGCCTTGTGCCCGAGCAGGCGAGCGGGGACGACGCGGGTGTCGTTGACCACCAGCAACGCTCCCTTGGGCAGCAGCGCCGGTAGCTCGCGGACGATGTGGTGCCCGCGGACACCGCCGCCGCGCCCGACGAGCAAGAGGCGGGCCGAATCGCGCGGCTCGACCGCCTCCTGCGCGATCAGCGCGTCGGGAAGCGCGAAATCGTAGGCGTCCAGGGTGTGGGGAGCGCTCATGCGGCAGGGCCCTCCAAGTCCTCGATTCGCAGCAGGCGGTCGACGCAGACGTTGCCGTAGCGTCGGCGATCGTGGTGCTCGAGTCGGCCGCCACCGGCGCCGACCAATTCTTCGGGCGTCAGCGCGCCGTCGGATTCGACCCAGACCTCGGCCGCCGGCGCCAGCAGATCGAGCGTCACCAACTGCCGCAGCAGCGGAACCTGCAGGCCCGCGTCCCACGGCGGATCGAGCCAGACCACCTCGAAGCGGGCGCCCTCGCGGGCGAGCAACGGCAGCGCCTGCTCGGCGGGCTGCGCGAGGACGCGGGCGGCTGCGCCGAGGCGGGCGCGCTCGAGGTTGTGGCGCAGGGCGGCGAGGGCATCGGGATCGGGCTCGACGAAGACCGCACTCGCGGCGCCGCGCGAGACCAACTCGAGCCCCATCGCGCCCGAGCCCGCGCAGACGTCGAGGACCCGCTCACCGTCGAGGAAGCCGCCGAGGATGCTCATCGCGGCCTCGCGCACCCGTCCCGGCGTCGGACGCACCGCTCGACCCTCGGGGACGCGGAGCGCGAGCCCCTTGCGTGTGCCGGCAACGATCCGCATGGTCCCTCCAACCGCGACGCCGCTTCGACGCGCGGGCGGGACGCTGCCACAGCAGGGCGGCGGCGGGAAGGGAGACGCGGTGCCAGCAATGATGCCGAAAGCGCCGGGTCGTTGGCGGGTCGCGGCGGGACTGCTCCTGCTGCTGCTCGGCTGCGCGGACGAGCGCACCCCGGCCGGTCCCGGCGTCGGCAACGGCGATCGGACGTTGCGCACGCCGTCGCGGCGCCGATCGCGCAGCCGGGTCGCTGCCGTCTCGATCCGATTCTGGAACCGCGCGCTGGAGCCCGGCGCGGACGGCGCCGGCTTCGACCAACTGCGCGTCGCCGCCGTCTTCGCGGACGCCGATCCACGCGACGTGCACCTGGTCGGCGCGCTGGTCGGCGCGAGCGAACCGGGCCGCACCCTGCCGACGCGCGACAGCTGCGTGCTCGAACCTCGCCCGGGCGGCCACCCGAGCGTGGCCCCGGTCGCCTGGATGCAGCTGCTCGATGTCGGCGACCTCGCACTGCTTTCGGACCGTGGTCGCCTACCGGTCGACGTGAGCCTGGTGCCGAGTCTGTTCTCCGGTGTGCGAGGCGTGCGCTACGACGCCGAGCGCGATCAGAGCCGCGGCATGTTGGCGGCCGGGCGCCTGCGCCTGCAAGGCAGCGGCGGCGACGGCGTCGGCGGATTCGAAGCGAGCGTGCCCGTGCCTCGGCCGCTGCGCTTCACCCGCGTGGCGGGCCTGCCGGTGCGCTCGGGCCGGGTACGCGTCAGTGCCCCGATCGACGACCTCGAGCTGCGCTGGGGCTCCTCGGTCGGCGGCGAGGATACGGTCGAGTTGCAGGTCGGCGTCGAGGGCGAACGCGGGCTGCGCTGGCTCCGCTGCCGGCTGCACGACGATGGAGCGTTCACGGTGCCGGCGCGCCTGCTCGAGCCGCTGCGGGACGAAGACCCGGCCCGGCCATGGTTGCTGGTGATCGGCCGCCACGTCGACGCGGAGATTCCGGGCTTCCCGGGGCCGTCGCTGCGCTTGGAGTTGCTGGATGCCGTCCGGCTGCAGCCGACCGAGGCCGCGCCAGAACCACGCCGACGTCGACGCTGACGACGACCTGCGGACTCAGCCCTTGCCGAACAGCCGCTCGAGCAGCGAGGGCTTCTTCTGCAGCGGGACCTTCTGGAAGCTGCCGGTCGTCTTGGCCGCCGGGATCGCGGCGCTCGAGGCCCGGCTGCTGCTGCTCGCGGAGGTCGTGGCGCGGCTGACGCGGGCCGCGGGCGCAGCGGCGGTCGAGGTCGAGCGTCGGCGCTCGAACAGGCGCAACTCGCGCTGCGCCTCGACGTGCTTCTCGTTGATCGAGAGGCATTTCTCGAGGTGCGACTTCACCTGCGGCACTTCGCCCTGGAGCTTGCACCAGATGGCGAGGAAGTAGTGCGCCTGGGCGACCGCGGCGGCGTCCTTGCGCGACTCGACCACTTCGTCGAGGAGCTGACGAGCCTCCTGGGCGCGCTGCAACGCGTCGTTGTCGGGGTTGTTGTAGATCGCCCACGCCAAATCGGCGCGACACTCGGCATCGAAATCCTCTCCGAAGAGCGCGTCGGCTTGCCGGAGCACGATCTCCGCGCTCGCCCAATCACGACGCTGCAACAGCTGGCGAGCGCGGTGCATCTGGATGCGGGCGAGATCCGGGTTCGGCTCGATCGGCCCGAGCGAGGCGGGCTCGTCCGGGAGCGTCTGGATGTACTCGTAGCGCCGCTCCGGATCGGTGAGCGTCAAGCGAGCACGGGTCAGCGCCTGGAAGGCGCGGGTCGCGTCGGCACGGCGGTCGCCGCGCAACGCCGGGAGATCGGGGTGCAGGACACGGGCGAGCGCGACGAAAGCGGCCTGGACCTGCTCTTCGTCGGCCGAGCGCGGCACGCCGAGCAACTCGAAATGGTTGGCTCCGTCACGGAGCCGTTCGAGGGTCGCGTCGAGCGCCAAAATCGAAGAATTGGGATCGGCAGCGGGCATCTCGGGGCTCTCCTACAGGGCTAGGGCGGCCCGGGGGCGGCGCCCTCGTCTTGGACGGATCGCGAGTCGGATTCGCGGTCCCGCGCTGCGGAAGACCGCCCGAGGAGTGTAGGACAGCGCGGGTTGCTGCGCAACGCAACACATCGCCGCCGTTGACCACCCGAACCCGCTGCGCTACTTCCGGCGACGGCGCGCGCGCCGGCCGCTGCCGGAGCCCGGCCTGCACCTCGGAGCCGCCACCGTGACCGCGACCACCGCGCACTATCACCTCGCCATCGTCGGTACCGACCTCTCGGGTCTGGTGCTCGGTGCGCTCGCCGCCAAGCTCGGCTATCGCGTCACCGTGATCGGCCAGGGCGGCCAGGGCGCCTTGGTCGAACACCGCGGCCAACTGCTCTGTCGCGCTCCACAAATGACGTACGGGCTGTCGAGCCCACCGGTCCGACGCGTCTTCGAGGGGCTGGGCCTGGGGCTGGAGCTCCGCAACCTGCCGCATCGCCTCGAGCCCGGATTCCAGGTGGCGCTGCCGGGTGCGCGCGTGGACGTGACGACTGCACCCGAACGCTTCCGGCAGGAGCTCGAGCGCGAGTTCCCGGGCGAGCAGCGCCGCATCGAGGCGTTCTTCCAGCGGGTGGGCGAGATCGACAAGCAGGTCGAAGAGACGCTCGATCTCGGCATCCGGCTGCCGCCGGCGGGGATCAAGGAACGCTTCCAATTCCGATCGCTGGTCAAGCGCTTCCCCTTCCTCGACGACGAGTGGGCGATCGAAGATCCACTCGCCGCCTTCCCGCATGGCCACCCCTTCCGCGCCTTCGTGCACGCGGCCTTCCGGTTCTGCTGCGACATGCTGCCGGCGCGCCCCTACCCGGCCACGTTCGTCCACGTCGTCAACGAGTTGCGCAAGGGCGTGTTCACCTTCGACGCCGGCCCGGACGCGCTGCGCGACCTCTTCTTGCAGATCATCGCGACCTCGGGCGACGTGCGGTCCAAGGCAGCGGTGGCACGCATCGAGGCGCGGCGCGGCAAGGTCACGCACCTGATGCTGCGCGATCGTCGCAGCGTCATCGGCTGCGACGTGGTGGTCTGCAACACCGATCCCAAGCGCTTCTTCGCCCTGATCCCGCCAGAACAACAGAAAGAAGAGGTCCACCACGCGGTGCACCTGCTGCAGCCGGTCTACTACACGTTCACCGGTGCGTTCGTGGTGAAGGCGCGAGCGATTCCCGAGGCCATGGCGCGCCACGTCTTCACCGTCGGCGACCTCGGCCGCCCTCTCGACGAAGACAACTTGGTCTACATCGCGCGCGACATCGAGCAGGGGACCCGCCGTCAGGACCGCGACGTACGAACGCTGACGGCTTCGATGCGGGTCCCGATCGGCGCGGCAGCCGCCGGCCCGGCCGGAGCCCGCCGCCTGCTGGACGTCCTACAGGCGCGGGTCGAGACGATCGTGCCCTTCCTCGGCGAGCACCTGATCGCGCGCTGGACGCCGTGGCTCAAGCAGTCCTCCGCGATGGCCGCGGGCGGCGAGGAGCTCGATCCGCTCGAGCTGCGCCCCTGCTACGGCGAGGCCGTGCCGCATACGCTGGGCGTCTCGCCGGTCGCGACCTCGACGGGGTATCGCAACGTCCTGGTCGGGTCGGACGCCGCGTTCTGTGGCCTCGGCAGCGACGGGCCCTACGTCGCGGCGTTGCAGATGCTGGCCGAGCTTCGCGAGCTGGTCTCGGTCAAGAGCGGATTCTGAGGCACCGCCGGGCGGGAGATGGCATGGAGTCCGAGTGCGGCGCGACGATCCGCGCGGGAGGCGAGGCGGCATGAGACGAGCACGCACGATCGCGACGCTGACGCTGCTCGCAGGCCTGCTCGTTGCGTCGGCCGCGTCGGCCTTCGAAGGCGCCGACGAGATCGGCGAGTTGCCGGCGGGCGCGACGATGACGGCCGACCGGACCTTGGTCCTCGACCTCCCCGCTGCCATCCGCATCACCCTGCGCCGCTCGCCGCTGCTGCCGGCCGCAGCCGCCGGTGTCGACGGGGTCCGCGCCCGACTGCGCGAGGTCGAAGCGGCGATGCTGCCGACCTTCGAAGCGACCGGCTTCTTCTCGATCATGCCGACCAAGAAGGAGGGCACGAGCGGCGCCGACTGGATCGAAGATTGGGATTGGACCGAGCTGCGACCGCTCGCCACCGCACAGCTGACCTTCACACAGGTGCTGACGACCTTCGGCAAGCTGACCGTGCTCGAGCAGATGGCACACACCGGTCTGCGCGTGGCCGAGGCGACCCGTGAGGTCGCGATCGGCGAGTTGCGCTACCAGCTCGCGCGGGCGTGGTGGGGCCTGGTACTCGCGGCCGATCTGGACGAGATGGCCCGCAAGGGGCGAGAGCGCATCGTCGCAGAGCGCGAACGGCTCGAGACGCTGCGCGACGACGACGACGAGCGCTACGACGCCGCCGACATGGCGCGCCTGCTCGCGATCGAGGCGGAGTTCGAGGAGAAGGTCCGCGCCGCCGAGCGCGCACGGGACATGGCCGCCGACGCGCTGCGCTTCGCGATGGCGCTACCCGAGGGCTGGAAGATCGAACCGACGGTGCGACGCCTGGACGCGATCGACCTCGGGCTGTTGCCGATGGCGGCGTACGAATCGCTGGCGGTGGCCAACCACCCGCGGGAGCTGGCGCGGCGCAACGGATTGGCGGTGAAATGGCACCAACTGCGCTACGAGCGCAGCAAGCTGCGCCCCGACTTGGTGGTGACCGGACGCCTCGCGACGACGTATGCGCCCGGCGTCACCCAAGCGAAGGATTCGCTCGCCGACAACCCGACCAACCCGACCCAGAGCGGCGCAGGCGTCGCGCTGCGCTGGCGGCTCGACGTGTTCCGTCAGCTCGCGCGCATCGACCAAGCCGAGGCTGCGTGGCGGCAGCAACGCGAGCAGGTCAAATACGAGGTGCAGAAGACACGCGCGGCGGTGCGAAACCTCTGGCGCGAGGTCCGCGATCGGCGCGCCGTGCTCGAACTGCAGGCGCGCGCGATGCGGGCCACGCGCGGGCAGATGGCGCAGGCCGCCGACCTCGCCGACAAGGGCGTCGGCAGCCGCGCCGAGGCACAGCGGGCGCTCGAGCAATACGTCCGCCGCCACATCGCCTACGCCGAGAACATCTACCGCTACAACGTGTTGGTCGCCGCGCTGAGCCGCGCCGTCGGGACCGACGTTCGGACGATGCAGCCGACCGCGCCGCAGCCGTGAATCGCGACATGCGCTCTCGCGTCTCAAGTCGGCACGCCACGACGGCGTGATCGGAGTCGACACCATGCGTTCTGTTCGCCGCCACCGTGTGTTCGCCCTCGTGCTCGCCGCCGCCTGCGCCCTGCCCGCGCTCGCGAGCGCCGCACCGGATGCCAAGGGCGCAGCCGACGCCAAGGCGCCTGCTGCTGCCCCTGCCGGCTCGCCGCGCGACCTGATCGTGGCGTTGACCGCCAAGCTCGACGAGCGCAGCCGCGCCGGGGGCTCGCTCGCCGCGCTGCACGCCGCCATCGGCACCGAGCTTCGGCAGCACATCGACTTCGACGAGATGGGCCGTCGCGCGCTGGGCGACAGCTACACGGGCCAGAGCGAGGCCGAGCAGACGCGCTTCCGGGAGTTGCTCGCGAAGATGGTCGAGCAGAGCTACGTCAAGCGCTTCAAGCCGGGCCGCAAGGTCGAAGTGACCGTCGCGGAGAAGGTGCGCACGGGCAAAGGCGGGCGGGCGCAGGTGAAGACCCAGATCCGCGTCGGCGGCACCCGCGCGGACGTCGCCTACTCGCTGCACCCGACCGCACAGGGCTGGAAGATCTACGATATCGTGGTGGACGAGGCGAGCCAGCTCTCGGCCTACCGCAAGGCGTTCCGCAAGATCGTGGCGGAGAAGGGTTGGAAGGGTCTGATCGAGCGGATGGAGAAGAGCGCGGCCAAGGGTGGCGCGGTGGAATGATCTGCCCCGCCCGGAAGTTGACGCAGCGCCGGCCATCGGCATCGTGGAGCCCATGAAGCCGACCGCCCGCGCCCTCTCCCTGCTCATCGCCACGCTCGTCCTCTCGACGGGATCGCTGGCCCTCGCCCGCACTGGCGCCGAGCCGGGCTCGCTGCCGCCGGCCCTGCGCGCGACCGGCGGCGCGGGTGTCGCAGCCGTGACGGGCCTGGGCTCGTTGTTCGCCAACCCCGCCGCGATGGGGATGCAGCCCGGTCAATCCATCGAACTCGGCTTCGCTCGCGACCAACGCCCCGGCCGCAGCACGTTCTCGCTCGGCTCGGTCGACGGCAATCGCGGCCAGATTGCTGGCGGCAGCGCGTATGCCTACGAGTTCGGCGACACCGTCGATGGCCGCGAGCGCTCGGGCTACGACTGGCGGGCCGGTGTCTCGTTCGGCCTCAAGGGTGAGACTGCGGGCTTGCTACTGGGCGGCACCGTTCGCCGCATGTCGATGGATTGGGCCGCCGGGGCCGGGCAGGCCAAGCGCACCGTGGAGGGCTGGACGGGAGACGTCGGCCTGTTGCTGGTGCTCGGCGAGTACATCCGACTCGGGGCTGTCTGGCAGAACGTCAAGACGCTGGGGTCGGGCGAAGCGCCTTCGATGCTCGCGGGCGGGCTCGGCATCACCGCGGGTCCGGTGCTGATCGCTGCCGACACGCGCTTCCGTACCACGGACTGGGAGCCGAACTGGGCGGTCGGCGCGCAGTTCGGGATCGCGCAGGTCGCCATCATCCGTGCCGGCTGGCGGATGGACCGCGCCGCGCAGGCGCAGCACCTGATCACCGGCGGACTCGGCGTTCGCATCGAGCGCTACGGTTTCGACGCGAGCTTCGAGATCGATCCGAAGGTGCCGTCGCGCTGGCAACTCGGCATTTCGGTCGTCCTCGGGCTACCCTACGTCGGCGGCTGAGGCCGGGCGCGCATCGCGACTCGCGCACCGCACGCAGCGAGCGGGAGGCAACGTGGGGACGGCGCGAGAAGCGAGCGAGGAGCAGGCGCCGCGGGCGCTGGATCTGGCGCGGGCGCTGCGCCGAGCCGGTCGCCTCCGCGACGCGCTCGGCCTGCTGGACACCACCCTCGGACAGGCGGCCCTGCAGGCGCCGATCACCGTAGAATTGGCCGAGGAAGTCGGCTGGCTGCACCTCGAGCGCGGCGGTATCCGCCTCGATCGCGGAGACCTCGAGGGCGCCGATGCGGACGCGAGCGCGGCGCTCGGTCATTTCACCGCCGCCCAACAGCGCGCCGGCGCGGGCTTCGCTGCGCTGCTCTCGGGCGACATCGCAGCGGCCGCAGGTGGGCGGGACGCGGCCGGGCGATGGTGGCAATCGGCGCTGGCTCTGGCCGACGTCGCCGGCAACGGCGCGCTCGCCGCCCGCGCATTGGCGGCGCTGCTGGCCACCGGTCATGCCGAAGACGCCGGGCTGACCGCGGACGAGATCGCGCTGGCCGCGCGCCGCCGCCTGGAAGCGGCCGCCGCGGACGCACTCGGCGACGACGACCCGCGCGTCGCGCGCGCCGAGGCACAGACCCGCGCCGCCGAGGCGTCGCTGGCGCTGTGCGCGTGTCACGACGCAATCGCGCGCGGCGACCTGAGCGAAGCGCGCCTGCTGCTGCCCGAGGTGGTGGCGGCCGCGCGCGACCTGGACGACGCCGGCCTGGAGGTCCAAGCGCTGCGGCTGGACGCCGATCTCGCCCGCCGCGGCGGTGACGCGCGGGCGGCGGTGGCGAGCCTGGCGCGCGCCTCGGCGCTGTGCCGCAGCGCGGGGCTGCTTCGCCTGCTCGCGGTGGTGCGCTCCGAACGAATCTTGGCGCTCTGCGACGACGGCCGCGACGCCGAGGCCTTCGAGCTCGCTGCCGATGGGCCGCAGCCGGGCGAATCCGCCGACGCCGCGGCGGGGCTGCCGGCGCCTCACGCCGCCGGGCTCGAGGCCTTCGCGGTGCTCTCGTTGCGCGCCGGGCAGCTCGCCGCCGCGCGTCGCGCCATCGACGAGGCGCTCGCGCTGCGAGAGGCCCTGGGCGACGGCGCCGCGCTCGGCCGCTGTCGAGCGTTGGCCCTCGAAGTGGTCGCTGCGGAAGGTGACGCGCCTCGGCGCCTGACGCTGGCCGAGGCGCTCCTGGCGGATTCGACCGCGCCGGCCGACGCCCGAGTGGCAGCGGCGCTGCACGCCGACGCGGCGGACGAGGCGCTCGGTGTGCAGCGCGGTCCCGGCGCTGCGGCGCGGCGGAACCGTCTGCTCGACGCGCGCCGCTTCGCGGAGGGCGCCGCCCTGCCCACGCGCATCGCGCTGGAGGAGGCCCGCGCCATCGCGGCGGCTCGCGCCGGCGACGACGACGACGCCGAGGCCGCGCTCGCCGAAGCCGAGCGCTTGGCCGCCGGCGCGCCCATGTTGCGCACCCGGGCGCGGCACGCGGCACGCACCCTGTCCGTCCGCGCGTTGCAGGGCCGCGCGACCGATGTGGTCCAGCAAGCGCAGGCGGCCCTGACGCTGGCCCACGAGGCCCGCGATCTCGTCGCTCAGCGGACCGCCCTGCTCGCCACGGGGGAGGCACTCGCCAGCCTCGGGCGCTTGGACGAGGCCGCACTCGCCTACGGCCACGCCCACGACGCGGGCGGCGGGGCCGAGGCCCTGCTCGGTCAGGCGGCGGTGCAGGCGCGCTCGGGTCGTCCGCTCGAGGCGGCGGCGCTGTACGAGCGGAGCTTCGACGCGGCGCGCAGGCTCGGTGCCCCCGCGCTGCAGGCTCGCGCGCTGCGCGGGCTCGCCGCCACGCGACCCGCCGAGGCCGAGCGCGCGTTGGCCGCGGCGGCGGCCCTGGGCGGTAGCGAAGGCGCCCTCGCGGCGTTGGACGCGATGCGGCTGCGCGGCTCGGTCGACGGCTTGGACGCGTTGCTCGCCGAGGCCGGCGACGACGATGCGGTCGCCCTCGAGGCAGCGATCTTGCGCGCCAGCTCGGCGGCCCGCGACGCGACGGGCGACCCGGCGGCGGCGGCCGCGCTCGGGCGAGCGCTGCGGTCCGAAGAGGCGCGCGCCCGACGCATCGGCGGCCGCGCGCTGGGTGCGTGGGCGCTGCTGACCGGGCAACTGGAGATCGTCGGCGGCGACGGGAGCGCCGGCGGCGCCTTGCTCGCCGAAGCCGTCGTGCTTGCCGCGCGCGAGGGCGGGGCGGCGGCAGCGACGGCGCGAGCGGTGGCCGAGCGCCTGCTCGGAGCGGCCACGGCGGACACGCCCGCGCCGTAGGCGGGGCCGCGGCGGCTAGTCCGGGATCAGCAGCACCTTCCCGAAGTTCTCGCGGGCATGGAGCATGCGGTGCGCCTCGGCAGCGCGAGAGAACGGCACCATCGCGTGCACGTGCGGCCGCAGCACGCCCTGCTCCCAGAGCGTCATCAGCTCGCGCAGCCAGCCGCCGACGCGCTCGGCCTCGCCCCAGGTATGGCCCATGTTCACGCCCATCACGCCACGGTTCTCGTTCATCAGCGTGATCGGGTTCACCTGGCGCCACGGCACGGCCCACATGTTGCGGGTGACCGAGAACAGCGAGCGGCTCTCGCCGGTGGCGTTGCTCGACATGCCGTAGCAGACCATGCGGCCGCCGATGCGCAGCAGGTCCAGGCCCTTCTTCCAGCTCTCGCCGCCGATCGGGTCCAAGATCAGGTCCAGACCCGGGCCGTCCGCGAGCACCTGCGCGAAATCCTCGGTCCGGTAGTCGATGAGCTGCTCGTAGCCGAGCTCGCGCAGCCGCTCGTGCTTGCTCGCCGAGGCGGTGCCGATAGCGGTCGCGCCGCGCCAACGCAGCAGGTCGAGCGCCATCAGGCCGACGCCGCCGCCCGCAGAGTGCACGAGGACGCGGTCGCCGGCGCGGACGCGGCCCATGATCTCGAGCATCATCCAGCTGGTCAGGCCGGTGACCGGGATCGACGCGGCGACGAGCAGGTCCTTGCCGGCGGGGATACGCGCCACTTGGTTGGCGGGCACGACGAGCTCACTGGAGTAGCCGCCGAAGCGGGTGAGCGCGATGACCTGGTCGCCGAGCTGCAGCGCCTCGGCGCCATCGCCTGCGCCCTCGCCGAGCGCGGTGACGACGCCACTGACCTCGTAGCCCACCACCGCCGGCAGCGGCGGCGCGTCGGGATACAGGCCCATGCGTGCCATCAGGTCGGCGAAGTTCACGCCCGCGGCGGCGACGTGGATGCGGACCTCGCCGGGGCCGGGCTCGGGATCGGGGGCTTCGCGGAGCTGCAGCACATCGGGCTCGCCGATCTTCGGAATCCAAATCTGCTGCATAGGCGGCTCCAGGGGGGGTGCGTCGGCCGAGAGGTGGGACGGCAACAAAGCACGGAGGGCGGGGCTGGCAAGGCCGGCGGCGCGGGATAAATCGCTTGCGCGACGGCGGCCTTGTCCGCATCCTCCCGGCCCCGCGCCGCACCCTCCCCCGCGCGATCGAGAGTCGATGGCCACCGCGATCCCGCCCCACGCCGCCCACCTGCTCGCCGACGAGGTCGGCACGATCTGGACGCGTGCGGCCCGCGAGCTGGTCCTCTGCTACCCGAACACCTACCGCGTCGCCGGGGCGAGCCTGGGCCTGCAGGTCATCTACCGGATGCTCAACGCGCGCGAGGGCGTCTCCTGCCAGCGTGCGGTGCTGCCCGAAGACGCGTTCACCGTCCGCACGCCGCCGCGCGTCCGCAGCCTCGAGCACGGGATGCCGCTCTCGGCGTTCGACACCGTGTTGTTCTCGATCGCCTACGAGCTCGACATCGCGCACCTGCCCTGGATGCTCGAGCGCGGCGGCGTCGGCCCCTTCGCCGACGATCGCGGCCCTGATGCCCCCTTGGTCATCGCCGGCGGCCCGCTGACGCAATCGAACGTGCTGCCGCTCTTCGACGTCGTCGACGTGGTCGTGATGGGCGAGGCCGAAGAGGCGATCGGCCGGCTGCTCGACGTGCTCGAGAGCACACCCGACAAGGCCGAACGGATGGCGCTGCTGGCCCGCGAGCCGGGCTTCTGGGTGCCGACGCTGCACGGCGACGCGGTGCCGGACGTGCTCGTCGCACGCGGCCCGCACATCCCCGCCATCGGCCAGTGGCGCAGCCCACACGCCGAATTCTCCGACATGGCGCTGCTCGAAGCCGCGCGCGGCTGTCCGCGCTACTGCAAGTTCTGCGTCGTGCGTGCGCCCGCCTCGCCGATGCGGAGCCCCGAGCTCGAGCGGGTCGTCGCCGCGCTCGATCTGCCGCTCTACGCCGAGGCCCCGCGCATCGGCCTGGTCGGCGCGGCCGTCAGCGATTGGGCGCCGATCAAGGACGCGCTGCGGGCGATCATCGATCGCGGCAAGGGCGTCGGGATCTCCAGCCTGCGCGCCGACCGCCTCGACGACGAATTCGTCGGCCTGCTCGCCGCCGGCGGCTACCGCACGCTGACGGTCGCCTCGGACGCGGCCAGCCAACGCCTGCGCGGCAAGATGATGAAAGGCCTGCGCGCGCGTCATTTCGTCGCGGCCGCACAGCTCGCTCGCCAACACGGCCTGCGCAGCTTGAAGCTCTACGTGATCTTGGGCCTACCGGACGAGACCGACGCCGACGTCGACGAGCTGATCGCGCTCTGCCGCGAGCTGCGCGCCATCGTCCCGCTCGCGATCACCATCTCGCCCTTCGTGCCGAAGCTGCACACGCCGCTGTGTGACGCGCCCTTCGAGCCCTTCGCCGTGCAGCAACGCAAGCTCGAGCGCGTCCGCAAGGCGCTCGGTCGCGACCGCGTCGACGTGCGCTTCGACTCGCCGAAATGGGCCTGGATCGAATACCGCCTCTCGCAGGGTGGACCGGCGACCGGGCGCGCCGCCTTCGAGGCGCAACGCAACGGCGGCGGTTTCTCGGCCTGGAAGCGCGCCTTCGCCGCCATCGACGCCCACGACGCGAACGAGGAGCGCGCCGCCGCGAGCCTCGCCCGTCGCCACGGCCTGTGGCAGGTCGAGGGCGCCCGGTGAGCTGGCAGGCGGGCCTGACCGCAGGCGTGGTCGCGCTCGCGCTCGTGGCGATGGCGACCGAGCGGCTCAAGCCCGAGACGGCGCTGGGGGCGGCGCTGGGGCTGCTGCTGCTCGCCGGCGCGGTGACGCCGACCGCGGCGCTGGCCGGCCTCTCCAACCCGGCGGTGGCGACGGTGGCGCTGCTCTTCGTCGTCGGCGCAGCGGTGCGCCGCTCCGGCGCGCTGACGACGGTCACCGCGGCGGCGCTCGGCCGACGGGCGTTGCCGGGGTTCTCGATCGCGCGGCTGATGCTGCCGGTCGCCCTGCTCTCGGCATTCCTGAACAACACGCCGGTGGTCGCGATGCTGCTGCCGGAGGTGCGCGCGTGGTCGCGGCGCTACGGCATCGCACCCTCGCGAATGCTGCTACCGCTCTCGTACGCCGCCATCCTCGGCGGCCTCTGCACGATCATCGGCACGAGCACCAACCTCGTCGTCAACGGCTTGCTCGAGCAGCATGGCCTGGCGCCGATCGGCTTCTTCGAGATCGGCCGCATCGGCTTGCCGCTGGTGTTCGCCGGCATCGCGCTGACGGCGCTGTTCTGCCGCAGCTTGTTGGTCGACCGCCCGGACACCGAGGCCTTCGCGGACCCGCGGGACTTTACGACCGAGGTCGTGGTCGAGGCCGGCGGCGCGTTCGACGGAGCGCGGCTGCGTGACGTGCGGTTGGGCGAGGGCGGCCCCCTGGTCCCGGTCGAGATCGACCGCGACGGCCACGTGCTCGGCGCGCCGCGCTTGGACACCGTGCTGCGCGGGGGCGACCGCCTGGTCGTCGCCGGCGCGCTGGCGACCGTCTTGGCGGCGACCAAGACGCAGGGTCTGCGCAAAGCCGACGATTCGACCTTCGACGCCGCGAGCCTCGGCGCGGAACGCCGACTCTGCGAAGTCGTGGTGAGCGAGCGCTGCCCCCTGGTCGGCGCCCGCGTCGGTGACGGCAGCTTCCGCGCCGCCTACGGCGCCGCCGTCCTGGCCCTGGCCCGCAACGGCGAGCGCGTCGCGCCGGCTCGCGAAGGTGGCTGGGTGCTCCGCGCCGGCGACACGCTGCTGGTCGAAGCCTCGGCCGACTTCGCCGCGCGGCATCGCTTTCACCCGCATTTCCACGTCGTCCTCGGCACGGGCGCGCGCGCGCCGGCGCCGCGTTGGCAGGCCATCGTGGCGCTCGGCACGCTCTTCGGCATGGTCGGGCTCGCCGCCATGGGCGTGCTCGACATGTTGGTGGCGGCGGTGCTGGCGGTGTTGGCGCTGCTCGCGAGCGGACTGGTCGACCGCGCCGTGATCCGCGAGGCCGTCGACTTGCGGGTGCTCTTCGCCATTGCCGCGGCCTTCGGCGTCGGCGGCGCGATCGAGCAGAGCGGCCTGGCGAGCACCGTCGCTTCGGCGATCTCGCAGGTCGCGACCTCCCCGTGGGGCGCGCTGGTCGCGGTCTACCTGACCACGGCGGTGCTGACGGAGTTGATGACCAACAACGCGGCGGCGGTGCTGATGCTGCCGATCGCGTTGGCGACGGCGACGCGCCTCGAGGTCTCGCCGCTGCCCTTTGCGGTGGTGGTGATGGTGGCGGCGTCGGCGAGCTTCGCGACACCGATGGGGTATCAGACCAACCTGATGGTCTACGGCCCCGGCGGCTATCGGTTCACCGATTTCCTGCGCGCCGGCGTACCGATGAGCGTGCTGGTCGCGGTGATCACGCTGTGGCTGGTGCCGCTGCTGTGGCCGTTCGCATGAGGCGACGATCGCGGGCACGCACACACCCGACGCGAGCGACCACGCCGTTGGTGGTGGCGCTCGTCGTGCTGGCCGGGGGGTGCCGCGAGAAGGCCGCGCCGCCGCCGCCCGAGCTCTTCGCGCCGGCGCCGAGCGCCGCGACCGCTCGTCCATCGGCCGAGGTGCCGCGCGCCGCAGCACCGGCCGAGGCTGCTGCCGACGCCGTGGCGAGCCCGCCGACCGCTGCGGGGCCGGAGGCGGCGACGGCGACCGAGGCCACCACCGACGCCACCGTCCCCCCGACGCCGCCGCCGGCCGATCGCGTCCAGGTCGCGGCGATTCTGATCGCCTGGAAGGGCTCGATCCCCGATCCCCGGGTCGAGCGCGACGCCGACGCGGCCGAGGCCGAGAGTGCTCGACTACTCGCGGCCGCCGCCGCCGAGGGAGCCGATTTCTTCGCGCTGATGTGGGCACACAGCGACGACCCGGGCGACGGTGTGTACCGGCTGGACGCGCACAGCGCCGGGCGCTTCGCGGCGCCGCTGGTCGAGCGGGCGCTGCGCCTGGCCATCGGTCAGGTCGATCGGGTGCGTACGCGCTTCGGTTGGCACGTCCTGCTGCGCTTGCCCGACGACGCGGCGACGCCACCGCGACCGGCCCAGGACCGTTGCGGTCGGTGCCCGCTGCCGGGCGAAGATCCCGCCACCTGCGTGCAACGGCCCGCGGTGACGCCCGACGCCACCGAGGTCGAGAGCATCCTGGTCGCCTGGCGCGGCACGCCCGGAGGGGCCGGCCCCGCGCGCACCCGAGAGGAGGCGCGCGCGCTGGCGCTGGAGCTCTGCCACGCGGTCCGCACGGTGCCGGGACAGTTCGATGCATTGCGAACCCGTCACAGCGACGATCCCGGGACGGGTCGCTACCGGGTTCGACCGGATTCGGCGCTCGCCGAGGGCTTCCGACGGATGGCGCTCGGCTTGACGCCGGGCAACGTCGCCGTGGTCGAGACGGCCTTCGGATGGCACGTGCTGCGTCGGATTCGTTGACGAACGAGCAGCAATCGCGACACTGCGGGCAGGAGATCGCCCCGTGACCGAGACGCCGCCCCCGCCCGCCCCAGAACACTCGATCGCCGCCTTGGTCCAGCGCGACCCTCGAACGGGTCGGCAGGTCGCCCGCGCCGAGGTCGAGGCGATGCGGGCGATCGGCGACCAGCGGCGGATGGCGATAGCGCTGACCGAGCTCGGCCACGCATGCTGGCTGACCGGAGACGACGGCGGCGCGTTGCGTGCGCTGCTCGAGGCGCTCGCCATCTTCGAGAGCGCAGAGGACAGCCTCGGCGTCGCGAATTGCGAGCGGCAGATCGGCATCGTCCACGTACGGGCGGAGGATACCGACCGCGCGCTGGCGAGCTTCCACCGCGCGCTCGCGCGCTACGAGGCGCTGGGTCACGACGAGGGCCTCGCCGCGACGCACAACAACCTCGCTGGAGCGCTGCACAGCGCGGGTCGCCTCGACGAGGCGGTGGCGGCGCTCGAGGCGTCGTTGCGGCACTGCCTGAAGCTCGAGCAGCCAGGCCGAGTCGCCCTGACGCAGGTAGCGCTGGCGACGGTGCAGCTGGGCCGCGGCGAGCTCGACGACGCCGAGCGGCTGCTCGACGCCGCAGCGGCGGTGCAGCGTCACCTGGGCGAGCGACACGGCTTGGCGCACGCGCTCGAGCAGCGCGGTCGGCTGCTGCGCTGGCGCGGCGACGCCTCCGGCGCGATCCGCAGCGCGCAAGAGGCCGTCGTGCTCGCCACCGAGACCGGCAACCGCCCCTTGCAGCGCGACGCGCTCGAGGTCATCGCCGAGGCCGCCGCGACGTCGAACGACTTCGAGCTCGCGTATCGGAGCAAGCGCCGCGCGTCGCAGCTGACCAGCGAACTCGAGCGTGAGCGGCGGGCTCGGGAGCTCGACCAGATTCGAGTTCAGTTCGCTTCGGACCGGGCCGAACAGGACGCCGAGCTCGCCCGGATGCGCTTGGCGTTGGCCGAGCAGGAGCGGGACCGCGCTCATCAGGCCTCGGCCGCGCGTGACACCTTCGTCGCCCACGTGAGCCACGAGATTCGCACCCCGCTCAACGGGATCCTCGGGATGACCGATGTGCTGCTGGGCGATGCCTGCGACGACGAGCATCGGCGCCGACTGCGCGTGATCCAGAGCTGCGGGCGTACGCTCCTGCACCTGATCAACGACCTGCTCGACCTGTCGCGACTCGAGGCCGGCGGCATGCGGGTCGAGCGACGGCCGATGCGCCTCGGCGATGTCCTCGGCGGTGTGGTGGAGCTGCTCGAGCCGCTCGCTGACGAGGCCGGCCTGCGTTTGACGCTGACGGTGGACCCGGCGCTGCCGGAGATGCTCTGGGGCGACCCACACCGCCTGACACAGGTGCTGAACAACCTGGTCGGCAACGCGATCAAGTTCACCGAGCACGGCGGCGTCGACATCGTCGCGCGAACCAAGGGCCGGGACCGTTACCGCATCGAGGTGCGCGACAGCGGCGTGGGCATCGACGCGGCCGAACTCGACGTCATCTTCGAGCCCTTCACGCAGGCGCAGGGCGGCCGAACGCGGCCGACCGAGGGCACCGGGCTCGGGTTGGCGATCGTGCGACGGCTCTGCGAGGCGCTCGGCGGCCACTGCGGCGCGGAGAGCGAAGTCGGCGTCGGCTCGCTCTTCTGGCTCGAGCTGCCCCTCGAGGCCGCGCAGGCAATCTTGCCCCCGCGCGCCCCGCCCCGCCGGCATACGAGCGGCGTCGCCGCGCGCCGCCGCGTGCGCGCGACGTGGTCGACCACGTTGGTGGGTCGCAAGGTCCGGGTCTTGGTGGCCGAGGACGATCCGGTGAACCAGGAACTGATCCGCCTGCAGCTGCGCCAACACGGCACCGAGCCGCTGCTGGTGGACCGCGGTACGATGGCGGTCGCCGCCTGCCGTAGCCAGGCCTTCGACTTGGTGCTGATGGACGTGCGCATGCCCGAACTGGACGGTATCGCCGCGACCGCCGAGATCCGTGCCAGCGACGGCATCGCGCAGCCGCTGATCGTCGCCGTCACGGCAAACGCCACCGTCGAAGAGGAGCGCGCCTGCATCGAGGCCGGCATGGACGGCTTCATCAGCAAACCGATCGACGCCGCCGCCCTCGCCGGCTGGCTGGCCCGCGCCTCGGCCGACGCCGCCATCGATCTCGTCGCGAATCCGGGCTGAAGCGCGCGCCGAGCGGTTGACCCCCCGCGACGAGCCGAGGACAATCCCGCGCCCGCGGCCCGCCCGCCGCGACGGAGAGGCGCATGAGCACCCCCAACGACGCCCCGACCTGGCAGGCCGAGATCGACGCCTTGCAGGCCGAGCTCGCCGCCGCCATCGCCGCGGCCGACGACGCCGCCACCCTGCGCCAGCTCGAAGTCGACGCGCTCGGCAAGAAAGGCAGCGTGACCGCCCTGATGAAGCGCGTCGGCACGCTGCCGCCCGAGGAGCGCCGGGCGTACGGTGCGGTCGCCGGAGCCGCGCGTGGCGCGGTGCAGCAGGCGCTGACGGCCCGCGCCGAGGCGCTCGCGACCGCCCGCCTGCAAGCGGAGCTCGACGACCGCAGCTTCGACGAGACGCTGCTCGGTCAGCCGGACCGCCGGGGCGCCGTGCACCCGATCGCGCTGGTCCAGCGCGATATCGAGGACGTCTTCGCGTCGATGGGCTTTCAGGTCCTGGACTACCCCGAGGTCGACAGCGAGTTCAGCAACTTCGAGGCGCTGAACATCCCCGGCTGGCACCCCGCCCGCGACATGCAGGACACCTTCTGGCTGCACGGCGGCCATCTGCTGCGCACGCATACCTCGGCCGGGCAGGTGCGGACGATGCACAAGTTGGGCGGCGAGCCCTTCCGCGCGATTTTTCCGGGCCGCGTGTTCCGCTACGAGTCGACCGACGCGAGCCACGAGCACACCTTTCATCAGGTCGAGGGCTTGATGATCGACCGCGCACCCGCGGCCGGCGGCCCCGGCGTCTCGGTGGGCCACCTGCTCGACGCGATGCGCACGCTGCTCTCGGCCATCTTCGGCGAGGCGGTGAAGGTACGGCTGCGGCCGGGCTATTTCCCGTTCGTCGAGCCGGGCTTCGAGCTCGACATCGGCTGCCGCAACTGCGGCGGCAGCGGCTGCTCGGTCTGCAAGCAGAGCGGCTGGCTGGAGCTGCTGCCGTGCGGCTTGGTGCATCCGAACGTGCTGCGCATGGGTGGGCTGGATCCGGCGCAGTGGCAGGGCTGGGCGTTCGGCCTCGGTCTGTCGCGGCTGGTGATGATGCGCTACGGCATCGGCGACATCCGTCTGATGCTCAGCGGCGACGCGCGCTTCTGTGAGCCCTTCGCGGCGGGATCGTAGGGAGGTCCGAGGATGTTCGTCTCGTGGCGGTGGATCTCCGAGATGGTCGATACGACCGGCGTCGACCCGGTCGCGTTCTCCGATCGATTCGTGCTCGCGGTGGCCGAGATCGAGGGCATCGTGCAGATCGGGCCGGGGCTGGAAGGCGTCCGCGTCGGCGAAGTGGTCGGCGTCGCGCCGCATCCGAACGCGGACAAGCTGCGCCTGGCCGACGTCGACCTCGGCGCGCACGGTCGGGTGCGGGTCGTCTGCGGCGCGCCAGATCTGCGCGTCGGGATGCGCGTGCCCTTCGTGCCGCCGGGCTGCAAGCTACCCTCGGGGATCGAGGTGCGCGACGGTGACGTCCGCGGCGAGCGCTCGCCCGGCATGCTCGCCTCCGAAGCCGATCTCGGCCTCTCCGAGGACCACGACGGCTTGCTCGAGCTGCACGGCTGCGACGCCGCGAACGGCACCGAACTGCTCGACGCGCTGCCGATCCGCGACACGCTCTACGAGATCGACAACAAGAGCCTGACCCACCGCCCGGACCTCTGGGGCCATATCGGCATCGCCCGCGAGATCGCCGCCCTGCTCGACCGCCCGCTGTGCACCCCGAGCGCCGAGGTCGCGTGGACGACGGCGCCGCCGCTGGCCGCGGGCGTCACCATCGCGGCCGACGCCGCCGAGGTCTGCCCACGCTACCTCGCGGCCCGGTTTTCCGGCGTCCGAGTCGGTCCCTCGCCGGTCGCCACGCGGCTGCGGCTGCGCGCGCTCGGCGTGCGACCGATCAGCAACGTCGTCGACGCCACCAATCTGGTGATGCTCGAGACCGGCAACCCGCTGCACGCCTTCGACGCCCGCTTCGTGCGCGGCGAGACCATCACGGTGCGCCTGGCCACGCCGGGTGAGACCATCCGCACGCTCGACGACGTGGTCCGCACGCTCGAGCCGACCGACCTGGTCATCGCCGACGGCGCCGGTCCGGTCGCGCTCGCCGGCATCATGGGCGGCGGCGACTCGGAGATCCGCGAGGAGACCGAGTCCGTCGTGCTCGAGGCCGCCAACTTCGACGGCGCGCGCATCCGCAAGACCTCGGCGCGCCTGGGCCTGCGCTCGGAGAGCTCGGCGCGCTTCGAGAAGAGCCTGGACCCGGACCTGCCAGCCTTCGCCGCGGCCCGCTTCGCGCGCGTGCTCGCCGAGCTCAGCCCCGGCGCCGTGCCGGCATCGGCGTTGCTCGACGTCGGCAGCCATCCGGCCGCGCCGGCGCCGTTGCCCGTCATCACGACCTCGCGTGGCTACCTGCGGCAGCGCCTGGGCCTCTCGGCCGAACTGCTGCCCGACGCCGCACTCGACCGCACGCTGCAGCGCCTCGGCTTCACGGTCGACGCGCAGGGCGACGTGCTGGTGGTGACGGTGCCGCGCTTCCGCGCCGGTCGCGACGTCGGCATCGCGGACGACTTGGTCGAGGAGCTCGGCCGCCACTACGGCTACGACCGCATCCCTTCGGCGACGGTGCTGGCGGAGGCCAAGCCGGCGCCGCTGCCCGCCGACAAACAGCTCGAGCGGCGACTCCGCGAGATCTGCGCGCTGGGCGCCGGCCTGACCGAGGTGCAGCTCTATTCGTTCGAGCACGAGCCCACGCGCGAGCGCCTCGGCTTGCAGAGCCACGACGCCGCCGGCCGAGAGCTGCCGCGGCTGCGGCTGCGCAACACGCTGAGCAGCGAGCACGTCGCGCTGCGCCGCGGGCTCGCCGAGGGCCTGCTCGGCGCCATCGAGCGCAACCTGGGCCACGGCACCGCCGCCGCGCCGCCGCAGAAAGGCCTGCGCGTCGGGCTGTTCGAGCTCGGCAGGGGCTACCTGCCCGAGCAGCAGCCCGCCGAGGGCGCCGACTACGGGCTGCCGGCCGTGCTGCTCGGCGACGCGGGCGACGACGCGCGCGACGGCTACCTCGCCAGACTGGGACCTGCGCTGGCCGCGGACGCCGAAGCCGCCGTGCAGGGGCGCAAGCCCTTGCCGCACGAGCCGCGCCGCCTCGCCATCGCGATCGGCGAACGCACCGGCGGCGCCGCGGACGGTGGCGTCGCCGAGGCGCTGCCGGCGGAGCTGACCGCATCGCTCTGGCAGGAGGCGACCGCCGCCCTCGCCGCGATCTGCGACGGCCTCGGCCTGCCGGCGCCCTTGCTGCGCCGCGCCGACCGCGACGCCGTGCTGCTCGCCACCGCCGAAGCGGGGCCGGGGCTGCCGGACGCCGCGCCGGGCTGGCTGCACCCGGGGCGCCACGCGTGGATCGTGCTTCCGGCCGGCGCGCACGGCCCGGCGCGCCGCCTGGGCCTGTGCTCGATGCTGCATCCGCGCGCCCGCGCGGCGATGGAGGTGCCGGCGGAGGTCGTCTTGGTCGAGATCGACCGCGACGCGCTGCTGGCCGCCAGCGAGGGCATCGTCCGTCGTGCAGGTCGGCCGCCGCGGCTGCCGGCGACGAGCTTCGACCTCTCGATCCCGGTCCGCGCCGACGTCGGTGCCGACGTCCTGCGCGGCCGCGTCCACAGCGCGCTCGCGGGCGCTGCGACGCTCGGCGCGATGCTCGAGGACGTCGCCGTGGTGACGACCTTCCGTGCCGACCAGGGCGCGCATCCGTACACCGTGACCTTGCGCGTGCGCCTGCGCAGCGAGGAGCGCACCGTCCGCGACGTCGAGGCACAGCAGGCCCGCGCCGCCATCGCCCACGCGCTGGTGGACTGGCAGGACGGCTGCGAGCCGGCGCCCGTGACGCCCGCGCTGGCCGAGCGTCTGGGCTTGGGAGCGAGCGCGTGAGCTTGTCCGACCCGTCCGCCTACGCCCCCCGAGTGCTCTATCTCTCGGGGCCGATCGAGCCGCCGTGGACGCGGTCTGACAAAAACCTGGTGCGCGATGTCGCCACCCACCTGACCCGCTACCGCGCCCGCGTGCTGACCCACGAGGGCGTGGTCGGCGCGCTGCCGCCGGAGATCGAGACCGAGCCGGCGTGGGGACCGAAGGTCGCCGGCGACACCCCGCTCGGCCGCCGTCTCGGGC
>JBEARB010000058.1:0-5095 GCA_041163625.1 Pseudomonadota bacterium | reverse complement strand
GGACGTGGAGCTCGACGCGGCCCGCGAAGACGCGCGCCTGATCTCGGCCGAAGTGCAACGCTGTCGCGACGTGCTCGACCGCATGGCGGTGGACGCCGGTGCCGCCCGTGGCGAGGCGCCGGCCGCGACGACCGCCGAGGCCTTGGTGGCCGCCGTGCGCGAGCGGCTGCGGCCGGGGGTGCAGCTGCGGACCGAGGTCGCCTCCGGCCTGCCGACGCTGCCCTTGCCGCTCGGATCGGTCGCGACGGCAGTGGCGGGGCTCTGCGACAACGCGGTGCGCGCGTCGGCGACGGCCGTCGAGCCCGCAGCGCTCGGAATCGCCGCGCACGCCGACGGCTGGGCGATCGCCGTCCGCGACCGCGGCCCCGGCATCGACGCCGCGACGTTGGCCCGGATCGGCGACCCCTTCTTCAGCACCCGGCCGCACGGCGAAGGCATGGGGCTGGGCGTCTTCCTCGCCCGGGAAGTGGCCCGACGCCTCGGCGGAACGCTGCAGCTGCAGAGCGCGGTCGGCGACGGCGTGCTGGCGACGATGACGCTGCCGGGGCCGGGCACGACGCGCGACGAGCCGAACCGAGGGAGGCGTTGATGGACGACGTGGGCAGCGATTTCCCACGCATGCTGCCACTGCGGCGCGTGTTGGTGGTCGACGACGACGAGCGCTTCCGGCCTCGCTTGGCCCACGCTTTGGCGCGGCGCTGCGGCGAGGTGCGGCAGGCGGCGGGCGTGCAGGAAGCATTGGCGGTGGCGTCGACATGGACGCCGACCGCGGCGGTGGTCGACCTGCGGATGGGTGACGGCAACGGCGCAGATCTGGTCGCCCGCCTCGTCGCCGATGCCCCCGGGCTCCGCGCCGTGATCTTGACCGGCTACGGCAGCATCGCCACCGCCCTGGACGCCGTGCGCCGCGGCGCGTGGCATTACCTGAGCAAGCCGGCGACGGCGGACTCGGTCTTCGCGGCGCTCACCGGCCCCCGCGCCGCGCCATTGGGTGACGAGCCCCCCGCGCCCAGCCTCGACCGGGTCGAATGGGAGCATATCCAACGCGTGATGACCGATACCGGCGGCAACGTCAGCGAGGCGGCGCGCCGGCTCGGGCTGCACCGGCGCTCATTGCAACGCAAGCTCGCGCGCAACCCGCCCGCCGACTGAAGACGCCCCATCCGTCGCGCTGCGCGGCGGGCTCGCCGAGACCACGACGACACGGCAACGCAGCGCCGTCTCGACGCTCGCGAGCATCAGCGCGTCCTCGGACCATTGCCCGAGCGGAATGCGCGTGGTGAACGCACATCGCGTGCTGCCGGGCCCGGCGAAGTCCACACCGGTCTCGAGCGCCCATTCGCGGCGCGCGCCGTACCGCGCCCCGCCCGGCGCGCGGTCGTCTCGATGAAGCAGCGCGGCCAGCCCCGCGCGCAGCCCGAGCCCGCCGCCGGCCGAGCGCCAAGCCAGCGCGGCCCGGGCCGTCCAGTCTCGCCCCCACGTCCATCCGTCGGCGGTCGCGCCGACAAAGCCGCGCCAGCCCGCCTCGAACTGCGCCTGCACCGCCGTCGAGAGCGGCCGACGACCGCTCGCCGCGAGCCAGAAGCCCGGTACCCCGGCCCCGAGGCTGGCGTCGGTCTGGGTGCGAAAGACGACAGACTCGGCGCCCTGGCTCGGCGCGCGCGCGGCCGGCGACGCCCCGCCTTCGATCCATTGCGTCTGCTGCAGGGACTGACTCGGCGCGCGGCTGCCGGTCGGCAACGAGACACCGAAGTGCAGCACCAACAGGCGGTGGACCGAGAACGCGCCGCCCAGCTGCAGGTCGCCCATGCCCATGCTGAAGCGCTCGGGCGCGTCGGGTTGCACGACACGGATCCCACCGACGGGCATCCGCAACCAGAGCCCACCGCGCGCGCCGGCGTCGAAGCGGACGCCGACCTCGCCGACGAATCGTCCGATCGCGCCGGGGGAGGTGGTGCTGCCGCTCGGGTCGAGCCAGCGGTCGTAGCGGCCGTAGCTGCTGCCGAGCGTGAGGGCGAGCGTGTTCGCGTCGGCGTCGGCGGCGGCGCGACCTGCGGAGGCGGTAAAGGCGTCGATGCGTCCGGCGCTGCTGCGGTGGTGGGCGACAGCGGGCGCGACCGATCCGAGCCCGACGGTGAGCCCGACGAGCCATCGACACGCCCGCACGCGCTTGTTTGCTCCGACGTCGGTCCGACCGTGGCCCATCGCGCCCCCCTGCGGAGCGCAACCTACGCGCGACGCGGGGCGGACAAGTGCGGCATTGGGACGCAGCCGGGTGGTGCGCGCCCGTCGTGGCGACCGCCGGTGCGGCGGCTACGCGCGCAGCGGCCCTCAGGCGGCGACGGGGAACACGCGCCGCTGCCAAGCCCACGCGGCAGCGAGGCCACGTCGCTCCAGCCCCGGCACGATTACGGTCTCGACCGTCTCGTAGAAGAGCCGGCGCGCCTCGTCGCCGTCGCAGACGCCGACGTCGGTCGCCGCACGCGAGGGCGATGGGCCCGGCGCAAGCTCGCGCAGCTCGTGCTGCTCGACGTGCCCGAACGCCAGCCGCAGCCACGCCGAGAGCCGCTCCGCCCGCGCCGCGCCGATCCGCGGCGCGAGCCGATCGAGCAACGCCCAGCCGAAGCGCGCGTGACCGACCTCGTCTGCCAAGATCGCACGCAGGGTCTCTTGCAGCGCGATCGGCCCGGTCTCCAACCGCTCGGACGCGATCAGCGCCACCGCCACCGTCTCCGAGAGGCAGGAGATCGAGAGCACGTTGCGCAACAGACCCTCGAGCGGGTCGACGTCGTCGTGCCACAGCACCGCCGCTCGCTCGCCGAGGTCGACCTGCGCCTGCCCACCGAGCGCCACCGCCGCCGCTGCGCAGAGCTCGCCGTGGCGCAGCTCTTCGCCGCGGAATTGGTGGAGCGTGGCGATGGTGGCGGCGTCGAGCCCGGCGGCGCGTGCCTGCTCGGTCAGCGCCTCGAAGACCCGCGCAGAGGCGTGCTCGTTGCGCATCCGGCCCAGCCAGGTCGCGATGGCGATGGTCCGCTCGAGCGCATTCAGCGCGGGTGCGTCGTGCAGCTGCGGGGCGCGCGCGGGGGCGACGTCGCCGAGGTCGAGCGGCGTCGCGCCGAGTTGCTGCTCTACGACGTGCTGCCGGCGGACATCGCCGCGCGGATGAAGCACGGCGAGCAATTGATCGCCGACGCGCACGAGCACGTGACCGTCGTCTTCGCCGACCTGGTCGGCTTCACCGCCTACGCGCACGGCCGCCCGCCGCAGGAGGTCGTGCGCACGCTCGACGCGCTCTTCTCGCGCTTCGACGAGCTCGCCTCCGCCCACGGGGTCGAGAAAAGATACGGTGAACATCGCCAGCCGGCTCGAGATCAGCGCGCCCTTGGACACGATCCAAGTCACCGCAGCGGCCGCGCGCATGCTCGAGCCGACCTTCGCGCTCGAACAGCGCGGCACGATCGAACTCAAGGGGCGCGGCGAGCAGATGGCCTACCTGCTGAAAGCCCGCGTGCGGGGCCGACGCGCGACCAAGAGCGCCGCGATGGCCCGTTCGGCGCGCTTCGAGGTCAAGCGCGCGCTCGAGGCCGCCGAGCGGGCGCTCGACGCGCTGCACCTCATCGATCCCGTCACCGGTCTGCTCACCCAGCGCGGCTTCCTGCCGATGATGGAAGCGCAATGGCTGCAGGCCGCGCGCGACGAGCTCGGCGTGCTCGCGCTCTCGATCCACGGTCTGACGCCGCTCGCCGACAGCCAGGCCGACGCGCTCGCGCGGATGATGCGCGCGACCTTCCGCGATTCGGACCTCTTGGTGCGGTAGGGGCCCTCGGCGTTCGCCGCGATCGGCCTCGAGCGCGCGCCGACTGCGCCGGACGTCCTGCGACAACGCCTGCACGACACCCTCGCTAGTAATCCCCGCGACCGCCTGCCGACGCTGCGGATGACGGCGTTCCGGCTCGTGCCGCAACTCGGGGACACCGACAAGGACCAGCGCTGGGCGCAGCGGCTCGGCGTGCAGGGCATCCCGGAGGTGCACCTCTTCGCCGACGGCCGCCACGTCGCGGGCGAGACCGGCGCGCGGCCAGCGACCTTCTGGCGGCAATGGGTGGCGCCGCACGTCGGGTAGACACGCGCGAACGCGCCGGCCTCAGCGCCGGAACACCCGATACAACGCCCAGAACGCCGGCACCAAGAGCAGCGCGCCGAGCCCGAGCGCGGTGACGACGGGCCAGAGCACGGCCGGCGGTGCGGCGGCGCCGTCGATCGTCAGATCCGGCAGCACGATGTACGGCACCTGCGAGGCCGCCCAGCCGCCGACCACGCCGAAGGTCTGGGCGATGACGGCCCAGCGCGCCCAGGCGAAGCGGCGGCGGAGCAGCGCGGCGACCGTCGCGGTGCCGGCGAGGCCGGTGAAGGCGTGGCCCGCGAGCGCTGCGGCACCGCCGGTCAGGCCCGCCCGCAGCGCCGGCGCGCCCTCGGCGGTGAGCGCGAAGGCGAGCCAGGCGGTGAGCACGACGGCGACGCTCGCGGCGAGTCCGCGGCGTTGGAAATCCAGCGCCAGCGGCGCGTCCGGACCCTCGTCGCGGGCGACGTCGGCGGCGAGGTAGACCGCGGCGAGCTGGGCGAAGAGCGCGAGCACGAAGGCGCCGAGCGCGAACGGGAACGGCGCCCACCACGCCGAGACGAAGTCGGTGACCACGCGGCCGTCCGGGCCGATGCGGAGCGCGCCCGAGACGGCGGCGCCCAGGCAGACGCCGAGGAAGATCGGGGTGACGACGCTGCTGACGGCGAAGACGCGGCTCCAGCGTCGGCCACGCTCGGTGGCGCCGGGGCCGCGGTCGTAGCTGCGGAAGGTGAACGCCGAGCCGCGCAGCACGACGCCGACGAGCATCAGCGTCAGCGGCACGTGCAGCGCCGTGGTCAGCGCCGCGAACGCGCCCGGAAAGCAGACGAAGAGCAGCACCACGACCAAGATCAGCCAGACGTGGTTGGCCTCCCAGATCGGCGCGATGGCGTGCTCGATCACGCTGCGCTGACGCTCGGCCCGCGGCCCACGGGCGAAGAGATCCCAGACGCCGCCGCCGAAATCGGCGCCGCC
>JBEARB010000057.1:0-15520 GCA_041163625.1 Pseudomonadota bacterium | reverse complement strand
TTCCCGAAGTCGATGCCCTCGCACGCCAATCAGCCCACGTGCAGCCTGCGCCGCCGACCTTGGCCCGAGGCGACCGCCTGCCAGATGGCGAATCCGGCGCACGCGGCGTACCATGGCGGTGCCGGCGTGCGCACCAGCAACCCGGCCGCGGATTTCCTCGTCGTCTGCCCGCGCAACTTCCGCAACAGCAGCGCCACCGCCGCCGGCAAGTAGCCGCCTCCGAACCAACGTGATCCACGTCCAAGGCCTCGCCAAACAATTCGGCCCGCAGCAGCTCTTCTCCGGTCTGTCGTGGGTGATCCGCCCCGGCATCCGCTACGGCCTCGTCGGCCCCAACGGCGCCGGCAAGACCACGCTGCTGCGCATGCTCGCCGGCAACGACCAACCCGACGGCGGCAGCATTGTCATCCCGCGCGGCGTCCGCGTCGGCTACCTCGTCCAAGAGGTCGGCGAGCTGCCCGGCCACGACACGCTGCAGGCCGTGTTGCTCGGCATCGACGGCTGGACAGACGCCCGCGCCGACCTCGCCGCGCTGCGCCGCCGCATGGCCGACGACCACGATTACGCCGGCACCGACGCCGCCCTGCGCGCCCTCGGCCACGCCACCGACCGCTTCGAGGCTTTCGGTGGCGAGGGCTTGCTCGACGAGGCGCGCAAAATGCTCGGCGGCCTCGGCTTCTCCGAGGCGATGATCGGCGGTCCGCCCAACGCGCTCTCGGGCGGTTGGCGGATGCGCGTCGCGCTCTGTCGCCTGCTGCTCGCCCGCTACGACGTGCTGCTGCTCGACGAGCCGACCAACCACCTCGACCTCGAGGCGCTCGCCTGGTTCGAGAGCTTCTTGGAGAACTACCCCGGCACCGTCGTCGTGGTCAGCCACGACCGCGCCTTCCTCGATCGCGTCCCCGACATCATCGCGGAGCTCTCGCCGCGCGGCATCGTCGAGTCCGTCGGCGGCTACGAGGACTATATCGAGGGCCGCGCCCAGCGCATCGAGCAGCAGCAGGCCGCCGCCGCCAGCGTCGAGCGCCGCCGCGCCCACCTGCAGCGCTTCGTCGACCGCTTCCGCGCCAAGGCGACCAAGGCGCGGCAGGCGCAGTCGCGCATGAAGCAGCTCGCGAAGCTCGAGGCGGTCGAGGTCGACGGCGACGTCGCCGGCATCGGCTTCCGCTTCCCCGCTGCCGGCCGCACTGGCAAGGAGGTGCTGCGTCTGCAGGGCGTCGGCATGTCCTACGGCAGCAACCGCGTCTACAGCGGCATCGACCTCACCATCTGGCGCGGCATGCGCGTGGCGTTGGTCGGCCCGAACGGCGCCGGCAAATCGACCCTGCTCAAGCTGCTCGCCGGGGTGCTGCATCCGACCGAGGGTGAGGTCGTGCTCGGGCATCAGGTCCGCGTCGAGCATTACGCGCAGCATCAGCTCGAGTCGCTCGACGCCGGCTCGCAGGTCTTGGTCGAAGCGCAGCGCGCGGCGAGCGACGCGACGATGCCCAAGGTGCGAAGCCTGCTCGGCGCCTTCCTCTTCCGCGGGAAGACGGTCGAAAAGCGCGTGGCCGTGCTCTCCGGTGGTGAGCGCGCCCGGCTCGCGCTGTGCCGGATGGTGCTGCGGGCGCCCAATACGCTACTGCTCGACGAGCCGACCAACCACCTCGACCTGCTCTCACGCGAGGTGCTCGAAGACGCCCTCTCGGCCTACGACGGCACCGTCGTGTTGGTCAGCCACGACCGCGCCTTCATCAACGCCGTCGCCACGCACGTGCTCGAGGTCTTGCCCGGCGGGCGCGTCTCGCTCTTCGAGGGCGACTACGATGCCTACCTCTACCGCAAGTCCGGCGGCGACCCGAAGCTGGTCGACGCCATCCTGCGCGGCGAAGATCCGAGCGCCGCCGCTGCCGAAGACGACGCCGATCGCGCCGCTGGCGCCGGCGAGACCCGCGAGGAGGCCCGCGCCCGCAAGCGCGCCGAGGCCGAGCTGCGCGCCGAGCTCGCGCGCCGCGTCAAGCCGCTCAAGGACCGGATCTCCGGCCTGGAAGCGGACATCGAGCGCTGGGAAGCCCGCTGCGCCGAGATCGGCCACGCCCAGCTCGACCCGACGCTCTACGACGACGGCGAGCGCGTCCGCGCCTTGGCCGAGGAGCACGGCCGGCTGCGCGCACAGATCGACGACGCGATGACGAAGTGGGAAGAGCTCTCGCTGCGCGCCGAGGCAATCGAGGACGAGATCCGCGACGGCGCCGCCGCCTGAGCGCGGCCTATTGGCTGTAGTCGCGGTATTGGTAGAACGCCGCGCGCGCGCCGAAGACGACCGCCGCGCCGGCCATCAGCGCCGCAAACACCCAGAAGAACGTGGCGAGCCCCATATCCGGCAGCTGCGTCACCAACACCACGAGCTTGTTGCCGAGCGCGACCACGAGCAGCCAGAAGCCCATGATCGTGGACTTCATGCGCCGCGGCGCCTGCGTGTAGGCGAATTCGAGGCCGGTGACCGAGACCATCACCTCGGCCTGGGTCATCACGAAGTACGGCAGCACCTGCCAGGCGATGCCGACCTTGCCGCCGGTCGCGTCGAGCGCGTCGATGCGCTCCTGCAGCAGGGCGACGATGGCGAAGGCGGCGGCGGCCATCAGCATGCCGATGGTCATCTTGCGCAGCGGCGTGAGCACGAAGCCGAGCTTGCCGACCAGCGGGTAGAGCACGAAATTGTTCAGCGGGATCAGGATCATCACCATCAGCGGGTTGAGGCTCGGGATCTGCGAGGGCAGCAGATCCAGCGAGAGCCCGAACGCGTCGACGTGTAGGTCCATGCGCTTCGCCTGGCGAATCCACGACGAGCTGTGCTGGTCGAAGAGCGCCCAGAACACGCTGACCATGAAGAAGACGCTGACGATGCGCAGCACCGCCGCCGGCCCCTCGGCGACCTCGGCGCCGCGCCGCGCCGCCACGCCGGCGAAGAGTCGATTCCGCGCGATGTCCGGCGCGTCGGGCGCCGCCGCAGCCGCCGCCCGCGCCGCCTCGCCGCTGCCGAGATCACGCAGCGCCTCGAAGGTCACGGCGAGGAAGCCGTCGTCGGCCTCGATGCGCTGGCGCGCCGAGAACAAGCCGAAGCCGGCGCCCGTGAGCACGATCATGCCCAGCGTGAAGGCCCAGAGCGGCAGGATGTCCGTGAAGAAGAGCGGCAGCCCGATGAGCCCGAGGAAGAGCAGCGACGACGACGCCGCGTCGTAGGCGCCGAGCTTGCCGCCGGGCTTGGCGGGCACGTGCACGAATTTGTCGCGGCCGATCCAGAACACGATGGTCGCGATGAACATCAGGATGCCGGGTACGCCGAAGGCGACGCTGGTGCCGTAGGTCTGCTTCAGCCAGGGGATCGCCAACGTCGCGAAGAACGAACCGAAGTTGATGATGAAATAGAACGCTTGGAAGACCTTGGTGACGAGGTGCCAGTTGCCCTTGCCGAATTGGTCGCCGACGTTGGCGCTGACGCAGGGTTTGATACCGCCCGAGCCGATGGCGATGAGGCCGAGGCCCAACGCCATACCGGCGAGCGAATCTTCCCCGACCGCGAGCACGGCGTGGCCGGCGCAATAGACCAAGCTGAGCCAGAAGATCGTCGGGTACTTGCCCCAGAGCCGGTCGGCCAAGATCGCGCCGATCATCGGGAAGGCGTACACGCCCGCGATGAACAGGTGGACCATCTCCTGCGCGTGGTTCTCGGCCAGGTCGTTGGTCATCGAAGTGGCGACGTAGAGCGCCGTCAGGTGGACCTGCAGGATCGACTTCATGCCGTAGAAGCTGAAGCGCTCGCAGCCCTCGTTGCCGATGATGTAGGGCACGCCCGCCGGCCAGCCCGTCTCGGCTGGGTCGGGCGCTGTACGCCATTTCGTCGTTCGCAACGCTGCCGCTCCCATCAAACCCTCTGCCGACGGACGAACAGCGCCGCAGCAGCCGCCAGCAGCAGCCACGCGCCGCCGTGCAGGGGCATCCGTCCCCCGGTTGCCGCGCTGCAGCCACTGTCCTGCTTGCCGCTGCCCGAGCCGCAGCCGACCTCGACCGCGTTGGCGAGCGAGGCGACCTTGCCGTCCTGGCTCGCCACCAGCGAGGCCAAGCCGATCGGCATGCCCTTGGGCACCAGCGCCTTGGCCTTGGTCGACGACTCGGCGGTGACCGCGATCAGCGCCGTGCCGCCGAGCTCGAGGACCAAGCCGGGACCGAAGCCGGTGCCGTAGATGGTGACGGCGGTGTCGGCGTCGGCGGCGGCACAGCGGGGCTCGACCAACTCGATGGCGAGCGGCCCGAGCGAGACGCTGCTGTCGTTGCCGGCATCCAAGGGCACGCCGCTGGTATCGCCGGCGCCGGCGTCTTCGGCGGGCGCGGGCGCCGTCACGGTGAAGCCGGGATCCTTGAAGCCGATCTGGCCGTTCGGGTTCTCGACCACGACGGGATAACTACCGGCCGGGATGCCGCTGAGCACGTTCGCCACGATCTTGGTCGAGGTCACGCTGTCGACCGCGCACTTGTGGGTGCCGACCTTGACGATGGCGCCGTCGGCGAAGCCCTCGCCGATGATCTCGATCTGGGTGATGGCGTCGTTGCTGCCGGTATCGGGCGTCACCAACGCCACGCTCGGCTTGAGGACCGGCACGGCGACATCGACCGTGCCGGCCTCGGCCTGGTCGTCGGTGGTGTCGAGCGAGGGGCCGCTGTCGGTGCTGCCGGCGTCGGCGGCGCCAGCGTCGGTGCTGCCGGCGTCCGGGCCGCTGGTCACGAAGCCCTCGACGCCGAGGCGCAGCAGGAAGTCGCCCTTCATCTGCTTGCCCTCTTTGGCGATGTCCTCGAGCCAGACCCACTTCTTGCTGCCGCTGCAGGCGCCGAGGGGGTAGACGATCTCGAGCACGTTCACCTTCGGCGTGGTGCCCGAGTCGGTGAGCGCGGCGAGGTCCTGACAACCGCAGAGATCCAGGCCCAGACCGGTGTAGAGCTGCGCGCACTGGCAGATTCCCAGCCCCGTGGTCGAGCAGCCCGGCTCCCAATACTCCCCGTTGTCCTTGGCGTTGCCGAGCACGCGAATGACCACGCGGATATTGCCCTTGGTGATCGGCGGTGGGTGGTTCTCCGGCTTGCTCCAATCGAACTCGAAGATCATGCCGGTGTTGCCGACCACGTTCATGCCCGGCTTGCCGGTCGCGGGGTTGAAGAAGTCCGAGGAGTTGATCGACCAGATCGGGGCCGCCGAGGGCGCCGCGGCGACGGCGTCGTCGTTGTAGATCTCGATCGCGATCGGCACTTCGGCGAACGGCGGCGTCGCCGTCTCGGCGGCCGCCATCACCAGCTCGACGCTCAAGATCTTGACCGGGTAGTCGCCCGCCTGTGGCTGGAAGATCTGCCCGAACGCCTCGCCCTTCACGAAGCCGGGATGGGCGCTCATCGGGTGCTTCTTCAAGCCGTCCGCGAGCGTCGTCATGTCACCGGGCAGGTCGTCGTGCTGCCAGATGATCTTGTCGGCGTGGGCGGTCGGGGCGACCAAGAGCGCGAGCGCAACGAGCGGCATGGCGAGCGAGACGCGACGGCACATCGGATCCTCCTGCGGAGCGAAGCGAGATCGTGGGTGGGATCGGTGCGCGAGGCGCCCCGTGAGCATAGCCTGGGTGGAACGCCACGGCCAGGGCGAGGTGACGCGCCCGCGACCCTGCCCTAGACTGCGGCGCATGCTCGTGCGCCTCTCGCAAATCCGTGGTCACGCCGCCCAACTCGACGCCCTTCGTCGCCTGCTGCGCGGGGCGCGCCCGGCCCACGCGCTTCTGCTGGTCGGCCCCGAAGGCGTGGGCAAAACGACCGTCGCCGAGGCCCTCGCCGCGTCGCTCGCATGCTTGGAGCGTCGACCCGACGGCGATCCCTGCGGCGCGTGTCGCTCCTGCCACGCGCTCGAGCGCGGCGACCACCCGGATGTGCAGCGCCTCGCACGCGACGGACAAGGCATCAAGATCGACCAGGTCCGCGACGCGACCCGCGTCATGCGATTCGAACCCGTGCTCGGCGCCGCCAAGACGCTGATCATCGAAGAGGCGGATCGCCTCCGCGAAGAAGCCGCCAACGCGCTGCTCAAGACCCTCGAGGAGCCGCCCCGCGACACCTACTTCCTACTCGTCAGCAGCCGCCCACAGCTGCTCATCGACACGATCCGCTCGCGCTGCCAATCGCTTCGGCTCGGACCGCTCGGCCAAGCCGATATCGAGGCGATCTTGCGCGCCGAGGGCCGCGATCCCGCGCTCGCCAGCCTCGGCGCCAGCCTCGCCGACGGCAGCCTCACCGCCGCCCGCACGCGCGCCGAACCGAGCTGGCGCCCGGTCCTCGAGGCGTTGATCGGCTTCGGAACCGGCTTGGGTAGCCACCGCCTCGGCGTCGAGGTCGGCTTCGTCGAGGAGCTGGCCGGGCTGCTCGACGCGGTCGAGTCCGGTGGCGAGAGCAAGGCCAAGGGGCGCAGCCGCGGGCCGAGTCGCGAGGGCCTGCAGTGGACCATCGACGCGCTTCGGGCCTTGCTGCGGGACGCGCTGCTCGTCGCCGCCGGCGTCGATCCCGAGACGCTGCCGCACGCGCCGTGGGCCGCCGGGTTACGTCAGCTCGCCGAGCGCGCGGGGGCAGAGGGCATCGGTGCCGGCCTCGAGGCGCTCGACGAAACCGACGCCTCGCTGGTGCTGAATCCGAGCACGGCGCTCACGCTCGAGCACGTCCTGGTCGAGCTCGGCGCCGCGTGCGCGTACGGTGGCGCGCCCCGTTGAGACCGAAGCGAGCGGCGATTAGATTCTGCGCGCGCCCGAGCGTAGATGGCCGAACAGCGCGTCGTGGAGCGCGACCTTGATCGACCCGCAGTTGGCGGGCCGCTCTTCCGGCCGCTTCGCGAGGCAGCGCATCAACAGGCCGACGATCTCGGGCGAAAGGTCCGGGTTGAACTGCCTCGGCTCCGGCACCGGCTCGAGCGCGTGCGCGACGAAGATGTTGCCGTCCTGGAAGGGCAACTGGCCGGTGAACATGCGGTAGAGGATGACACCGAGCGCGTAGATATCGGCGCGATGGTCGATCGGCGAGCCGTCGATCTGCTCGGGCGCCATGTAGTAGGGCGTTCCGGCGAGCACCGAGAGTTCGCCGAACGAGTCGTCGCGCACGCGGGCGAGGCCGAAGTCGAGCAGCTTCACCGCGCCGTCCACCGACGAGATGAGGATGTTGTCGGGCTTGATGTCGCGGTGGATCATGCCCTTCTGATGGGCGTGGTCGAGCGCGGCGCAGATCTGCTCGACGACGCTCATCAAGAAGATCTTGTCGGTGACGATCTGACCCGCCGGCATGAACGCCGAGAGCGCCTGCCCCTCGACGTACTCCATCGAATACCACGGCACGTCGTCTTCATGACCCATGTCGTAGATGTGCACGATGTTCGGGTGGCTCAGGCTCGCGGCCATCTTCACTTCGCGCTCGAAGTACTTGCGCGCCATCTCCGTCGGCATCGAGCCGTCGATCATGAACTTGAGCACGACCACGCGGCTGAGCAGCTTGTCCTCGCAGCGGAACACTACGCCGTTGCCGCCCTGACCGAGGCGCTCCAAGCCGGAATACCGCCGCGAGAGCGCGACCGGCACGCCCTTGGGCCAGCCATCGGCGTCGATCTCGAGACCGAAGTCGTTCTTGGCCGCGGTGCGCTGCTCGCCGCTCAGGTAGGCGACCGTGCCCTCGCCGTAGGTCTGCGTCGCCTCTGCCTCGACGGCACCGGTGAGCTGGGCGCGTCCGCCGCGTTCGCGAGGCTTCTCGACCAAGCCCATCTCTTCGGGGGCGTCGGCGAGCTCGGCGAGCTGTGCGCGTAGCGTCTCGGACCACGCCATCGCCTCGCCGTCACCGGCGATCACGTCCGCCGCGCGCTCGAGCAGCGCGCGACCGATGCGACCCTGGCCGAGCGTCACGGCGAGCTCGACCGCCTCCCGCGTCAGCGCCAACCGCTCCGGGGCCGGCAGCGAAGACTCGAGTACCTTGAACAGCGCCTTGAACGCCGAGCGATCGTCGCCGGTTTGCCGGTAGACCGAGACCGCGATGCGCTGGACGTCGAGGTACGCGGCGTCGGTCTCGCCGACCGAGGCGATGACGCGCAGGGCGAGATCGAACTCGTCGCGCGCCACCCGCAGCTTGATGACGGCGAGCTTGTCGCCCTCGCGCAGCAACGCGCCGATCGCCCGATCCCCTTCGTCGGCGAGCTGCCAATGCTTCGCGGCGTCGCGGAATCGCTGCGCGTGCTCGAACAACGCCGCCGCCGACGCGTGGTCGCCCGCACCGGCGAGCAGCTCCGCGCCCTCGCCGTGACGACCGAGCTTGGCCAGCACCTTCGCCGCCAGGGCGTGATTCCCACCCTCGCGGAAGGCGTCGACCGCCGCCTCCCACTGCTCCAACTTGACGAACGCCTTGCCGGCGCCCTCGTAGTCGCCCTGCTCCAGCCGCGCCTCGGCCGAGAGCGCGAGCGCGCGATCCTTCTCGCCCCCCCGAACCAGCAGCTCGACCGCACGAGTCTTGTCCCCGGCGCGGATGAGCAGGTCGGCGGCCTCGATGAATCGCCCGGCCTGCTCGGCCATCTGCGCGGCCTCGGCCCAGTGTCCGGAACGCTCCAGAGCGCGGCGCAGGTTCACCTCGTCGCCGAGCTTCCGATAGCAGTACGCAGCGGAGTCGAAATCGTTGGCCTTCTCGAAGCGATCGGCCGCGCGCTCCCACTTCTCGGCCTTGCGCAGGGCGCGACCGGCGTCGAGGTGGCGGCCCATGCCGTCGTAGATCTCCGCCGCGCGCTCGTGCAGCTCGTACTCGCCGGCGAGTCGCGCGGCACCGGCCTTGTCGCCCTTGGCGAGCGCAGCCTCGACCTCGCGTTCGCCGCGCGAATCTTCCCGCGCCGACAATCGGCGAACCCACTGCATCACTGCCCAACCGCCAACGCCGAGCACCACGATGCCGATCGCGATCCGTGCGAGAGGATTGGTAAAGATGTCCTGCATGGCAGGTCGACCTCGAGGAAGCGCCGCAGAACCCGTGAGATGGGGGCAGCCTTCCTCGGCCAGTCTAGACCGATTCGAGGTCGTTGTCGAAGGCTCTAGCGGTCGACCACCAGGGTCCGTTCCTCGTCTTCGAACATCACGCGCGCCTTGCCGCCATCGACACTCTCGACGATGCCGTAGCCGAAACGAGCGTGGTCGAGCAGATCGCCGTCGCGCGGCGAGATCGTCGGGTGGTAGCGCGTGGCGCTGCCGCGATCGCGCTCGGCCATCAGCTTCTCGTACCGGATCCGGTGCGCGTTCGGCCGAGCGGCGGCAGCGGTGGCCGCGCGACGAGCGCCGGCGCCGGTCGTCTGGGCGACCCGGCGGGTGGCCGCGCGATCGGCCGCGGCGGGGTCCTTGTAGCGGTGCACCGAGCCGCAGGTGTTGCAGCGGACCTGCACGACGGTGTCGCCGCTCATCGCGGTGATGACGTGGCCGAGGTCGAGCTTGCAGCGCGTGCACCAGGCGTCGATGTCGCGCCCGACGGCGGGGACGGTGTCGGACTTGCGAAGGCGATGCAGGCTCATAGCGGGGCTCCTCGGAAGCGGCGGTGCGGGGGCTGCCCGCCGATTGGGTCCGCGGCCGGGCCGCGAGGGGGCGCGGAGTCTAGGGATGCGATCGCGAATTGCCAACGCCGGTTTTCGTTCTCGCACCTGCCCGACTGTGCGCCGCTGCGCCCTCGGGACTCGCAGCGCCCGCGAAAGCAGGCTAGCCTCTGGGGGATTGCGATGGCGTCGCTGCGAGCGGACACGGCGCCGAGGAGGCAGGGCATGACGATCGTGCGCAACATCTGGCGTCCCCGCACGCTCGGATTGGCGCTGCTGCTGGCGGCGTCGACGCTGCTCGGCGGCTGCGAGATGGTCGGCAAGACCATCGACAAGGCCCGGATGAAGGTGCTGGGCGTCACCGTCACCGACCCCGCTCCCGAGAGCGCCGAGTGGGTGCTCAAGGAAGCGATCGAAGCCGCCGCCGACAAGAACGAGGAGCGCGGCTGGGAGCGATTCCAGCAGATCTTGCACAGTGACGAGCGCACGCCCAACGCGCTGCGCGGCTGGTACGACCACGCGTGGAAGCGGATGCGGCGCCAGGCCAAGGACTACATCAACCCCGACGGCTCGTTCAAAATCGTCGACTTCAAAGAGATCATGCGGAGCGCGGGCGGCACCGCCGGCTACGAGTACTTCATCGAGAGCCACAAGAAGCCGATGCCCACGCCGTGCGCCGTCTACTACGACGACAACAACGGCGGAAAGTGGCGCATCCGGCGCTGCTCGCTGTGACGGTCCGGGCATGATCGGCCGCGCCGTCGAGAAGGGGCTCGCGAGCCTGATCGCGCGTTGGATGCTCGACGGTCACGCCGACGCGGTGCTCGACCGCGTGGTCGCTGCCGGCGCGCTCGACGCGGCGGAGGTCGAGGCGCTGCGTGCGCAGACGCGCGCGCGACTCGGCAAGGTGCGCGACGACGGAGCGCCATACGCGTCGCTGATCCTGGAGGCGCTCTCGGCGGTCGGCAGCCGCGCGCGCGGGCCGCTGGTCGAGACCGCGAGCGCGCTCGGCCCCACCGTCGAGGCGCTGTTGCGCACCGCTGCGCGGCAGGCGGGCGCCTCCGCCCGGGCAGCCGCCGATGCCGCGGAGGCGGGTGAGACCGTTGCGCCGCCGGCCCCGCAGCACGAAGACCGGGAGGGCGCGGCGTGAGCGCGATCGCGAAACTCTGGACGCTGCCGAACATGGCGCGGCAGGCGGCGCGCTTGCGCCAGGTCGCAGCCGTCGCCATCCGCTATGGCTTCGGGCAGGTGATCGAGTCTTCCGGGCTCGCCGCCATCTTGCGCCTGGGCCGCGCCGCCGAGGTCGACGCGTCGATCGCCAACCGCAGCTGGGAGGTCCGCGTTCGGCTCGCGCTCGAGGAGCTCGGTCCGACGTTCGTCAAGCTCGGCCAGATGTTGGCGACGCGTCCCGACCTGGCCTCGATGACGCTGTGCGAGGAGCTGCGGAAGCTCCAAGACGACGTGCCGCCGTTCCCCACCGCCGAGGCGCGGGCGCTGCTGGAGCGCGAGCTCGGCGCGCCGGTCGAGAGGCTGTTCGCGTCGTTCGATCCGGAGCCACTCGCCGCCGCGTCGATCGCGCAGGTCCACCGGGCTCGCCTCGAGACCGGCGAGGAGGTCGTGGTCAAGCTGCAGCGGCCCGGTCTGGACGAACGCCTGCGCGCGGACCTCGATCTGCTGGCGACGCTGGCCGAGCTGCTCGAGCAGAACGTCCCGGAAGTGCGGGCGTTCAAGCCGGCAGCGGCGGTCGAGGCGTTCGGGCACGGCCTCCGACTGGAGACGGATTTCGGCAACGAGTTGCGCAATATCGAGCGGTTCCGCCGCCAGTTCGCGGATGAGCCGCGCGTGCACGTGCCGACCACGGTTCCGGCCCTGAGTACGCGCCGGGTGCTGACGATGGAGTTCCTCGACGGCGTGAAGGTCACCGACGGCGCCGCCCTGGACGCGTGGTCGATCGATCCCGCCGCGGTCGCCGAGACCGGCATCGCCGTGGTGATGTCGAGCATCTTCGAGCACGGCTTCTTCCACGGAGACCCGCACCCGGGCAATTTCTTCGTGCTGCGCGACGGCCGCCTGGGCGTCATCGACTTCGGCATGATGGGCTCGCTGGACCGCGAGCGCATCGACGAACTGCTCGCCTTCATGGCGGCGATCCTGCTCGGCGACGCGGAGATGCTCGTCTCGCTGCTGATGGATCTGGGCGTGCTCGGCGACTCGGTCGACGTGCGTCGATTGCGCGGCGAGGTAGCAGCGCTGATGGGCCGCTACCACGGCGTCGATCTGGTCACCGTCGACATCGGCACCTTCCTCACCGAGACCATCGAGGTCGTGCTGCGCCACGATATCGATCTGCCGACCGACCTGGTCCTGATCGGGAAGTCGATCTCGACGATGGAAGGCATCGCGCGGCAGATCCATCCGGGCTTCAACCCGATGGTCGATCTGCGCCCCTATTTCGTTCGGCTCTACCTCGGACGCGCGCTGGACCCGGAGACCTACTCGCGGCGGCTGTTCCGCACGCTGCGCGATTGGTGGGGCCTCGCAGTGGTCTTGCCGGGCGAGGCGCGCTCGGTGCTGCGGCAGGTGCGCCGCGGACAGTTGCGCTTCGAGATCGCCGACCCCGATCTGGACCGCGCGATGCTGCAGCGAGAGCGGCAGGTCAACCGTGCGGTTCTCACGGCGACGACGTTGGCGGCGTGGGCGCTTTTCGCCTGGTTGCTGCCGACGGCCGAGGTGCGCGGATTCGCGTCCCCGACGACCTGGTGGACCTTGCTGCTCGGCGGCGTCGGCCTGTGGACGGGAACATGGTTGGGCATCTCGATGTTGAGGTCGCGCGCGCTGTAGCGTCCGATCCGCGCGGTGAATCCGCGCCGCCTTGACCCGCCCCCGGCGGCTCCCTACGCTACGCGCCCCATCGCTCCACGGAGGATTGTCGATGTCGGATCTTCGCAAGTTCGGACGGCTCTCGCTCGCGCTCGTCGCGCTCATGACGCTCACCCTGACCGGGTGCGGCAACAAGGAAGCGCCCAAGCCCGAGGCCAACGCCGAAAAGCCGGCACCCGCGAGCGGTCGCGCGGGCCTCGGCGCCGAGCAGCCCAAGGTCGACGTGCTCGCCTTCGTCGGCTACCAATGCCCGCATTGCAAGGCCAGCGCCGCCGAGCTGCTGTCGACCTTCGAGGCGCACAAGGACGTCGCGCGGATCCGCTTGGTGAACCTGCCGCTCGACACCCATCCGGACTCGGTCGTGCTCGCCGAGGCCGCGGTCGCGGCCCACAAGATGGGGCTGTGGCGTCAGTGGTGGGACCACGCGTTCGCGGCCGAGAACGTCGACATCGCGACGATCAACAGCTTCGGCGCGCGCGAGGACGTCGACGCCGCCCGCTTCGACACGCTGCGCAAGAGCGCCGAGGTGCGCGAGGCCGTCTCGGCCGATGTCGCCCTGGCCGCGGCGCTCGGCGTGGCGGGTACGCCCTCCTACCTCGTCAATGGCGCGCTGCTGCAGGGTGCGCAGAGCAAGGAGACCTGGGAAGGCGTCTTCAAGACGCAGGCCGAGGTCGCCGCCGAGTTGCTCGGCAAGGGCGAGAAGCCCGAGGGCCTGCTCAAGGCGCTCGTCGAGCGCAACAGCCCCAAGCGCGCGCCCTTCTACGCCAAGCACGTGCTCGAGGGTCAGCCTGCGCCGAAGGTGCCGGTGCCGGCCAAGGTCGTCCGCAAGAGCGGTGTGGTCGGCGCGACGATCCAGCCCGCGGGTGCCGGCGGCGCGATGCCGGTCGGCCAGCGCCTGCAGTTCGGTCGCGACCCGCGCGAGGAAGACGCCGTCTGGCGCGTGCTGGTGCGCGCGGACGACCCGATTCGCGGACCGGCCGCGGCGCTGGTGACCGTCGTCGTCTTCGGTGATTTCGAATGTCCGCACACCCGCGCGCTGCAGCCGACGTTGAAGTCGCTCACCGACGAGTACGGCAACAAGGTCCGCGTGGTCTGGAAGCACAACCCGCAGCCGATCCACGAGAACGCCATGCTGGCGGCCAAAGCTTCCGAGGCGGCGCGTGCGCAGGGCAAGTTCTGGGAGATGCACGACCAGCTGTTCAGCACCGAGAAGCTGAGCCTCGAGGGGATCGGCGCGCTCGCTGCGGCCGCCGGCCTGGACATCGACCGCTTCCGCACCTCGATGGCCGCGAGCGGCGTGGACGAGCACATCCGCGGCGATCTGGAGCAGGTCGAGGCGCTGGCCGTCCGGGGCACTCCGAACCTCTACGTGAACGGTCGGCTGATCATCGGCGCGCCGAATCTCGACGCGCTCAAGAAGGTCGTGGACGCCGAGGCGGCGCGAGCGAAGAAGCTGCTCGACGCCGGCACCGAGGTCGGCGCGGTCTACGAGAAGCTCGTCGGCGAGGGCAAGCTGCTCGACTCGCTCGGCACCACGCAGGCCACCATCGACACCTCGCTGGGCATCACCCGCGGCCCGGAGGGCGCGGCGATTCACATCGTCGCCTTCCAGGACATGCAGTGCCCCTTCTGCGCTCGCCTCGAGCCGCATATCGCGTCGGTGCTCGCCGAGTTCGATGGTCGCGTGAAGGTGACCTGGATGGACTTCCCCTTGCCCTTCCATCCGAACGCACGCGAAGCCGCCGTCGCCGGACGCGCCGCCGCCGCGCAGGGCAAGTTCTGGCAGTTCCGCGACCTGGCGATGGCACAGCAGGACAAGCTCGGCCGGGCCGACCTGATCGCCGTAGCCAAGCGCCTCGGGCTCGACCTGAAGGCGTTCCAGAAGGCAATGGACGATCCGAAGAACGCGGAGTTGGTCGCCAAGAGTGAGGCCGAGGCCAAGCGCCTCGAGCTCAAGGGCACGCCCTCGGTCTACATCAACGGGCACGCGTTCACGCCTCAGCTCGGCTTCTCGGCCGCGACGTTCCGCGCCGCCATCAGCCGACTACTCCGCGCTCGCGAGTAGCCGTGCGCAGCATCCCTGCCGGGATCCGCAGCGACCGCGTCGGCGCCCTGGTGCGTCGATGGGCGCAGCGCTTGTTGCTCGTCGCGCTCGGACTGCTGTTGGGGCTGCCGACGGCCGAGGCGGCGGGCAGCGGCAGCGGCCCAATCCCCCTGCGGCTGTTCGTGGATCTCCAAGATCCGCACAGCCGCGACGCCCTCCAACGCACCTTCGAACTCGTCGCCGGCCGCACGGCCTTCGCTGTGCTGCTGCATCACGTCCCGCTCGGTCGCAACCGTCTGGCCGCCGGCGCCGCCCGAGCCGCCGTGGCCGCACGCGCGCAGGGGGCGGAGCTGCCGTTCGTGCGCGCGCTGATCGGCCGCCCGACCTTGGACGAGGCCGCGTTGCGCGCGGCGGCGACCACCGCCGGCCTGGACGCCGAGCGTTTCGACCGCGAGCGGAAAGAAGACACCACGCTGCACGCGCTCGAGCGAGAGCGTCGTGCGGCGATCGCCTTCGGAGTCCGCGCGACGCCGACCTCGCTGATCGGAGGCCGTGGCTTGGCCGGCGCGCCGCCGAAGGCCGTGCTCGAGGCCGCATTGACGACCGCCGAGAAGGATTGGGCGCGCTGCGCGGCGCGTCGGATCCGGGATTGCGAGCGCGATGTGGTTCGCCGAGTCGCGCCGGCGGCGGTGGCAGGACTCGCGGCCCTGCGCGGCAAAGGTCGCGGCGGTCTGCGCGCGATGCTCCTCGGGGCCGACTTCGGCGCCCGTGGCAAGCTCGGTGAGCGTTGGAAAGTCACGCTCTCGGGGCGCGAGCCGGCAGCCGGCCCCGCGAACGCCGACGTGACGGCCGTCCTCTTCGGCGACCCGACCGACGTGACCCTGCCCGAGGAGTTGGGCGCGTTGCTGAACCTCGCCAAGGATCGACCCTGGATGCGCGTGGTGTTGTTGCCCCTCGCCGAGCACGACCCGGGCCGGGGCGAGGCGCTGCGCGGC
>JBEARB010000056.1:0-9559 GCA_041163625.1 Pseudomonadota bacterium | reverse complement strand
CCAATCGCGAGCATTTCCGCGCCAAGATGACGATCGCGCAGTTCCGCTACGGCGGCGCCGAGGAGGGCTCGTGAGCGAGGTGTTGAGCATGGAAGCGGCGCCGCGCGAGCGCCTGCGCAAGCTCGGCATCACCACCGGCCACGTCGCCTTCTTCTTCGGCGCGCTGCTGGTCGCGATGGTGCCGACCCGACCGACCGCGGCGAGCCGGAGCGTCAGCGAGCGCGCGCGTCCGGGGGTCGCTGCCGGCAAGCGCGCGTGGGCGGCGTGGTAGCCCTTCTTGCTGACGGCGACACGCAACGCCTCGCAGGAGGTGGCCGCGAAATGCGCGTGCCCCTTCGCGTCGGTCTGCACGCCGGCCTCGAAGCGTCCGGGGTCGCTCAGTCGCACCGTCGCGCCGGCGAGCGCGTCGCCCGCAGCGGCGCCGACCACCTCGACGTCGACGGCGCAAGGTTCGGGCTGGGCGCCCGCTCGCAGCGGGAGCGACGCGGCCCCGAGGGCGAACACAGCGAGCAGCAGCAACATTGGGTTTCGTCGGACGGCGCGGACCATGGCGTGTTCCTCCCGGCGCGCGGAGCGCCCACATGCCCTTGGGACGCACCGAACGCCGCTCCGATCGACGCGCACTGCGAAGGCACGCTCCACCGCGGTGAACAAGGCGGGACGCGTTCGCGGGCACCTGCGAGGCAGGCGATTGCAGGTGCTCGCGAGGCCCGACGGCGAGGCGTCTGCGAATCCGGCAGCGGCAAGCCACTTTCGAACGCCGACGGCGCAAGTTGTGACGACGGCACGCTCTGTACAGCCTACGATACGTGCAAGAGCGGCGCGTGCACGGCCGGGGCGCAGGTCTGTACGCCGTAGCACACGCCGCGCCGCGAACGAGCCGGAGCCTTCGACCATGCCCGCCACACCCGATCTCTCCCGCCTGCTGCGGCCGCGCTCGGTCGCCTTCCTCGGCGCCTCGAACCGCCCCGGCACCATCGGCAGCGAGCTGCTGCGCAACCTGCTGCGGGCCGAATTCCGCGGGCCGATCTACCCCGTGCACCCCACCGAGCGCGCGGTGCTCGGCGTGCGCGCGGTCGCCGACGTCCGCGACATCGACGAGCCGGTCGACCTCGCGATCCTCGCCGTCCCCGCCGAGCACGTCGTGCCCTCGGCGCGCGCCTGCGCCGAAGCAGGCGTCGGCGGCCTGGTCGTGATCACCGCCGGCTTCGGCGAGGTCGGCGGCGAGGGCGCCGCCCGCCAAGCCGAGCTGGTCGCCATCTGCGCCGCCGCCGGGATGCGCCTGGTCGGCCCCAACTGCCTCGGCGTGGTCAACACCGACCCCGCCGTGCGCCTGGACGCGACCTTCGCGCCGACCTACCCCGCCGCCGGCAGCGTCGCGATGGCGAGCCAATCGGGCGCGCTCGGCGTGGCCATGCTCGACGCCGCGCACGCCCTGGGCATCGGCATCAGCGAGTTCGTCAGCATCGGCAACAAGGCCGATATCGCCGCGGACGACCTGCTCGCCTGGTGGGGCGAGGACGCGCGCACCCGCGTCATCCTGCTCTACCTCGAGAGCTTCGGTGATCCGTTGCGGTTCGCGCAGATCGCACGCGAGCTCTCGCGCAGCAAGCCGATCGTCGCGGTCAAGAGCGGTCGCTCCGAGCGCGGTGGCCTCGCCGCGAGCAGCCACACCGGCTCGCTGGCGACGGGCGATCGCGCCGTACAAGCGCTGGTCGAGCAATGCGGGCTGCTGCGCGTCGACACCGTCGAAGAGCTCTTCGACATGGCCGCGTTCCTGGCCCACCAGCCCGTCCCGCGCGGCCGCCGCGTCGCCATCCTCACCAACTCCGGCGGCCCCGGCATCCTCGCCACCGACGCCTGCGAAGCGCAGCGCCTCGACGTCCCCGAGCTCTCGCCCGCGTTGGCCGCCAGCCTCGCCGCCGAGCTGCCCGCCGCCGCGAGCGTGCACAACCCGGTCGACATGATCGCCTCGGCCACCGCCGCCCAATACGAGGCCTGCGCCCGCGCCCTGCTCGCCAGCGACGAGGTCGACGCCCTGCTCGCCATCTTCGTGCCGCCGATCGTGACCGACCCCATCGACGTCGCCCGTGCCATCGCTCGCGCCGCCCGCGGCCACGGCAAGCCCGTCGTTGCCTGCTTCATGGGCCTGCGCGGCGTCGCCGAAGCCACCGACGCGCTCGAAGCCGCCCATATCCCCAGCTACGCCTTCCCCGAGGCTGCCGTCCGCGTACTCGCCCGCGCCGCCGACCACGGCGCCTGGTGCGAGCGCCCCGAAGGCAGCCACCGCACACCCGAGGGCTGCGACGTCGCCGCCGCCTGCGCCATCGTCGAGGCCGCCGCCGGTCAGGGCGCCCCCGCCGAGCTCGACGGCGACGCCCTGCTCGGCCTGCTCGACGCGCTCGGCGTACCCCGCGCCGCCTCACGCCTGGCCCGCGGCGCCGGTGAGGCTGCCGAGCACGCCCGCGCCATCGGCTTCCCCGTCGTGGTCAAGCTGGTCGCCGAGGGCGTCTCGCACAAATCCGACCTCGGCGGCGTGAAGGTCGACCTGCGCAACGAATCCGAAGTCTTCGCGGCCTGGGAGGCGCTCGCCCGCGCCGCCGAGCGCGCCGGCGTCGGGATGTCGGGCGCGCAGGTGCAGGCGATGGTGCGCGGCGGGGTCGAGACCATCGTCGGCGTCTCGCGCGACCCCTCGGGCCTGCCGCTGGTGATGTTCGGCCTCGGTGGCGTGCACGTCGAGCTGATGCGCGACGTCGCCTTCCGCATCGCGCCGCTGCGCGACGTCGACGCCGCGGAGCTGCTGCGCGCGCCGCGCGGATTTCCGCTGCTCGACGGCTACCGCGGCGCCGCGAAGGTCGATCTGGCCGCCATCGAAGACGTGCTGCTGCGCGTCTCGGCGCTCGCCGCGGCCTGCCCGGCGCTGCTGGAGTTGGACCTGAACCCGCTGATCGCGCGGGCCGACGGCGCCGTCGTGGTCGATATCCGCGCGAGCGCGATGCGGCCGGCGTCTTAGAGACGCGATCAAAAAATCGCCAGGGGCGATATGTTGGTCGCGGCTCGTGGAGGGGGATGGTTCGCGAGAACCTCGCTTCTCGCGACCAGGGGGCGCCTAGCCCCCCAAACAACAGACGAGAGACTCGGCCAGAAAATGCGAAGCTGCATTTTCTGGTCGCGTCTCTGGCGGCAACGCCGGCGGGGCCGACCTCAGTCGCGCAGAACCACCCCGCGTCGCCGACGCAGCAGCGCCGACGCCGCCAGGCCGAGCAAGAACCACCACGCCTGCGGATGCGGCACCGCCGCGGCGCTCGAACAGCCGCCGCTCGCCGCCGACGGCGTCGTCCCGACGACATCGGGCTGCCCATTGGCGTCGGTAGCGCCGACCGCGTCGTTGGCGCCGCCCGCGCCGTCGCCGGGCGGCGCGCCGGCACCGTCGTCCGCCGCGTCGTCCGCTGCGCCGTCCACGGGGCCGTCGGCGGCGTCCGCATCGGCGTCGTCGCTCGGGCTGGCCGGGGCGCCGAGGTCGGTCGGCAGGCCGGCGTCCGGCGTCGATACCGCGTCATCGGCCGGACCGCCGTCCACGGCATCGGCGACGACGCCCACATCCACGACGACGCTCACGTCCTCGACGGCCCCCGTGTCTGCACCCCCGGCGCCGTCCGTGCCGCCCCCGCCGTCCTGCGCGCTGCCGCCGTCCGGCACCGAACCACCCGCGTCCGGGCAGGCGCCGCAATCGGCCGGGCAACTGCCGCACGACTCGCCGGGCGAGCAGGTCGCGTCGCCGCAGCTCGGCGGGCACGGACCGCAATCTTGCGGGCAGTCGCTGCACGTCTCGCCGGTGGCGCAGGTGCCGTCGCCGCAGACGGGCGCACATGCGCCGCAATCCTGCGGGCAGCCGCTGCACGTCTCGCCGCCGCCACAGGTGCCGCTGCCACACCAGGGCTCTTGCCGCGTCAGGCGCAGCGCGTCGGCGACGATGTGCTGGTCGACCACGGCCTTGCCGGAGTGGTCGTCGTAGACCGCGACCCATTGGGCGCCGCCGGCGGCGAAGGTGTAGGTGCCCAGATCGATCCAGCCCTTGCTGGCCTTGGTTTGGTCGATGGTCAGCGTCGTCGTCTTGCCGGCAGCGCGGACCTCGTAGTGGGTCTTGGCGAAGACGCCGAAGGTCGCGTTCGCGGCCGTCTCGACCTTGTAGGTGCCGGCCTCGGCGAGCTCGATGCGCCACCAGGCCCAATTGTCGGGCACGCCGGAGTTGCCGGCGTTGGTCCAGCGCAGCCCGCCGCCCTGCCCCACCTTCTCGGTGCGCCAGAACTTCGGCGGGCCGAAGGTGCGAAAGCAGGGCGAGGTCTCTTGCAGCGTGCCGCCCTGGGCGGGCAGCAGCGCGCAGACCGGTTGAGTCTTGCAATGGCCGGGGCGCGCGGGGTAGCCGGCGGTGGTGCCCGCGAGCACGGCCCAATGGTTGGCGACCGCGCGCAGGCCGCCGCCGTTGTTGTTGCCCGATGCGTCGTTGACGGTGCCCTTGCCGGCGACCCACATCTGCGAGGAGCCGCCGCCATCGAGGTTGAAGGCTTCCCACGCGCCGAGCTTGCCCATCAGCTCGGCGAGCTCGGCGCCGTACATGCCGATCGAGGCCGAGGTGCGGCCGTCGACCACGACCAGCAGCAGCGTCTGCATGTCGGCCGTCAGGCCCATGGCGGTGCGTGGGTGGCGGGCGCGCATGTCGGAGCGGTCGGGGAAGCACGAGCTCGCGGTCGGAGACGAGCAGGTATAGGTCTTGCCCTCGATGACCAGCTCGGGGAAGCCGCCGACCAGGGCGAGCACGCCGGCCGGGAGGTTGTCGGTGAACTTCGTCGGCGACCAACCGGCCTTGAGGTTCTTGCCGTTCTTCTTCTGCCAGCCGGTGTGGCTGAACTGCACGCCGTCGTGCAGGAATGCGATCCAGCCCGCGTCGTGCCAATACCACTCGCCTTTGTAGGCCGGGTCCAAGCCGGTTTGGATCGACGGCCAGCGCACGCCCTCGCCGACGGCGTCGCCGTACACGCGGACTGGCCCGGTCTTGTAGAAATCACCGTTGGTGGCGAGCGAAGCGCCGCGCGCGGCGCCCCAGGTCGCGACCGATGTCAGACCCTTGGGCGCCCGCGTCGCGTCGACGTGGATGCCGCTCTTGCACAGATCGATCTTGGCGACCCAGACGTTGGTCTTGGGGCTGGTGGTGGCGTAGCGCTCCAGCGTGATACCGGGCGCGGGCGTGGACGTGCTCTTCTTGCTCAGGGTCAACGCGGCGGCCGGCCCTGCGGCGGTGGCGAGCGCGAGGCAAGCGGCGACGAGGCAGACCCGGGCGACGAGCGGACCGCGGCGCCGACGCGCCTCAGACGGCGAGGTCGGGGCGGACACCCTTGCTCTCCTTGCGGTGGAAGCGCTTGGCGCGACGCTTGCTGTTGTAGCGCGTGCCGATCGTGTTGTCCTCGATGACGGTGCCCTGCGACGCCTCCTGCGGGTTGTTGGGGTCGCGGTTGTTGAACCAATCCGAGACGAAGGCTTGCTTGCCGGCGTTGTCGCTGCGGTTGCCCGTGATCTGGTTGGCGTGGCTGCCGTTGGAGACGCGCACCACGTCGCCCGAGACGGTGTCGAAGCGGTTGTTGCGGATGGTGTTCCCGGCGCTGTGGTTGTTCAGGTAGATGGCGTGCAGCAGCTGCGGACCAGCCTTGCCGCCGTTGGCTGCGCCGCCGACCAGGCCGTTCTCGAGGCCGACGAAGGCGTTGTCTTCGATGGTCGAGCCCGTCAAGCCGCGCGCCATGATGCCGCCGGCGCCGAACTGCAGCTTGCTCCAGTTGGCCTCGTGGGCAGCGGAGCGCTTGCTGCCGAGGTCCTTGAAGCGGACGCCGTGGATATGGGCGCCGGTGAGGAAGGCGGTGTTGCCGCCGTCCCATTGGTGGTCGGTGCCGGCGCCGGTCTGCGGCGAGATCTCGATACCGCCGGATTGAAAGCCGCGGATGGTGAGGTTGCGGACCTCGAGGTTGGCGGCAGCGGGCCGGTCGGGGCCGTGCCCCTCGCCGATGATCGGACGGTACGAGAGGAAGTAACCGAGCGTCGGGCGCCCGTCGTGCATGCCGTCGACTTTCCTGCCGACGCCGTCGAGCACGATCTTCTGCCCCGGCTGATAGTAGCTCCACGAGGTCTGCGCGGTCGGACGATTGGCTGCACCGTCGGTCAGGCGTACGACGACTTCGGGGCCGGTCGGTTGGACCGCCATCAGGTGGTCGTGGACCTCTTGCAGGGTGTCGAAGCGCTCGCCGAGCACCTCGAATTGGGCCATCGGACGGTTGGCTCCCTCGGCGGGCGGCCGCACGCGCTCGCGCTGTTCGGCGTAGCGGAGGCCACGGAGATCGGCTCCCGCGCCGCCAGAGGGCGTCGGAGTCGGCGTCTTGGCCCGCGGCGCGTGGGGCGCGGCGGGTTTGGGCTGGTGCGCGGGCATCGAAGGCGCTCCCAAGTCGACCGTCACGATCGGGGGTTCGAACCGTTGACCACCCGAGGACCGGGCGGTTTCGCGAGGGCGCTTCGCCCCCGAACCCACCCAGGGAACACCGATCTCCACGCCATTGGCAATGCGGCAAAGGGCAACAGGGGTCGCGGCTCCCCAGCGGCCCGGCGCGGTCGAGCGGTCGAGGTCCACCGCCTCGTTCCCACGGGCCCGCCCGACGCGACGCGCGAACCGTCAGGGTCGACCGCCCGGTTCCCTGCCATTGACGGTGCGGCACGCCGCGTCATGCTGCTCGGGCGCCCAGGACGGGCGCGCCCACGTGTCGAAGGAGTCGCCGATGCCTGACCTGAGAACCTTGGATTTCCGCTGCGCGTTCATCATCGAGGCAGCCGATCAGCCGGCCCGCTTCGTCAACGACGTGGACCTGCGCACGATGCTCGGCCACGCGCAGAAGGCGCCGAACAAGGCCCAGCGCGACCGCGCGATCCGCTACCGCCAGCGCCAGGAATGGCCCAAGACCTGCCAAAACTCGCGCGGCCGCGGCGGCATCGGGCGGCACGAGGCCATCGCGCCGGCGTGGCGCGGGGAGCTGAGCGAAGAGCATTTCTACGAGCCGTGGCACCAATACTGCAAAAAGTGCCACGACGCCGACACCGAGGCCCAAGGCGACGGCCGCTGGGAGCCGGACGAAGGCGCCAAGCCGCCGCCGAGCTGGTCGACCGGCGACCCCCGCTGTGCGTCCTGGTAGGCGAGCGTGTAGTCGAGCATGAGCACGGCAAAGCCGCTGCCGGCGCTCAGCAAGAGCGGCCAGTCGCGCCGCCAGGTGAGGTCGTCGTGGCGCTGCCACGCGAGTACGCCGGGCACGACGATGGCCGCGACCGAGGCCAGCGCGACGCCGATGCGGACGATACCACTCGCGTGCTCGCCGACGTAGACTTGGCCGAGCCCGGGCAGCGCCGACAGCGCGGTCGCCGTGCCCTTGGACCGCCACGGCGTCTGCATCGCCGACGCCGCCAGCGGGGCCAACTCGCTCTGCGGCAGCTCGCGTCGCAGCTGCGTGAACGCTTCGTCGCCGTCCTCGCGCGGAAAGCCCTCGGCGCCCACGTTTCGATAGGCCCAGCCGAGGCGGTAGAGCGTCAGCGCGCGGAGCGACGTCGCGGGGCGACGCAACAGCAGCGTCTCCCAGAGCTGGACCGCGCCTTCGACCGCGTGCAGGCGCAAGCCGTTCAAGTCGAGGTTGCCCGCGACCGCCTGCAGGGCCGGCACCTCGGTGACGATGGCGGCGGCTTGGGCGAGGTGTCCGGCGAAGCTGCGCTCACGGAAGGCGTAGCGGTATTGGTAGAGCGCCTCGGCCTGTAGGAAGAGGCGACGCTCGTCGGGGACTGCGGCGGCGAGCTCGGGCCGCGACTCGAGCGTGGCGAGTCGCCCCTGGGCGCGGGCGAAGGTCGTGTCGTCGGGCTCGATCAGGTTCGAGCCCGCGCACCCGGCCACCAGAGCGACGACCGTCAGACCGAGCACGGCCGCCACGGACCTGCGCAGCCGGCGAGGAGCAGTCCTCAATCCCGTGTGTGCGCGGGGTGCGTCAGGGAAGTGGACATGGCGGGCTCCAGGGCGGTTCGGATCGTCGCCGACTGCTGCGAAGGCTGCGACGACGCCACAGCGACGACAAGCCGACGGCCGCCACCGCGACCCATAGGCGCGCGAATGCGCCAGGCGAGTGTCCGCTAGGCGAACCACCGCGTCGAGAAAGAGGGAGACGGGAGTCTCTAGTCCTGACAGCGTTTCTTGGAGCAAGAGCCATACGGCGCCGCACCTCTTCGCGGACGCAGAGCGCCTCGTGAAATTCCGGGACCACGGACTCTCGAGCAAGACGGTGGAGGCGAAGCTGCAGCAGGCGTTGGCGCCGTAGCGGATGACGGGGAGGCCAGGACTGGGCGAAACCTGGTTCCCTGGCGACACCGTGTCTGTTGCGTTGACGGTGACGACGAGCGTGTTGCGCTCCCGGAATTGACACCTTCGCGTGTCTCCTGAAGGCTCGAAGAGCGGGCCACGTAGGCACGATCGAGGCAGAACAACGTGAACGCCCCCCCGCCAAGCCGCCACGTTGGCTGTACCGATTCGACAGCTATGCGCGTGCCTTCGGACTGCTACGCGCCGCCGTCGAGTTGATGCAGGAGCGACCGCTCACCGACCTCGAGAAGGAAGGCGTCGTGCAGCGCTTCGAGTACACCTGGGAACTCGCCTGGAAGCTGTTGAAGGACTTCCTCGAGTCGGAGGGTGTCGTATTCGAGCGCGTCACCCCGCTCTCGGTGCTACGCGCGGCGCTCGCCGCCCGGCTGATCCAAGGTGAGGATGCGTGGCGCCGAGCGCTCGATGCCCGCCGCGAGATGTCGCACGTCTATCGCTTCGAACTCTTCGAGCGCGTTGTCGGAGAGATCCAAGCCGAATACCTGACGCTCTTCGACGATCTCCACCTGCGGATGTTGGAATTCTCGATGCAGGCCAGGGGCATCGACGTGGCTCCGGCCAGAGGCGAGCCATGAGCCGACATGGGCTCCCGAGCGATCAACTGGCGCTCCTCGAGGCGGTCTTCGTCCCGTATGCCGATCGCATCAGCCGAGTCGACCTCTTCGGTTCGCGGGCGACCGGGACGTGGCGGCCCGACTCCGACGTCGACCTCGTCGTCCACGGCGACTTGAGCGAGCGAGACATCCGCGCGATCTGGACGTCCTTCGACGACAGCCCGCTCCTGCTGCGCGTCGACGTCCAGGCATTCGAGCACATCGCGTATCCGCCGCTACGCCGCCATATCGAGGCTGTCTCGGTGCCCCTGTTCACGCGTGCAGAGCTCATGGCCCAGAGAGACGCGCGCGCGGCTTGAGCGAGGGGATCCCGACCGTCCCGCGCCGTGTCGACGTGGTTCCACGTACCCATGCTCGCGGAAAGCATAGGGGATAGGCGCCTGTAGCCAAGCTCTCGCGGTTGCGTTCGTGCCGATGACGTGCCCCCCAAGTTCGGTCCAAGCGTAGTGGAGGTCCGCCCTACGTTGCCAGCCCCAAGTCGCCGAGCCCCATTGCCCGG
>JBEARB010000055.1:0-5249 GCA_041163625.1 Pseudomonadota bacterium | reverse complement strand
CCTGCCGCTGACCGACGCCGTCGTCGACGCGGGCAACACCACGCATTGTTGGAGCGCCGTCGCGCAGCCGAGCGGCGGCGTGCCGACGCGGCATGCGCGCTCGAGCTGTGATTGGGGGCCGGATTTCCGGCGTGTCCTCGATATCGGCGCGCTCGCCGCGCGCGACAGCGGCTTCGCACTGGCGTCCGGTCCCGGCGGCGCGCTCGCCTATGCCCGCGTGCTCCCGCTCGCGGGCCCGACGGCCGAGGTGCTCCGACTCGACGCCGTGCTCCCACGCGCGAGCGGACCGCACGTGCTCGAGCTGCTCGGCCGCGGGCCGACCGTGGTCTCGACCGGGATGCACGCGCTCGGCTTGCGGGTCCGCGTCGAGCGGGTGCGCGACGACGCCTTGGTCGCCGAGGGCAGCGTCAGCGCCGGGGCGCACGCCGACCCCGCGCCGCGCGGCAGCACCGCGCTCGAGGGCGTGGATCTGCAGCACGACGAGGCCTACCGCGTCGTGGTGACGCGCCCGGAGGTGGCGTCGATGGCCGGCCTGCAGCGCGCCGCCCTCTACGACGGCCCCGGCGGCGCGGGCCAGCCCGCGACGGCGACCCACGCGTTGGCGGGGGTGCGCCTGCTGACGATGCAAGCCAGCGCCGAGGCGCCGCCGCCGACGCCCGCCTTCGACGGCGCCGACGATCTCGACAAGACACCGAAGGCCTCGCGGCTCACGCCGGGCATCACGCTCGCGCCGTGGGAGCGCGTGTCGCTGGCGTGGGATGCGCGCTGGATCTACGGCGTGGTGGTCAGCAAGGGCTTCGAAGACGCGACCCGCGCGTTCGTCTTCTACCTCCAGGTGGTACCACCCGGGGCGAGCGCGCCGCCGCAGACGGGGCAGGGCATGACCTATCTCGGCTTGACGCCGAAGCTGCCCTTTACCCCCGAGTTCGCGATTGGCGTGCGGTCGGGCTGCGATCTCGGCGACGGCTACGGCCCCTGGTGCGGCGTCTTCGCCCGCGATGCCGCGACCGGCGCGTGGTCGCAGCGCAGCCGGCTCGCGCCCGCCGCGGCCCTCGGAGACGCGGGGCTCTGGGTGGCGAGCGACAAGCACACCGTCGCCTTCCGCATCCCGCGCGCCGCCCTCGGGCCCGCCGCGATGGCGCCCAAGCCCGGCACGACCGCCGCCAGCCTCCGCCTCGCCGGTCATCTGGTCCACGGTGGCGCCGGCGACGAATGGAAGGACGTCGTGCCCGCCTTCGCGATGCCGTGGATGAACGCCGCCACCGGCTACTACGTCATCGACCTCGGCGAGGCGGCCGACGCCTCGGCGTGGCAAGCGCTCTGAACCTCGTCGTCGCCGGCGCTACAGACCCAAGGATTTGCGCCAGCGCCACAGCGTCGGTCGGCTGACGCCGAGCATCGCGCACGCCTCGCCGATATGGCCGCCGCTCTGCTCGAGCGCGCGTTGCACGCGGGCGCGCAGCTCCTCCGGGCCGAGATCGCGCGGTGACGGGGGCTTTTCGAGCAGCATCGGCGCCTCGGAGGGATGCGTTGGCCGTTGCGAGAGCTCCGGTGGCAGCTCGCCGAGCGAGAGCTCGCTACCGCGCCCGACGGCGAAGGCGTAGTCGACCACGTTCTTCAGCTCGCGCACGTTACCCGGCCAGCGATGGTCGAGCAGCGCACGCATCGCGTCCGGGGCCACCCGCACGATCCGGCGTCCCTTGGCCTCGGCGTTGCGGCGCTCGACGAAATGCCAGAGCAGCAGCTCGATATCGCCGCGCCGATCGCGCAGCGGCGGCAGGAAAAGCGGCACCACGCGCAGGCGGTACATCAGGTCTTCGCGGAACTTGCCGGCCTTGACCATCGCGCGCAGGGAGCGGTGCGTGGCCGAGACGATACGCACATCGGCCCGCTCCTGCTGCGTGCCGCCGACCGGCGTGAAGGTGCCGTCCTCGAGGACCCGCAGCAGCCGCGCCTGCAAATCCAGCGGCATCTCGGCGATCTCGTCGAGGAAGAGCGTGCCGCCCCGGGCGCGGGTGAACACGCCCGGGTGGTCGCGCAGCGCGCCGGTGAACGCGCCCTTCTTGTGCCCGAACAGCTCGCTCTCGAGCAGCGTGGGCGAGAGCGCGGCGCAGTTCACCGCCACGAACGGACCGCTCGCGCGCGGACTCTCGTCGTGCACCGCGCGAGCGAACAGCTCCTTGCCGGTGCCGGATTCTCCGCGGATCAGCACGGCGGTGTCGGTGGCGGCGACGTTGCGGACGATCTCCAACGAACGCGCCACCGCCGGATCTCGGCTCAGGATGCCGCAGGCGGCGACGGCGTCCGCCGGCACCGCGCGCAGGCTCGGATCGCCGCCGCTCGGATCGGCGACCAGCACCTCGACGCCGCCGAGGAATCGGCCCGCGTCGTCGCGGAACGCCAAAGCGGTCTTGCGCACCGCGATCGGCGTCTCGTCGCTGCGCAGCAGCACCAGCGGCACGTCGCGGACGTGGCCGTACTCGCTGATGCCGCACCCGATCATGCAGTGGTGGCAGCGGTTGGCGTGCAGGCAGTAGCGGCCGAGGACCTCGCGCGGCGCGTACCCGAGGAGTCGCTCGGCGCCGTCGCTCCAGCAGACGATGTTGCGGTTGCCGTCGACGGCGAAGACCGCCGCGTCCGGCAGCAACTGAACCAATCCGCGGAACACGTCGGCCGCCCCGATCGACTGCATGAACTGCTCGAGATCGACCGCGACGGGCGCGGCGTCCCGGCCCCGCGCCATCCGCTCGCGATGGCTGGTAACGTGCGGATTCGCGCTGCTTTCGGAGGAAGATTCGGCCGCTTTGGGGTCGGTCATCGGCGGCTCCGCGGGGCCCTCGCGGGCCGCTCGAATGGAGAACCGCACGAACGGTAGCATGTTTCGGAAGATGTTTCATCGGGAGCGATGTTTCACGATGCGGCGGGGCGTCGGACGCGGCGGTCGACGATGTGGTGCCGAGCGCCGCGGGCCCTTGCCGACGCCCGGCCCCATCGGGCATCCTCCGCGCCCCCTCGGGTCCGCACGGTTCGGACCCGCCGTGAGGTCGAGATGTCCATTCGAATTCGCCTCGAAGAGCTGCGCGACGGCCCGCGAAAGGGCGAAGACACCCTGCCGGGGTCCTTCGCCACCGAGCGCCTCGGTCGCGACTACTCGGTGCAGACGCCGCTGCGGGTGACCTGGCGCGCGCAGATGGTCCATCAGGTCGTCGAGGTGCAGGCGCACGTCGAGGGCGAGCTCGGTTTCGGCTGCTCGCGCTGCGGCGATCCGCTGCGGCTGCCCGTCTCGATGGACATCCGCCACCATTGGGTCGCCGAGGGTTCGCTCGAGGACGGCGAAGACGAGGCCGCCGCCGACAACGACGATCCCGATCTCTCCGAGCACGACGGCGTCTCGATCGAGCTCGACGCCGTGCTGCTCGACGCCGTCATCGTCGAGGTGCCGTTCGCGCCCGATTGTACCGACACCGTGCCCGGTCGCTGCGACAACTGGTCCGACGAGCCCATCGTCTACCACGCCGGCAGCCCGCCGCCGGACGACGACGACCGTCATCGCCCCTTCGCCGACCTGCTCGGCAAGATCACGCCCGCTGCCGGCGACGAGACGCCCGAAGCCTGAGCGCTCCGGGCGCCAGACGCCCCAGGAAATCCGCCATGCCGCATCCCTTTCGCATCTACAACACGCTGAGCCGCCAGACCGAAGACTTCGAGCCGCTGCGGCCCGGACACGTCGGCCTCTACGTCTGCGGCATGACGGTCTACGACCACATCCACGTCGGTCACGCCCGTGCGATGGTGGTCTTCGACACCTTCGTCCGCTACCTGCGCCACCGCGACTGGGAAGTGACGTTCGTCCGCAACTTCACCGACGTCGACGACAAGATCATCCGCCGCGCCACCGAGATCGGCGACGATCCGGTCGCGCTCGCCGCCCGCTTCATCGACTACTTCCGCCGCGACGTCGGCAACCTCGGCTTGGGCATGCCCGACGCCGAGCCCCGCGTCAGCACCAGCATCGAGGCCATCGTCGAGCTGATCGGCGCCTTGGTCGAGCGCGACTTCGCCTACGAGAGCGAGGGCTCGGTCTGGTTCGCGGTCGAGAAGTTCCCCGAGTACGGCAAGCTCTCCGGCCAGAAGCTCGACGAGCTGCGCTCGGCCGAAGAGATGCCCGGCAAGCGCCATCCCGCGGATTTCGCGCTGTGGAAGGCCGCCAAGCCCGGTGAGCCGACCTGGCCGAGCCCCTGGGGCGACGGCCGGCCCGGCTGGCATATCGAATGCTCGGCGATGGCGAAGGCCTCGCTCGGCGAGACCATCGACATCCACGGCGGTGGTCTCGACCTGGTCTTCCCGCACCACGAGAACGAGGTCGCGCAGTCCGAATGCGGCAACGGCGCCCATTTCGCGCGCTATTGGATGCACAACGGCCTGCTGACCATGGCGTCGGGCCAGAAGATGGGCAAATCGCTCGGCAACGTGATCAACGTGCACGACGCGCTCGACCGCTTCCCGGCCGAGGCGCTGCGCCTGTACTACCTGCAGAACCACTACCGCTCGCCGCTGCCCTGGGGCGACGAGGCGCTGCCCGACGCCCTCGGCATGCTCGCCCGCCTGTACGAGGCGCGCGAGGTCGCGGAGTCGTTCGGCGGCGAAGAGGATGCCGCCCGCGTGGCCGCCGACCTCGGCGAGGACGCACAGACCGTTTGGAAGCTCGGCAACGGATTCGCCGACCGCTTCCACGAGGCGCTCGACAGCGACTTCAACACCGCCGCCGCGCTCGCGCACCTCTTCGAGCTCTCGCGCGCCATCAATCGCCTGGGCAATCACAAGAAGGCGAAGAAGCGCGCCGGGCCGATCGTCGCGCCCGCGCTCGACGCGTTCGCGCTCTGCGGCGAGGCGCTCGGCCTGATGACGCAGACCTCGCTCGCCTTCGACGAAGAGGTCAAGCAGAAGCGGCTCGCCGCGCTCGGGGTCGATCCCGCCCGCGTCGACGCGCTGCTGAACGACCGCACCGACGCCCGCAACGCCAAGGATTGGGCCCGCGCCGACGCCATCCGCGACGAGCTCGACAGCCTCGGCGTCGTCGTGATGGATGCCGCCGAGGGCGTGCGCTGGCGGATGCGGCTGCACGACTGAGCCCTGCGCGGCCGCTCGTCCCGAGAGGACGAGCGGCTGCGGTTCAGATCCACGCAAGAGCAAAAGTCGTTCCGCCCTCTCGAGAGACGCGACCAGAACATGCAGCTTCGCATTTTCTG
>JBEARB010000054.1:0-11075 GCA_041163625.1 Pseudomonadota bacterium | reverse complement strand
GAATACGGCACGCAGGGCAACAACCTGCAGGCGGTGGCGCCGGGTCGGGTGCTGCTGACGGCGGGGAATCCGCGCACGGCGGCGCGGCTGCGCGGCGCTGGCGTCGAGGTGCTCGAATTCGCGGGCGCCGAGCTCTGCGTGAAGGGCACGGGCGGGCCGACGTGTTTGTGTTTCGATTTGGCTCGGGGTGGTTGAGGGCGGCGGGCCCTGCACATGCGGGCCGATGCAGATCGTGCCGTTCCTCCGCGAGCCGCCGCCGTCGGTCAGGGTGCTGGCGTGCAGGCGACGGGGGTGAGCGCTCCCGGCAGCGACGCCACCGGAGCGACGCAGGCGCGGTGACAGTAGCCGTCGAGCTGCGCCGTTGGGTCGACGCTGCACGGCACAGCCTCGTCGCTGCCCGAACACGTCCGCAACTTTGCGAGATGCAAAGGAGACTCACCTGCTTCCAGCACCCCGAACAGATAGATCGACCCCGGCTCGAGTGGAAATGGCTCAGGGGTGGGGCTCGACGCCATCTGAAACGCGAGCAGGCCGTGCCACCACAGGTTGAGGAAGCCTGGTTTGCCGCCCGCGTTGGAAGTGCCGCTGTCGGCAGGGGCGTACAGCCAGATCCAATAGCGGTAGGCCGGGTCGGGCTCGAGGAGGGAGACGGACTCTGGGCCTGCGTCCGATTCCTCGTCGTACTTGGCCCACGCCGACTTCGCTCCGCATGACTCGCGCCAACAGATCTCGTCGCCCCCGGACAACATTGCGATGGCCGATCCGCACGCGCCGAACGCGCTCGAGTCGCCTGTCGTACTCCGCGTGATCACCAAATGCAGCGCGCCCCAATAGGACAACTCGAACCGGTAGGACCAAGGGTAGCCAGGCCCAACGAAGCCACCGTCAGCCGATGCGTCTTCGTTCGACGCGTCTTCGGCCGTTGCGTCCTGGAGCGCGTCCGCCGGAGCGTCCTGCGCTTCTGTGGCGGCGTCCGCGACGCCGTCGGTCATGCCGACTTCGCTCGCCTGCGTGTCGAGGTCGGTCACGTTGCCGTCCGCCATTGGCGCCTGGCCGGGCAGCGACAAGCAGCCATAGCCCAGGGCGATTGCAGCGGCCGTCGCCGGCGCTACCAAACGGAATCGTGGGCTCACGGCGAACACAGTAGCGTCAACTCCGCTGCGAGCTTCGCGTCGCCGGCGGGGGTAGGAAACATAAGACCCGTTCTCGGACAACTCCAACTGTAGCCCGGGTACAGATCGACGCTACCGACCCGCCCGACACCCGAGGTTGCTCCGGCGAGCAGGGCCAGCATCATCGCGACGGCGAGCGAGATCGCGGCCCTTCGACGATGGCGTCGACGGGCCGTGCAGGCCTCGGGCAGAGGTTGTCTCGTCAGCGGACACATGGGCCAAGAGTGTGCCACCACGCGGACCGTTCCTCAATCGGTGTGGCAACGTAGAATTCGCTTTTTCGACGGTCGGATCCATGGGCGGATCGGACACACGCGGCGGCGACGGCTCGATTCGCTACTGCGTGCGACCCCAAACCTCGATCTCGGTCAGGCTCCAACTCTTCAATGAGCCGAGCAGCTGGTTCTGGCAGGCCGCGCTGCCCTTGGTCCCGACGACACAGACGTAGGCGTAGCCGAGCTGCGAGTACCCGGTGGTCATGTTCGCGGAGATGTGCAGGTCGTGTCCGCTGCCCCAGGTCGGGCCGTAGTCGTTCCTGTTGTACTGCGTGTAGATGCCACCGCCGGTGTGGACCACGCCACTGCCGATCCGGGTGAGGAATCCCCCGGTTCCAGCTACGTAGGTTTTCGTGCCCGAGGTCTTGTTCGGCAGATAGCCGGCGACGCGGTGCGCTCCGCCGCTGTCCTGCACCAGCACCATCGACCCGTTGTAGCCGTCGCATTTGGCGTGCCAGGTCGACGATGACGCGCCGTCGACGCTGCGCTTGTAGCAGAGCTCGAACTTGCCCGGGCCGTTGGGCACGAGCTTCACCAGCTCGACGGCCTCGGCGGGCGTGGCGATCACGCTGCCGCCCAGTGCCGTGAACTTGCACTGATTCGAGCACGCGTCGTCGTCGACCTCGTTGCCGTCGTCGCACTCCTCGCCCTGCTGCACCACGCCGTTACCGCAGAACACCGACGGCGTGCACCCCGCGATGGCGGCGAAGACGCACGCGCCCGTCTTGGCGTCGCAGCTGTCGGCGGTGCACTCGTTCTTGTCGGCGCAGGTGGTCACCTTGCCGGCCCCGCAGCTGCCGCTGCCACAGACCCGCTCGGTCGAGCAGAGCTTGCCGTCCTCGGCACACGGCTTGCCGTCGGGCGCTGGGCTCTGCTGGCAGCCGTTGACCGCGTCGCAGCTGCCGACGGTGCAGGGGTCGCCGTCTTCGCAGGCTGGGGCCAGGCCGACGATCCGCCGGACGTAGATCAGGTCGCCGACGAACAGGTCTCCACCGGCGCCCGTCGCCAGGCCGTGGGGGGATGTGAAGCCCGCCGCGAGCGCCGGACCCACCTCCGACTTGCCGCCCCCGCCGACCAGCGTGCTCACGACACCCTTGTCGATCATGCGGACCTTGCGAGCCGTGTCGTCGGTGACGAACAGACGACCGGCGCCGTCGGCCACGATGTCGTTCAACGCGCCGAACTGCGCCGAAGTCGCCGCTCCATCGATCGCTCCGACGGTTCCCGACCCCGCGATCGTGGTCACCGTGCCGTCGCTGGCGACTTTGCGGATTCGATGGTTGCCGTCGTCGGCCACGTAGCTGCTGCCGTCAGGGCCGATCGCGATGTCGCTGGGCTTGTTGAACCGCGCCGAGCTACCGGGTCCGTCGACGAATCCCGCCGTTCCGCTTCCCGCCAGCGTGCTGACCTTGCCGTCGGCCGCGATTCGCCGGATCCGGTTGTTGCCGATGTCGGCGGCGAAGGCCTCCCCGGATGCCTCGACGCAGTCGATTCCGATGTTGCCGCTGCCGAAGCGGGCCAGCGTCCCCGGCCCGTCGAGGTAGCCGTTGCTTCCGCCGCCTGCGACCGTCGTGACCTTGCCGCCCAGCAGCTTGCGGAACGATCGACCGCTGTCGTTGAAGAATCGCACGCCACCGTGGGTCGCGCACAGCGCGTTGGGGGCCAGCGTCCGCGCGTCCGCGACCGGCCCATCGACGACCTCGGCCGATCCGTCGATCACCGTCTTGACGTCGCCGTCTTCGCTGATGGTGCCGATGCGGTGATTGGCGTAGTCGGCGAACCAGATGGTCCCGTCCGGCGCGCGGTCCAGGTCGTAGACGGCGTAGAACCGCGCCGCCTCGCCCTTGCCGTCGGCGTTTCCGGAGAGGGGCATTCCGGCCAGCGGCAGCATCAGGCCGGCGCTGGTGTGACAACTCCCCTGCCAGCAGCGCTCGCCCTCGGTGCAGACCTTGCCGTCGTCGCAGTGCGCGAAGTTGTCCTGGTGCGCGCACACGCCCGAGATCGGGTCGCAGCTGTCGTCGGTGCAGACCTTGCTGTCGTCACAGTCCTTCGCCGTGCCCTTGCAGCCGCCCACGCCGCAGGCGTCGCCGCTGGTGCACGCGTTGCCGTCGTCGCAGCTCGCGCCGGGCGTCGCCGGGCTGTGGGTACAGCCGCCGTCGCCTGCGATGCAGGCGTCGACGGTGCAGCTGTCGCCGTCGTCACAGAAGACGGGGCCGCCGGCGATCTTGCGGAGGACGCGGTTGCTCACGTCCATCACGTAGGTCGCGCCGTCGGGTCCGAGCGCCGCCGTGCTCGGATTGTTCCACTGGCTGTAGGGCAAGATGCCGTCGTAATGGCCGCCGACCGTCTCGGTCAGCGTCGTGACCTTACCGTCGGCGACCAGCCGGATGCCGTAGGTGCCTCCGTAGGCCATCGGCATCCAGACCGTGCCGTCCGGACGCGCGAGGAAGCCCCAGGACGAGCCGAGCTTCGCCGAGCTCGCCGGGCCGTCTTCCCATCCGGCCGAGCCCGAGCCCGCCAGCGTGGTGACCTTGCTGTCCGCCGAGAGCCGGCGCAGCCGATAGGTGCCCGTGTCGAGGAAGACGAGGTTGCCCTTGCCGTCGTAGGCGACCGCGCCCGGCGTGTGAAGCTGCGCGCTCGCGGCCGGGCCGTCGTTGTAGCCGGCCGTGCCGGTGCCGCAGATCGTCGAGGTGGTGCCGTCGACGAGCACCCGGCGCAGGCGGTGGTTGCCGGCGTCGGCGACCACGACGCGGCCATGGCCATCGTGTTCCAGGCCCCGCGGTCCACTGAAGCGCGCCTGCCAGCCTGCACCGTCGGCGTATCCGGCCGTTCCGTTGCCCGAGGGGGTGGTGACCTTGCCGCCCTGCACGAGGCGGATGCGGTGGGTGGCGCTGTCGGCGACCCAGACCTGCTGCCCGACCACGGCGAGGCCCCACGGCGAGGAGAAGCGCGCGCTGGCCGCGTCGCCATCGACGTATCCCGCCGTCCCGTTGCCGGCGAGGGTGGCCAGCTTGCCCGTCTTGCGGTCCCAGGAGCGGATGCGGTGGCCGCTGGTGCTGGCGAAGTAGAGCAGGTCGCCGGCAAAGGCCATGCCGTAGGTGGTGCTGAGCCTGCCGGTGCCGAAGTCTCCGTCGATTTCGCCCGACGCGCCGACCTTGCCGGCGACGGTCGAGACCACCGGGGTCTTGCTGCCGCAGCTGCCTTGCCAGCAGACCTCGCCGCTGGTGCAGGCGTCGCCGTCGTCGCAGACCTTGAACGGCGTCGGGTGCAGGCATTGGCCGTCGGTGGGATCGCAGCCGTCGACGCTACAGCTGTTGCCGTCGTCGCAGTTCTTCGCGGTTCCGGCGCAGACGCCTTTGCTCGAGCAGGCGGTGGCGCTGGTGCAGGCGTCGCCGTCGTCGCAGGGCGCACCCAGGTTCACCGGGCTGTGGATGCATGCGCCGGTCTTGCTGTCGCAGCTGTCCTTGCCGCAAGCGTCGCCGTCCTCGCAGTAGATCTCGCTGCGCTGCACCCGGCGGATCCGTCGACTCGAGCCGTCGCCGGCGAGCAGGCCGCCGTCGGGCAGCACGGTCAGGCCGCGCGGCGTGCCGATGGTCGCGAGATTCGAGGCACCGTCGACCGCGCTGGCAACTCCGGTGCCGAAGAGCGTCGCCACCGTCCCGCCGGGCGAGAGCATGCGGACCCGGTGGACCGACTCGTCGGCGATGAAGAGCGTCGCGTCCGAGCGCAGCGCGAGGTAGCGCGGCGCGCCGAAGCTGGCGCTGGTGGCGGCACCGTCCTGCGCGCCGTTGACGCCCGAGCCGGCGACGGTCGAGACCTGACCGGCGGCGACCTTGCGGATCCGCCGGTTGCCGGTGTCGGCGACGTAGATCGCGCCCGCGGCACATGCGACGTCGCTCGGGCTGTTGAACGCCGCGCTGCTGCCGGCGCCGTCGACGAAATTCGCCGTTCCCGAGCCGGCGACGGTGGTGACCTTGCCGTCGGCTCCGACCATGCGGATGCGGTGGTTGCCCATGTCGGCGACGGCCAAGCTGCCGTCCGGGCAGAGCGAGATGCCGCGCAACGAGCTGAACTGGGCCTGGTCGCCCGGTCCGTCGAGGTAGCCGGGCTTGGTGCCGGCGAAGGTCGTCACCGTCTGGCTGGCGTCCAGCCGGCGGATGCGGGCGTTGCCGTAGTCCGAGACGTAGACTCGGCCCGCGTGGTCGACCTCGACCGCGAGGGGCGTGTTGAACATCGCCTTGTCGACCGGGCCGTCGAGCAGACCCTTGACCGTGCCCGCGACCGTCTTGACGTTGCCGTCGAGGTCGACGGTCCGCAGCGTGTGGTAGACGGCGTCGACGACCCAGACGAGCCCTTCGTCGTCGATAGCCAGGTCGGAGGCGTCGCCGAACTTCGCGGCGCTGCCCTTGCCGTCGACGTTGCCGGGGCCGCTGCCCGCCAGCGTGCTGACCTTGTCGTAGCCCGGCACGCACTTGCCGAGTTCGCAGCGGTCGAGCTCGGTGCACTGGTCGCCGTCGTCGCAGGCCCCCGTATTGGGCGCGTGCAGGCATTTGCCGCTGCCCGCGTCGCAGCTGTCGTCGGTGCAGACGTTGCTGTCGTCGCAGTCGGTCACCGTGCCGGCACAGGCTCCCTTGTCGTCGCAGACGTCGCCGGTCGTGCAGAGCAGGCCGTCGCTGCAGTCCGAACTGGCGGCGAGCGGCGTGTAGCTGCAGGCGCCGGTCTTGGTGTCGCAGAGGTCTTTGGTGCAGGGCTTGCCGTCGTCGCACTCGACGAGGTTCGGCGCGATCGAGCGGATCCGATTGTTGGAGAAGTCGGCGAAGCGAATCGAGCCGTCGCCCATGCGCAGCAAGCCGAAGACGTTGTTGACCCGCGCGGTGGCCCCGTTGCCGTCGACAAAACCCGCGGTGTCCGAGCCTGCGATGGTGAAGATCTCGTCGCCGACCACCCGGCGGATCCTTCGCTCGCTGCCGATGACCAGCCCGCTCGGGCCGGCGATGACGTAGCGCGGCAACCGAATCGTCGCCTTGGCGAGCGGGCCGTCGGCGTCGCTCGCGCTGCCGGTGCCGAGCAACGTGGTCACCTGGCCACCGAGCGTCACCCGGCGAATCCGATGGTTGTTGGTATCGGCGACCCAGATTTGGCCGTTGCCGTCGACCGCCACGCCGCCCGGAGCGTTGAAGCGGGCCTGATTGCCGACGCCATCGTTCGCGCTAGCCGAGCCCTGCGCTCCGGCGAGGATCGTCGCCTTGCCGTCGAGCGCGACCAGCTTGATCAGTTGGTTGTTGGTGTCGCTGACCACGAAGCTGCCCGCACCGGGGTGCCACGCGATTCCGCTCGGGTAGTGCAGGTAGCTCGTCGAGCCGGTGCCGTAGAACGTGGAGACCTGCTTGGTGGCCGTGTCGATCTTGCGGATGCGGTGGTTGTAGCGGTCGAGGACGTAGAGGTTGGCATCCCCGCCCCACGCCAAGTCGACCGGCCGGTTGAAGCGCGCGCTCGAGAGCGCTCCCTCCTGGATGCCCGCCGTGCCGGAGCCGGCGTAGGTGCCGACCTGGCCGGTGCTGTTCAGGCGACGGATTCGATGGTTGAGGTGATCGGCGATGAGGACCGAGCTCCCGTCGACGTCGAGCGCGAGGCCGGACGGGTTGTTGAATTTCGCCGAGGTCGCGGCGCCGTCCTGGTAGCCCGCGGTGCCGGAGCCCGCGACGGTCGACACCAGGCCACCCGGCGTCGCGAGGCAGGTGCCCGCGGTGCAGTGGTCGCCCTTGGTGCAGACCGTACCGTCGTCACAGCTGCCGGCCTTCGGCGTGAACACGCATTCACCCGTCTTGGTGTCGCACGAGTCGGCGGTGCAGACGTTGCTGTCGTCGCAGACCTTGCTGTCGCCGAAGACGCACTGCGCGTCCTTGCAGCTGTCGGGCGTGCAGGCGTTGTCGTCACCGCAGGGCGCGAGGTCGTAGCTGGTCGCGTCGATCTTGCACGTGCCCACGGCCGCACCGACGCAGGCCTTCTCGCCCGGAGTGCAGACCGCATCGACGCAGACGCCGTCCTTGCAGCCCATGCCCTTGTTGCCGCAGCTTTCCTTGGCGACGAAATAGCCGCCGGATTCGTGACAGGTCCAGGCATTGGTGCCGCTGCAGCCGATGCTGCCGACCTTGCAGGTCTGGAAGACGCAGGCGCCCTGGTAGCAGAGCTCGCCCGTGCCGCATTGGGTGTGGGTGTAGATGCTACCGTCGCTCGAGCAGGTGGCGACGGTTGCCGCATAGGCGCAGATCTTTTCGTTGGGGATGCAGAAGGTCTTCTGGCAGGCACCGGCCTTGCAGATCTCCTGGCTGCCGCAGTCCTTGTTCTTGCTGCCACCGGTGCCTTTGGCGTTGCAGGTGTAGACGGCGTTGCTGTCGCAATAGGCTTGGCCGGCGACGCAGACGACCGGCTGGCAGCTCTTGCCGTCGCAGATCGTCCCCGACGGGCAGCTCGACTTGGTGGTCGAGAGCGCGTCTGCGTTGCAGGTCTCGAGCAGGTCGCCGGCACAGCTCGTTGCGCCCGGCTCGCACAGCTTGTCGATGCACTGCCCGGCCTTGCAGACCTTGCCCGCGGCAGCGCAGTCGCCGACGTCTGCCCACGCGGTGCCGTAGCTCGCGCAGTTCTGCACCTTGGTGCCGACGCATTGCACGTCGCCCATCTTGCAGACCAGGGGCTTGCAGGACGCACCGACGCAGGTCGCGCTCGAGCCGCAGAGTTCGGTCTTCCACGACAGTTGATCGTCGGCGCAGACCAGCAGGTCGCCGTTGCTGCACTTCTTGCTGCCTGCGGCGCACACCGGCGCCTTGCAGCCGGACGGTGAGCAGACCTGGCTCGTCGCGGCGCAGTCGGTGACCGTCGTCTGGCCGGTGCCGTCCTTGCTGCACTCGGTGAGCGCGGAACCGACGCAATAGACCGCGCCCGGCGTGCAGACTTTCGGCGCACAGACGCCGGTTCCGGTGCAGACCTCATCGGTCTTGCAGGGCGTCTGCGCCCAGCCGACCAGCGGATCGGAGCAGGTCTCCTTGGCCCCGGCTTCGCAGCGGGTGGTGTCTTTGTCGCACAGTGGCTTGGTGCACGCGCCCTTGCTGCAGAGCTCGCCGGACTTGCTGCAGTCGGTCCCAGCGATCCAGCTGGTCCCGATCGGGTCGCAGACGCGCGTCGTCTCGCCGTCGCAGTCCTTTTCGCCAGCGGTGCAGATCACCTTGGCGCAGCCGCCGTCCTTGCACGCCTCGCCGCTCCCGCACAGCGACTTCTGCCAGGCGAGGCCGTCGGCGGCGCAGGTCGCCGGGTTGCCGTCGACGCAGGCCTTTTCGCCGGGCTTGCAGACCGGCGTCTCGCAGCTGCCGTCCTTGCAGATCTTGGCCGAATCGGCGCAGTCGAGGCTCTTGCTGTAGGCGATGCCCTTGTCGTCGCAGGTGTGGACTTCGCTGCCCTGACAGACGGCGGCGTTCGGGCTGCAGGTCTGCGTCTTGCAGACCGCGGCGTCGCAGGCGCTGCCGGCAGGGCAATCGGTCTTCACCCAGGCGATGCCGGAGCTGTTGCAGGTCTGCAGCGCCGAGAGTCCTTGGCATTTGACCTCGCCCGGCTTGCAGATCGGTGAGGTGCACGCGCCGTCCTGGCAGACCTTGCCGCCGTCGCAGGTCGCCAGCAGCGTGGCGTCGGTGCCCAGCGCGTTGCACTGCATCGCCTTGCCGTCGTTGTCGCAGAAGGCCTTGCCCGCCGTGCAGACGACCGGGACGCAGGCGCTCTTTTCGCAGATCTTGCCCGGCGAACAGGCCTGCACGTCGTAGCCCAGACCCGAGGGCGTGCAGACCGTCACCGCGCCGCCGTCCTTGCTGCACTCTTTGTCGCCGGGCTTGCAGACCCACGGCACGCAGGCGCCGTCGACGCAGGACTTCTGGCTGTCGGCGCAGTCTTCGACAACGGTCGGCGCGGTACCCGACGCGTCGCATTGCCGCACCTTGCTGCCGACGCAGTCGAGCTTCTCCGGCACGCAGACGAGCTTGCTGCAACTCCCGTCCTTGCAGCCCTCGCCGCTCGCGCAATCGACGCCGCTCCAGCCATCGCCCGCCTCGTTGCAGGTCTGGATTCCGGCGCCGGCGCACGACTTGCTTCCCGGCACGCACTTCAGCGCAAGGCAAGCGCCCGCGACGCAGACATAGCCGGCGTCGCTGCCGGTCTTGCTGGCGCAGTCCTCTCCGGGGGTGTAGTCGAAGCCGTCACCCTTGCACACCGCGACCTTGTCGCCGGCGCAGACCGAGGAGGCCGGTTTGCAGACCTTGTTCTTGCACTGCGCCTTGCCGTCGACGGTGGTGCAGCCCTGGCCGAGGTCGTCGCCGCTCGGGGCCTTGCAGGCGGTGCTCTCCCAGGCGAGCCCGTCAGCGCTGCAGGTCAGCAGCGCGTCGCCGGCACATTGCGTCGCACCGGGCGCGCAGACGGTCGTGACGCACGCGCCTTCCTTGCAGGCCTCGCCCTGTGCGCAGGCGCCGCCATCGATCCAGACCACGCCCAGGTCGTCGCAGGTCTCGGGTTTGCCGGCCTCGCAGCGCTTGGCGCCCGGGGTGCAGATGACCGCCAAGCAGCTGCCGTCCTTGCACGCGGTGTCTTTGGCGCAGGGCGAGGCGGTGAAGGCGCCGCCCGAGTCGTCACAGACGCCGACCGTGCCGAGGTCGACGCAGGTCTTCTCGCCGCCGGCGCAGAGGTCCGGCAGGCAGAGCCCGGCTTTGCAGTAGCGATCGGCGGGGCAGTCGACGTCGCCCTCGCAGTCGACACAGACACCCGCCGCTTTGTCGCAGACCTGGCCGAGCGCCGCGCAGTCCTTGCTCGAGGCGCATCCCGCCGGAGGCGGCAGGCAGATCTTCGCGACGCAGGTGAGCGCGTCGCCACAGTCAGCGTCGGTCAGGCAGTCGACGCAGATCCCGGCGCCGAGGTCGCAGACGCCGCCCTTGGCGATGCAGGTCTTGTCCGTCGTACACGGCTCGGGGTCGAGGCAGGTCTGCTCCACGCAGCGCTGGTCGGGCTTGCCGCAGTCCGCCGAGTCCATGCAAGCGACGCAGACGCCTTGCTTCGGGTCGCACACCGGAGTCGCCCCGGAACAGCCAGCGTCACAGGACTTCGGGCCGACGGTGTCGGCGACGTCCGCAACGGCGTCCTGCCCCGGATTGCCGCCGCTGTCCTGTGGCGTGACGTCGACGTTCTGCTTGATGTCCACCCCGGTCGCGTCCGACGGGCTGCCGTCACTCTCACCGTCGCTGCCGACATCGACCTTGGCGCCGGTGTCGCCGTGGCCCGGGTTGGCGTTTTCGCCGCAGCTCGCCGTGACCGTGGCGACGGCCAACAGCCAAGGGAGGGCGCGTGCGGGACGAAGTGGGGCGTGGCGGGTCTTCATGCATTCCTCGACCAATCCCGCCGCGGGGAGGAGTCGCTCCCATCGTCGCGGCGTTGAGGTCCCTCACGGTGGCGCGAATTCACCAGAGCCGACCATCGTGGGGAGTCCCCGCCAGCATACGACTTCTCCCGAAACGCAGCAATCTCCGAGGGGGTAGACACTCTCTTGTCCGTCAAGCCCGAACCACGAAGATCCCGGCGATTCACCGCTGTGCCAAGC
>JBEARB010000053.1:0-3525 GCA_041163625.1 Pseudomonadota bacterium | reverse complement strand
TCTGCGATGCGATGCGCCACCAGCCCTTCGACACCTCTGCCGGAGCGCTGTGGATCACCGCGAGCGTCGGAGCGGCGCGTTTCGGCGAGCACGACGCGAGTTGGGCGACGGTGGTCGAGCGCGCGGACGAGCGTCTCTACGCCGCGAAGCGGGCAGGGCGCAACCGCGCCGTCATCTGCGGAGACGCGGCCAAGCCGCCCGGCCCATCCTGAGGAACGCCACGTTCGTTCGCGATCGAACCAAGCGGGTCCGAATCACGATTGGAACCAGTCTTCACGGTCCGCGAACAAGAAGTTGAAGCTCTTCAAGCTGCCGTAGCAGCCGGTGATGTAGCCCTGCAGCGCGGCGCGCTCCTCTTGGTCGAGGCCGTCAGCGGTGTTCACCTTCTGCTCGAGGACGCGGAGTTTGTCGCGAACCGACGTGATCTTCTTGAACAGCACGTCGACCTCGATCTCCTTGGCAGCGAGGTCCGTGTCGGCCGGCTGGATCACGACCTTGCCGCCGCGGTAGCGACGCTGCATCGGCGGATCCGAGACTCCGAGCGCCTCGTCGAGGACTTCGGCCAGGATGGACTTCAGTTCGTCGCGATCCATCGCGTCATCTCCATCGAGCGACAGGGGAATGTCGCGCAGCTTCGGCCGCGGGGCCGGTTCTTCGGCGTAGGTGCGACGTGGCGTCGAGGCGGGACGCGCCCGGCTCATCCGCTCGCTCGCGCCCTCGAGCGCCCGGCGGCGCTCGCGTTCCCGCGGCGTGAGGTGGTCGTCCTCCGGCACCTTCGCGCCGGGGATCAGGCGGTCGTGGTCGACGCGGTAGTCCTGGCAGGCGTAGTCGTGCGCGGCGATTTGGCCGCGTCGCGCCCGCTTGCCGCACTCGCCCATGGTCCGGCCCATGCGATCGGTGCGCTCGGCGCGGAACGCTCGGCAGGAACCACAGCGGAAATAGTCTTCGCGGACGTGCAAGGCAGCCCTCCGGCGCGCGATTGGACACACTCCCGCGGCCCACGTCAACGCGCGCGCTGGCGCCGACCCGGACGCGGCGCTACGCTCCGCCCCCGCGAGGAGGTCCCCGAATGAGTCCCAGCTCCGGATTCCTGCCCTACGGGCGCCAGTGCATCGAAGACGACGATATCGCCGCGGTGGTCGCCGCGCTGCGCCAGGACGCCATCACCACTGGCCCGAGCGTCGACGCCTTCGAGCGCGCCGTCGCCGATGCCGTCGGTGCCAGCCATTGTGTCGCGATCAGCAACGGCACCGCCGCGCTGCACGCCGCCGTCCACGCCGCCGGCGTCGGCCCGGGAGATCGCGTCGCCGTGCCCGCCATCACCTTCCTCGCCACCGCCAACTGCGCCCGCTACGTCGGCGCCGAGCCGGTCTTCGTCGACGTCGATGCCGAGACGGGGCTGATGGATCCGGCCGATTTGCAGCGCGTGCTCGCGGAGGGCCCGGTCCGCGCCGTCATCCCGGTGCACCTCACCGGACGCTCGGTCGATCTCGCCGCCATCGGCGCGCTCGCCGCCGACGCCGGCGCGGTCTTGATCGAGGACGCCGCCCACGCCCTCGGCGCGCGCTATCGCGGTCGGCCGATCGGCGGCGCCGGCGGCGGCGCGATGGCGACGTTCTCGTTCCATCCGGTCAAGCACGTCACCACCGCCGAGGGCGGCGCTATCACCACGGAAGACGCCGGCCTGGCGGCCGCGATGCGCCGCTTCCGCAGCCACGGGATGACGAAAGATCCCGCCGAGCTGCGCACGCCGAGCCCGGGCCCCTGGTACTACGAGGCGCACGAATCCGGCTTCAACTACCGCATCACCGACCTGCAATGCGCGCTCGGTGTCTCGCAGATGGCCAAGCTCGACCGCTTCCTCGCGCGCCGTCGCGCCCTCGTTCGGCGCTACGACGCGCTGCTGACGGATCTGCCCTTCGTGCGTCCGAACGGGCGTGGGCCGGACGGTGCCGACGGCGTCGACGACAGCGCCTGGCACCTCTACGCCGTGCGCATCGACTTCGACGCGGCCGGGCGCTCGCGCAAGGACGTGATGGAGGCGCTCGCGGCCCGGGGCATCGGCACGCAGGTGCACTATATCCCGCTGCCGGAGCAGCCGGTCTTCGTCGACCGCGGCGCGCCGCCGATGTCGCGCTTCCCGGGGGCCGCGGCCTATTACGCGCAGACGCTCTCGCTGCCGCTCTATCCGCTGATGCAGGACGACGACCCCGATCGCGTGGTCGCGGCGTTGCGCGAGGTCGTGGGGGCTTGATGCGCTGCGTCGTCGTCGTCCAGGCGCGGATGGGTAGCTCGCGCCTGCCGGGCAAGGTCCTGCGGCCCATCGGATCGCGCTCGATGCTCGCGCACGTCGTCGCGCGCTGCCGCGCCGCCGCCGGGGTCGACGACGTCGTCGTCGCGACGACCGTCGAGGCCACCGACGACGCGTTGGTGCAGGCGTGCGCGGAACTCGGCGTCCGCGTCGTACGCGGCCCGGTCGACGACGTGCTGACGCGCTTCACCCTCGCCGCCGCGGCCACGGACGCCGACCTCGTCGTGCGCGTCACCGCCGACTGCCCGCTGCTCGAGCCGGCCGAGGTCGCCCGCCTCGTCGCGGTCTGGCACGCCGAGGCCGCCGCTGCCCGCGCGCCCGACTGGCTCAGCAATCAATTCGGCGAGCAGCGTCGCATCCCGCGCGGGCTCGACGTCGAGGTGGTGCCGGCCGACAGTTTGCGGCGCGCCGCCGAAGCCGCCGTCGATCCGGCCGAGCGCGAGCACGTCACGACTTGGTTCTATCGGGATCCGGCGCGCAGTCGGCTGCTGGTCTCCGATCCGCCCGGCCCCGATCGCAGTGACCTGCGGCTGACCGTCGACACGGCCGAGGATCTCGCGTTGGTCCGCGGCGTCATGGAGCGGCTCGGTGAGGATTGCGGCATCGACGCGGTGGCCTCGCTGCTCGCGCAGGACGCGTCGCTGCGTGCGATCAACGCCGGCATCCACCAGAAGCAGGTGCTCGACCACGCCGCGCTGCGACGGCAGCGCGTCGCCGGTCGGCTGCTGATCGGACGCGCCGACGCTGGTCACGACGTCGGCGTGGGGCACGTCACGCGCGTCTCGGCGCTGCTCGAGGCCTGGCGGGAGGCCGGCGGTGCCGCCGCCATCTACGGCGCCGGCATCGAAGGCGCCTTGGCCGCCCGCTGCGACGCCGCCGGCATCGAGCGCCTCGACCGTGCCCATATGCCCGACGGCTTCGACCTGGCCGAGCTCGCCGAGCATCGCGCTGCCGCCGCCGTGCTCGTCGACTCGTATCGCTTCGGCGCCGACGCCTTGGCCGCCGCGCGCGAGGTCTGCGCCGTCGCCGCCGTCGACGACCACGGCACCGCCCTGCGCGACGCCGACGTCTCGGTCTACCAAGGGCCTGTCGAGCGCGCGGAGACGATGTTCCGGGGTGCGGAGGGACGCCTGCTGGCCGGCCCGGCCTACGTCTTGCTGCGGCGAGAAGTCCGCGACGCCATCGCGCGGCCGCCCGCCCCCAGCGACGTCGAC
>JBEARB010000052.1:0-62544 GCA_041163625.1 Pseudomonadota bacterium | reverse complement strand
TCGGATGCCTGCGCCGGTTGCTACGGCGACATCGTCCTGTGCACCATTACGAAGTGCCTCACGAAGTGCATCGCGGACTCGAGCGCGAAGATCTGCACCGATTGCCAGAAGGAGCAGGGTTGCACTGACGCCTTCTACAAGTGCACTGGCCCGCTCGACTAGTCGATCGGGTGCCCGACGCGCGCCGCCGTGGCTCTGCCGCGGCGGCGCTGCTTTTTGCGGCCCCCTTGTCACAACATGACGCACTGCGGCTTGACGCGACCGCCTCGCGCGCGAGACAAGGCGGGATGCCTGCCGGCGAAACACGCCGCGCCAAGAGGTCCGCATGAAGTCTCTCGTCCGCGCCTTCGGATGGGGCGCCGCCGCGCTCGCAATGATCACCGTCTCGAGCGCCACGGCGGCCGAGCCGCCGGAAGAGGCAGCCGCTCCGGCCGCCGCGCCTGCTGCCCCGACACCGTCGCGCGACGCACCGGCCCACAAGAAGATCAGCAAGCTCGAGGGCGAGCTCCGTGATCTGAAGCTGCGGCTGGCCGAGATGGACAAGGAGCGGCACGCCGACGACAAGCTCGCGTTCGGCACCTACCGGCTGACCAAGGACCTCTTCTTCGACTTCCACGGCTACTTCCGCGCCCGCTACATCAGCGCGACGAACGTCCCGGTTGGGCGGCTCGACACCGACGGCACGCTGGCCTCGCAGCCGCACACCGGCCGCGACGACGCCTCGGACATGCACCTCGTCTTCTCGCGTCTGCGCCTGGATCCGACGCTGCGCTGGGGCGGCAACCCGGCGAAGGGGCAGGTCGCCGCAGTGGCGCTCGGCGCGCAGATCGACATCCTCGACAACGTGGTCTGGGGCGACAACGCCCGGCAGGGCAGTGTCCCGCTGTTCGCCGAAGGTCCGAGCGGCACCAATATCTACGGCAAGGACAACCCCGCCATCCACATCCGTCGGCTCTGGCTGGACGTGCAGGTCCCGATCGGCCTGATGAAGATCGGTCGTCAGGCCTCGCAGGGCGGCCTCGGCCTGCTCTTCAACGACGGCAACGGCTTCCGCAACGACTTCGGCGACGCGCAGGGTGGCTCGACTTTCGACCGCGTCGCCTTCGCGACCCGACCACTGACGATCTACAACGCGCTCACCAACGGCAGCCGCGCCCCGACACCGCTCATCGTGGTCGTCGGCCACGACTGGCTGGTCGAAGATCCGCTCGGCTTCGGCAGCGGAGGCAAGTCGGCGGACACGCGCCTGCAGGGCGGCCCGTTCGGCTTCTCGACCGACCCGACCTGTGGCACGGCGACCGAGCCGACCGGCACCGGACCGACCAAGAAATGCGACAACGACGTCGGCCAGTGGCTCTACGCGCTGATATGGAAGGACGAGAACCTGCGACTGACCAAGAAGACCGACGAGCTGCTCGTCGGTCTGGTCTACGTCAACCGGACGCAGGCCTTCAACAAGTCGAATATGAATATCCTCGACGGCTTCTGGCGCTTCCGCATGGGCCTGTCGAAGACCGGCCCGTCGATCTACACCGAGGGCGAGTTCACCTCGATCACAGGCAAGACAAATGGCTTGCCGCTGCTCCCGGGCGGCTCGTTCAGCGAAACCACCGGCCTCGCCGACAACACGCTCGAAGGTGATGTGCTGAACTTCGTCGGCCGCATCGGCCTGACCGCGACGACTTGGGACGGCATCCTCGAGTTCGGCTACAGCTCCGGCGACGAGCAGCTGATCGGTGGCGACCAGATCTTCAAGATGTACCCGGTCAACGACGACTACAAAATGGGCCTGCTGATGTATCCGATGGTGCTGTGGGCCCGCACGGTCAACACGGTCGCCGGCCGCGCCTCCGGTGCGCTCAACAGCGGCGGCGGCATCTTCAACTCGACCTACCTCAACCCGAAGGTTCGCTACCGCATCAACGGCGTGGGCACGCAGATCGAGTTCGTCGCGCAAGGCATCCTCGCCTGGGCCGACACCCTCAACGGCGGTTCGGTCCTTGCCTTCACCAGCGACTACTACTCGCCGCGTGCGAAGCCGCCGGAAGGTGGTTGGACCAACCCATTTGACAAGGAGCCCTTCGAGAACAACACCTGCTCGATGTTCGACACCGACTGCAGCATCGGTTGGGAAGCGGACCTCGCGATCAAGATCAAATGGCTCCGCCGCGACCTCGGCGCGACCGACAGCCGCGACAACTACATGATGCGGTGGAGCAACGAATTCGGGATCATGGGTGCCGGCGCGGCGCTCAAGGATCGCCTCGCCGTCGGCGCCGATACCATCTGGACTTGGCAGTCGCGCATCGCCTTCGTCTGGTAGCCCCCAAAAAGCGCGCTGAGGGGTGTTGACACCCTCGGGCGCCTGCGTATTCTTCGCGTCCGCAGAGGGGCAACCCACTGCAACCGGCACGGTGCCTGCGAGGCGCTGCCCAGGTAGCTCAGTTGGTAGAGCAGGGGATTGAAAATCCCCGTGTCGGCGGTTCGATTCCGTCCCTGGGCACCCGACGAGGTTCGCCTCGTCCGCCACTCCCCCCGGATGCGCTCTGGTCGGGATAGGCAACCGGTCGCCACACGTCAGGCCTTCGCCGCAGGTCGAGACAGAGGCCCTACCCCGCTCGACGGGGCCGGTGACAACATGGGACTGTAGCTCAGCTGGGAGAGCGCCTCGTTCGCAATGAGGAGGTCAGGGGTTCGATCCCCCTCAGTTCCACCCAAACGCCCGCCAGGACGCCGCATTCGGGGCCGACTGGACCCGCCGGGCAGGATCCGCGAAGAGGCCATTCGTTCCGACGAATGGCCTTTTTCGTTGGTGCCTCCGTTCCCATCCGACGCCTTGGAGTGCACATGTCCGCGCTGACGCTCTGCAGCAACCTCGAGACGCTCCTGCCCGAGCTCGACACCCTGGTCGTGGTGGCGCGTGCCGCCGATCTGGCCGGGGGCTGGGCCACCCGTGGCCTGGACGCGACCACCGCCGGCTTCGCCGCGCGGCTCGCGGAAGAGGCGCGTCCCGGCAGCGGTGCGCTCACGAGCAGTCTGCTGCCCGACGGCGGCGCCGCGCGTCGCCTGAAAGTCGTCGCGCTCTACGACAGCGTGTCGCGGCACCTCTCGCCGACCGGCAGCTACGAGGTCAGCACCGCCCTCAAGGGCAACCTCGGCGGCCCCGGCACCATCGGCGTCATCGTCGGCTTGCGCGAGCCGGGCTTTGCCCGCGCCGCCATCGCCGCCGTTGCGCGCGCAATGCCGCAATACGACCGCAAGACCGCCGACAGCAACGCGCCGGACGTGCGCGTCCTGCTGCGCACACCCGGTTCCGACCTGCAGGACGCCGGCGGAACGCTGCAGTACGCCGCGGACACGATCCGAACCGTCTGCCGCCTGGTCGACATGCCGCCGGCCGAGCTCGACACCACGCGCTTCGAAAACGAGGCCCGCGACGCCGCCAAGGACTTGGACCACGTCACGGTGACCAGCATCGTCGGCGACGAGCTGCTGACCGCGGGCCTGCGTGGCCTGCACGCCGTCGGCCGTACCGCGATGGAGCCGCCACGCTTGGTCGTGCTGGATTACAACCCGCCGGAAGCCCGCGAGACCGTCGCGCTGATCGGCAAGGGCTTGGTCTACGATACCGGCGGCCTGAGCCTGAAGATCGTCGGCGACCGCATGCTGACGATGAAGTGCGATATGGGCGGTGCCGCCGCCGTGCTCGGTGCCTTCCTGATGCTCGCCCGCGGTGGTGTTCCGCTGCGCGTGGTCGCGGGCCTCGGCATGGCCGAGAACGCCATCGGCCCCAACGCCTACCGCCCCGACGACGTCATCGAGATGCACTCGGGCAAGACCGTCGAGATCAACAACACCGACGCCGAGGGTCGTCTCGCACTCGCCGACGCCGCCAGCTACGTCGCGCGCACCTACGCGCCGACCACGCTCATCGACGCCGCCACGCTGACCGGCGCCCAGCTCATCGCGACCGGCAAGGGCCACGCCGGCATCGTCACCAACCGTGGCGAGCTCGAGCGCCTCGCCGTCGAAGCCGGCCTGCAGAGCGGCGACCACTGCCTGCCGATGCTGTGGAGCCCGGAGCTGATGCGCCCCGAGTTCAAGAGCAAGGTCGCGGATATGCGCAATTCGGTCGCCGACCGGATGAACGCGCAGAGCGCCGCGGCGGGCTTCTTCGTCTGGTCGCACATCGAAGACCTCGACCTCGACTGGCTGCACATCGACCTCGCCGGTCCGAGCTTCATCGACAACCGCGCGACCGGCTACGGCGCCGGCCTCATCGCCGCCGTGGTCGCCTCCTTCGCGGAGTAGCTGTCGAAACTTTCGACAACGCTCCGAGTTGTCGAGAAAATCCACACATCGTGCGTTGGACGCCGCGCCCCGACCGACGGCGAAATCCCTTTTCGAGTCGGTCGCTTTGTCCTAGTCTTCCGGGGCTGGCACGATCACTGCTCTAACTCGGGGCGTGACAGCGCTGCTCGGCGGCGCGCTCGGCGGCGAGACCGCCCCATGGGAGGACGATATGCGGACCTGGACCCTCGCGAGCTTGCTCGCCATCACGCTCGGATCCCCGAGCGCCTTTGCCCTGCAGATGTGCACCGACGCCGCCGCCTGCGCGAGCACCGAGACCTGCCACGGCGGCTACTGCCTGCCGAAGACGGCGCAGTGCAAATCCGACGCGGATTGCGCGGCGCACCAGGCGTGCGACATGACCTGCCCGCATGGGGGCTGGGCGTCGGGCGGCAGCGGCACCGCGACGAGCGGCAGCACCGGCACCGGCACCAGCACCGACGCCCCGAAGGAGGGCGAATCCGGGAGCGGCGGCGGCGAGGCCCCGGCACCGGGTGACGACGGCGGCTCGGGAAGCAGCGGTGCGATGCCCGAGGACGCGACTTCGAACTCGCCGCCCTGCCCGACCGACGTCGGTATCTGCGTGGTCAAGTTCGAGAAGGTGAAGCCGACTGCGGCATGCCAAGCGCTTTGCAATGCGGCTGCGACGTGTGACCTCGGCGACACCTCGAGCGGTAGCAGCGAGCCACCGCAGTCGACCGAGCCTTTGCCGGCACCGGACGCCGATGGCGGGAGCAGCTCTGGTGGCGGCAGCTCCGGCAGCTCCGGCAGTGGCGGCGGCTCGGACGACGCCCCCGACGGCGGCAGCAGCGGCGCCCCGATCCCCAGCGACGGCGGCTCCTCGGGCGGCACCGACGACGAGGCCGATGGCGGCGGCGCGACCGACCCCGGCGGCGAGGTCCCGGTCGACGACGGCAAGGAAGACGGCGCGAGCGACCAGGAAGCCTGCCTGATGATGTGCTCGGTGCTCGAGCTCGAAGGCATCGCGCAGAACGAGATGAAGGCGCTCGGCACCTGCGTCGAGGCCAACAAGGCCGGCGGCTGCGAGGCCATCGAGAAGAACTGCGCCACGCAGTCCGAGGCTGCCGAGAAAGCCGTCAACGCCCAGGAAGACAAACTCGAGATCGCGATGGCCGGCTTCGGCGGGATGAGCGGTAGCGACAGCGGCGGCGACAGCAAGGCAGGCGGCGAGGCCAACCAGGAGACCGGTGGCGGCGGCGGCGGCGGCACCAGCAACACCGCGGGCAACGCCGACGACGGCGCGACCAGCGGCGGCGGGACCAGCGGCGGCGCGGGTTCGGCCGGCTGCACCGCCTCGCCGGTCGCGGGCGGCAACGGCCTCGCGCTGGTCCTGCTCGCGCTCGGTGCCCTGCTCTTCCGCCGGCGTCTGGCGTAGCGACGAGTCCGACTCGACGAACGGGCGCGCGACCGGTCAGGCCGGGAGCGCGCCCGTTTCGTTTCCGGCCAACTGTCCGCAGGCCGCGCCGATGTCCTGGCCACGCGACTCGCGCAGGCTGACGCTCGCACCCGTCGCTGCCACCGCACGCTCGAAGCGAGCGACGACGTCGCGGGGCGGCCGTTGATACGGCGCGCCGGGCCAGACGTTGAAGGGGATCGCGTTGACGTGCGCGCCACAGGCGATCGCCATCGCACCGAGTCGACGCGCGTCCTCCTCGCTGTCGTTGACGCCGTCGAGCAACGCATACTCGAACGTGATCTTTCGGTGGGGATCGGGCGGAAGCGCGGTCAGCGTCTCGACCATCTTCGCGATCGGTACGCCCTTGTTCACCGGCATCAGGCGCTCACGCACCGCGTCGGTGGTGGCCGTCAGCGACCACGCCAGGTGGACGTTCGGGTGTGCGGCGACGAGCGCCGGCAAGCGCTTGGCGAGGCCGACGGTCGAGACCGTGATGCGGCGCGGCGAGAAGCCCAGCCCCTTGGCATCGGTGAGGATCGAGAGCGCGGCGTCGACGTTGTCGAAGTTGTCGAGCGGCTCGCCCATCCCCATGAAGACGATGTTCTGCGGCCGCGCGGCCAGCGGGCCATCGACGCCGCCGGAGACGCCCCCGCGGGCCCAGCCGGCCTCGAAGCGCAAACGGCACGCGACGGCGATCTGCTCGACGATCTCGCCGGCGGTGAGGTTCACACGCGTCGGGATCCGTGCCGTCGCGCAGAAATCGCAGCCCATTTTGCAGCCGACCTGAGAAGAGACGCAGATGGTCGTCCACCCGCCAGGCATCGGCATGACGACGGCCTCGATCACCTCACCGGTGCGTCGTCGCAGCACCATTTTCTGCGAACCGTCGAGCTTCGACACCGGCGCGAGCACGACCTCGAGCTGCGGCAGCGGCTGTGCCTCGGCCAACTTCGCCCGCAAGGACGCTGGCAAGTCGGTCATGCGATCGAGGTCGCGCTCGAGCCGGACGTGCAGCCATCGGAATAGCTGCTCGGCCCGAAACGCTTTCTCGCCAGCCGCTTCGAAGAGCGCGCGGAGTTGCGGCCGCGGCAACGAGCCGAGGTCGATGCCTCGGAAGGGGTGGTCGCGGTCGAGTTCGGTCATCGGGGGCTCCAGCTTCGCGGAGCCGGAGGATCGCAATGGACGGCGGGCAAACGCAAGGCGAGAAGCGATCGGACGGTTCGTGCTTGCGCGCGGGCACCGGTCGGCGTACGTTGTTTCAGATTGATACACGCAGTGACGAATCTGGACACTGCTGACGGAGATGCGCGTCATGGATTTCGCAGATGGCCTCGGCGTTTTGATCGTCGATGACGAGCAGGTGACGGTCGAGACCGTCGAGGCGCTGCTCGCGCCGCTGAGCAGAACGACGCGTCGCTGTCATACCGGCAGCGACGCGGTGCGAGCGTGCGAGGACGGATTCGAAGGGGTCGTGTTGCTCGACATTCGGCTCGGCCACGAGAACGGCCTGGAGTTGATCGACACGCTTCGGAGCAAGGCGCCGGAGAACCTGATCATCGTGATGTCGGCGAGCGAAGATCTCGCCGACGTGGTCGCGGCAATGCGCGCGGGCGTGTTCGACTTCGTCTCCAAGGATCCGGCGTCGTTCCCGAGCCGCATCGTGCCCTCCACGCAGAACGCGCTCGACGAGATGCGCCGTGAGCGCGAACGCCGGCACCTGCCCGGCGACGCGACCGCCGCCGCGCAGACGATCATCGCGCGATCGCCGCAGATGAAGGCGGTCCTCGCGGACGTCGACCGCCTCGGTCAGAGCCGCGTCTCGGTCCTCATCCAGGGCGGAAGCGGCACCGGCAAGGAAGTCATCGCCCACGCCATCCACAACAGCGGCCCGCGGCGGCGCAAGCCGTTCGTGGCGGTCAACTGCGCCGGCATCCCCGACGCCCTGCTCGAGAGCGAGCTGCTCGGCTACGAGCGCGGCGCCTTCACCGGTGCGGCCAACCGCAAGCTCGGCAAGTTCGAGGTCGCCGACGGCGGCACGATCTTTCTCGACGAGATCGGCGAGATGTCGTTGCCGCTGCAGGCCAAGCTGCTGCGCGTCCTGCAGGACGGCGGCTTCGAACGCCTCGGCAGCAACCAACAGGTCCGCGTCGACGTGCGCGTCCTCTCGGCGACCAACCGCGATCTGATGCAGATGGTGGCAGAGGGGACCTTCCGCGAGGACCTCTACTATCGCCTGGGCGTGTTCACACTGAACCTGCCGCCGCTCTCCGCGCGGCCCGAGGACATCGCCGCCCTCGTCGATCACTTCCTCGCCGCCGCGTGCGAAGAAGAGGGCCGAGACGTGCCCGAGGTCTCGCGCGAGGTGATTCGCCTGTTCCTGAGCCACCCGTGGCCCGGCAACGTGCGCCAGCTGCAGAACGTCGTCCGCCACGCGGTCGTCGTCTCGCGGTCGCAGATGATCACGATCGGCGACCTGCCGGAGTCGTTCAAGGCGAGCTTGGCCGGCGTCCCTGCCTCCCCGTACGAGAGCGGCGGTCGCGAACCCGAGCCGGTCAGCGATACCGCGCGGGAGCTGATGCAGTTTCCGCTCGTGGCAGCGACCACGCCGGTCGCGCGCCGGCTCGACGACGCGCTCGAGGCCGCCTTCCCCGACGTCGACACCCTGCCGACGATGGACGACCTCGAGTCTGCCGGCATTCGTCTCGCGATGAAGCGCACCGAAGGCAACCGCAAGCAGACGGCCGAACGCCTGCAGATCAGCCGCGCGACGCTCTATCGCCGCATCGATCCAGTCGCCCCGAAGGGCCGTCGCCGCAGCGGGATCACCATGTTCTCGGTCGACGACTGAGGCGTCTGGGCCGCGCGGCGGACTTCAGGGTGTCTCGTCGTCCTCGAGTACGTCGCGAACCGCTCGCGCCGCGTCGCCATCGAGGCGGCCGCCCGCTTCCGCAACATCGACCAAGATGCGCGAGAGCGTTCGATGGACTGCCGCGTCGCGGATCGGCAGCGCGTCGAGGTGTCGGCGCAACGTGTTGGCGTCACCACGCGCCACCGCGCCCGTGAGCCCCGCCGCCGGGTCGCCACCGGCCGCCTCGACCGAGGCGATCGCCGTCCGCGCGAGATGCAACAGCCCGGCCCGTGCGACGCCCCGCTCGACACCGGCAGCGACGGCGGCTCGCTCACCGATCGCCAGCAGCGCGACCAGATCGTTGGCGACGACCGCCGCCGCAGCGTGCCAATGCGCGCGGCCCTCCGACGCGACCGGCACGCCGACCGCGCCGAGCGCCTCTGCGAGCGCCGCTGCACGCGCCATCCCGACGGGGTCGCCGTCGAGCGCGCACGTGGCGCCGGCCAGCGCCGCGCGTGCCGCCGCCTCCCCGCTGGCCAGCGCGTCCGGCAGGGCCGCGAGGGGGTGACACGAGCCGTGCGGCGGCGGACCACAGAGCGCGGCGCCCTGCACACCCGAGAGATGCAGACGGACGGCACCGGGGCCGATGCCCGCAGCGTCGAGCGCCGCGGCCGCCGAGTCGATCGCGCGGTCGGGCACGGCGAGGACGATGGTGTCGAGCGTCCGCCAGCCGGCCCCGAACGCAGCGTCGACGGCGACGGAGTCAGCGAGCCAGGCACGTACCGCCGCTGCACGGACGGGGTCGCGGACCAGGACACGACGCGGCGCCGCCTTCGCCGCCCGCAATGCCGCGATGACGCAGCTGCCGGCACGCCCGACGCCGACCACGCCGACGCGGCCGAGCGCGCTCATTCCGACTCCCGATAGAGCCCGTGCGCATCGACCAGTCGGCGCACGGCGTCCGGCAGCAACCCTGCGGTCGATTCGCCGTGTGCCACGCGGCGACGGAGGTCGGTGGAGCTGACATCCGGCAGATCGATGGCCGGCTCCAGGCCCGGCGCGCCCGGAATCCCGGGCCGACCGAGCACGATCGGCGGCGCGAGGGCCGCCAGCGCATCGAAGCGATGCCAGCGATCGCGGATCGCGACTTGGTCGGTACCGAGCACGAAGCGGAAGCGATGCCGGGGGTGGCGCGCAACGAGGGTCTGCACCAAGTCCAGGCTGCGTCCCGTCGCCCCCGGTTCGGCCTCGTCGAGGCGGACCTCGACCCCGTCGGCGAAGACCGACATCGCGGCGCGGACCATTTGGACGCGCAGTGCGAAATCGGTGGTTCGCTTGCCGTGCGGATGATTCGCCACCGGCAACAGCCAGACGGCATCGACCGGAGCGGCGCTGCGCAACCAGGCCACGGCGAGCACGTGCGCGACGTGCGGCGGATCGAAGCTACCGCCGTAGAGCGCGACGCGCGGGCCGCTCACGGCGCCCCGAGCGGGCCGGCCGCGCGGGGGTAGAGCAAATCGGCGCGGACACGCTCGGCAAAGGCGCGCTCGGAGTCCGCAAAGTCGGCGGTGGCCTCGGCGACGCTGCCGCCGCGCTCGAGCACGGTGCGCGCGTGGGGCCCACCCATCAGCAGATCGAGCGCGTTGCGATCGGCGACGAACTCGTAGGCCTCCGCGCGCCAGGCGAAGGTCTCGGGCGCGAGCGACATGCCGGCCGCGATCACGTGCAGGCCGAGGCGCACCGCGTCGAGGCGGCCGCGATCGACGACCTCGAGCACGACGCCGTCGCAGACGCTGCGCGCGTGCTTCTGGAATGCCGGCTCGAAGCGCAGCGGCCGTGCGTCGACGGCGCCTTCGGTGCGCGCCCGGATCGACTCCGCCAACGCGCGCGCGGGCACGCCGGGCGCGCCGAGCACCTCGAAGGGGCGCGTCGTCCCGCGGCCTTCGCTCCAGTTCGTCGCTTCGAGCAGGCAGAGGCCGGGGTACACGACGGCGGTCGCCACGCTGGGCATGTTCGGCGAGGGCGGCGTCCAACCGGGGCCGAGCGCGCCGTCGTCCTGCTCGTCGAGGTAGCGGGCGGTATCCCAGCCCTCGGCCCGGACGACGTCGAGCTGCACGTCGAGGGCGGCCTCGCGGCGGGCCAGACGCGCGATCTCGCCGATGGTCAGGCCGTGCCGCTGCGGGATGTCGATCCAGCCGACGAAGCTCTGGAAGCGCTCGACGTCGACGCGGTTGCCCTCGACGACCTCCCCGCCGAGCGGGTTCGGACGGTCGAGCACCACCACGCGCACGCCGCGGCGGGCGGCGGCATCGAGCGCCATCACCAGCGTCGCGGCGTAGGTGTAGTAGCGGGCGCCGACGTCGGCGACGTCGAAGACGAGCGTGTCGATGCCGTCGAGCGTCTCGGGCCGCAGGTGCAGGCTGTGCGCGTCGTGGCCGTAGAGGGTCTCGACTTCGAGACCGAAGATCGGGTCGCGGCCTCTGTCGACGCCGATCATGTCCTGCGCCGTCGCCCAGATCCCGTGCTCGGGTCCGAACAGGCGCGCGACCTCGATGCCGGCCTGCCGCAGCGCATCGATCAGGTGTACGCGCTGCCGCGGGGGACCCGGCATCCGCAGCAGACTCGTCGGGTTGGCAAGCACGGCAACGCGCTCACCGCGCAGCGTGGCGAACCCGTTCTCGGCGGCGACTTCGGCTCCGACGCGCAGCATCACGCCCTCCGCGACCGGCACTAGGCCTCGTCGTCTTCGCGATCCGGGAAGCGGAGCAAGCGCAGCTCACCTTCGTTCGAGGTCTTGAACACCTCGATCTCTCGCACGTTCGTCAGGTTGACGTAGAGCGACGGCTCGGTCTCGCGCTCGTTGCGCAGGGCGATGAAACCCTGGTCGACGCTCTCGACGATGCCGATGACGCTGGTCTCGTCGTCGTCGAACTGCACCACCCAGACCTTCTGGCCGATCAACTGCTTCATGGTCGCCTCTCGAGGCGCGACGGTGCGCGCCCGGCGGACTCTACGGGAGGCGCTGGCGGCGCTCAACAAATCGACACGGCCCGGCGCCCCGATTGGGCTTGACAGCGTCGCCCGGGCATCGCCACCCTGCCCTCACGATGAACGCGGAACTGCGCCAGTCCCAGCCCCGTCCGAGCCGTCACCCCTTGGCGCGCTGGGGTTGTTGTTGCGCCTGTACGAGGCCCTGAGGCCGGCGCCGCGGACGATCCGCCGCCTGCGTCACCTCGGGGCCCGCCGCCGAACGACCGCGACCCAGACCACACCCTGACCACCCCGGCACGCCGCAAGGCCGCCGACCCATGACGAAACGTCGCCGTAGACCGGGCGCAGGCTTTACAGAAGCGCCCCGCATGTTTCAAATGAAACGCCCTGCCGGCGGTGACGACCGGAGCGAGGAGAGGATGAGCACCACTACCGTTCGTACGACCACCCGCGACGGCCTGGACCTGAACTGGGTTCAGCGCGACGAGGTCGACGAGTTCGTCGCCAAGACCGAGGCCTACGTCCGCGGCGAGCTCGACGCCGACAGCTACCGCGCCTACCGCCTCACCCGCGGCGTGTACGGTCAGCGCCAGGACGACGTCTACATGATGCGCATCAAGATCCCCGGCGGCATCCTCGCCGTGGACCAGGCGCGCCTGCTCGCCGAGCTGCTCGACGAAGCGCCGCTCGGCTTCGGCAACATCACCACGCGCACCAACATCCAGATCCACCACATCCCGCTCGAGACCGTGCCGGTGTGGAAGGGTCGGCTCAATGCCGGCGGCATCACGCAGATGGACGCCTGCGGCAACGCCGTGCGCACCGTGACGCAAGACCCCTATGCGGGCCTCGCGGCCGACGAGGTCTTCGACACGACGCCGTACATGGCAGCGATCACGCGCTTCTTCATCGATCATCCGCGGGCGCAGTCGCTGCCGCGAAAGTTCAAGATCGCGCTCTCGACCAGCGAGGCCGACCGCGGCATGGCGGCGATCCACGACGTCGGCCTGATCGCCGTCCGCGGCGAGGACGGGCAGCCGGCGTTCCGCGTCTTGATCGGGGGCGGCCTGGCCTCGATGCCACAGTCCGGCCTGGTGCTGCACGACGCGTGGCCGGCCCGCGACATCCTGACGCCGCTGCTCGCTGCCATCGACCTGTTCCAGGACCACGGCAACCGACGCGTGCGCAGCAAGGCCCGGATCAAGCACGTGCTCCGGAAGCTGAAGGAAGAGAAGTTCAGCGCGCTCTACCAAGGCTACCTCGAGAAGGTGCTGGCCGAGCCGCCGGCGCCGGTGCAGGCGGACGTCACGCTCTGGCAGGACGACGCTTGGACGCTCGAGCGTCCCGAAGACGACGTCTCGCGCAAGAGCGGCTACTACGATTGGTTCCGCTCGAGCGTCGAGAAGACCCGCCTGCCGGGCAAGGTCTTCGTGACGGTGCGCTTCGATCACGGCGGTCGCGTGCGTGGCGACGATTTGCGCCGCTTGGTCGAACTCGCCGAGCGTTTCGGTGAAGATCGACTGCACCTCACGCAGCAGCAGAACGCGTTGTTGCGCGGCATCGACGTGGATGCGCTGCCGACGCTCTGGCGCGAGCTGCAAGCCGCCGGCTTGGCGCGCCCGGGCGGGCTCTGGTCCGGCAACGTGACGAGCTGCCCCGGCACCTCGACCTGCAACCTCGGCATCACCCACAGCCGCAACCTGGCGGCGCAGCTGACCGAGACCCTGCAGGGTCGTGAAGACACCGACCTGACCGTGAAGATCTCCGGCTGCCACAACTCCTGCGGTCAGCACCACATCGGCACCATCGGCCTGTACGGGGCCGTGCGCCGCGTCGACGGCCGCGCCGCGCCGCACTACCGGCTCATGGTGGGCGGCGGGCTGCACGGTGGCGTCGCGCGGTTCGGAGAGAGTCTGGGCTTGGTCCCGGCGCGTCGTGTTCCCGAAGCGCTGTCACGTCTGGCGACGTGGGCCGACCAGAACAAGACCGCCGAGCAGACCGCTGCCGATGCCCTGCAGGCGGCCGACCTCACGGCCCTCCGGCCGGTGGTCGCGGACCTGGTCGAGCCGGACGTGCTGGCGGAGGACGACTTCGTCGACATCGGGCTCACCGAGGCCTTCCACGTGATTTCGCGCGCCGGAGAGTGCGCGGCCTGATCGTGTCGCTGGGCGTCCGTCGCACCCCACCACCCGCCCCGCGATGGGCGCCCGGCGATGCGTCCCTTTCATCCGTGAGGAGGTGACGATGTCGACTTCGAGCCGACTGCGGCAGCTCGAGAGCCAGAGCATCTACATCCTGCGCGAGGCCTACCGGAGCTTCGATTCGCTGGCGATGCTGTGGTCGATTGGCAAGGACTCGACCGTGATGCTCTGGCTGGCGCGCAAGGCGTTCGCCGGTGAGGTCCCGTTCCCGCTCGTCCACATCGACACGAGCTACAAAATCCCCGAGATGATCGCGTACCGCGATCGGATCGCGAAGGAATGGGGCCTGACGATGGTCGTCGGTCAGAACGAGGCCGCGCTCGCCGACGGGATGAACCCCGAGCGTGGCCGCCTGACCTGCTGCGGCGCGCTCAAGACCGAGGCGCTGCGACGCACCCTGGACGCCACCGGGCCGCGCAAGCGGATGAACGCCGAGGGCGTGTACGTGCCGGATTGGAATCCGCGCGCCTACACGGGCGTCATCGTCGGCGCCCGCGCGGACGAAGAGGGATCGCGCAGCAAGGAGCGCACGTTCTCGCCGCGTGACGAGAACAACGACTGGGACGTGGCCGAGCAACCGCCCGAGTTCTGGAATCAGTTCAAGACGCGGTTCGCCCCGGGCACGCACGTGCGGATCCACCCGCTGCTCGATTGGACCGAGATCGACCTCTGGGTCTACATCGCCAAAGAGCAGATCCCGATCATCGACCTGTACTACGACCGCGGCGCCGGGACGCGCTACCGCTCGCTCGGATGTCAGCCGTGCACGGCGAATATCCAGTCCAGGGCACGGACGCCCGACGAGGTGGTCGCCGAGCTGCGGACGATCAAGACGCCCGAGCGCGCCGGCCGCGCGCAGGACCAAGTCGATCCGCACGCGATGGAGAAGCTCCGTCGCGACGGCTACATGTAGCGAGCGTGGAGATGGTGATGAACGCACGCAATCTGGATCCCGACGCCCACGTCGACGCCGCCGCGCTGGCTGCCGCCGACTCGGCCGCCCGCGACGCGCTCGCCGAACGGGAATTGCTGACCGTGGTGACGGTCGGACACGTCGACCACGGCAAGTCGACGTTGGTCGGTCGCTTGATGGCCGATACCGGCACGATCCCGCAGATGCGAATCGACGCGGTGCGCGAGCTCTGCGAGCGGCAGGGCAAGGTCTTCGAGTACGCCTTCCTGCTCGACGCGCTCGAGGCCGAGCGTGAGCAAGGCATCACCATCGACGCCGCTCGCGCCTTCTTCCACAGCGACCGGCGCGACTACATCCTCGTCGACGCTCCCGGCCACGTGGAGTTCATCCGCAACATGGTCTCGGGCGCAGCCCGCGCCGAGGCCGCGCTGCTGCTGCTCGACGCCAACGAGGGCATCCGCGAAAACTCGCGGCGGCACGGCAAGCTGCTCGGGCTGCTCGGGATCCGGCAGGTCGTGGTGGTCGTGAACAAGCTCGACCTCATCGGCTTCGACCAGGCCCGCTTCGCGCACCTGTGCGAGACCTACGGCGCCTTCCTGAAGGATTGCGGGATTACGCCTTGCGCGTGGGTGCCCGTCAGCGCGCGCGGTGGCGACAACGTCACCGTGCCGAGCGCGCAGATGCCGTGGCATCGGGGTCCGACGCTCTTGCAGGCGCTCGATGGGCTACAGCCGGTGCGTCAGGGGGCCGAGGGCCCGCTGCGGATGCCGGTGCAGGACGTCTACAAGTTCAACCGTGTCGGCAACGACGAGCGCATGGTCGTCGGCCGGCTCGAGGGCGGCATGTTGCGGGTCGGCGACGACGTGATCTTCAGTCCGAGTGGCAAGCGCAGCCGCGTGAAGGCGTTGCGCGTGTTCGCCGCGCCGGACCCGCTCTCGATCGCAGCCGGCGACAACGCCACCGTGGTGCTCGAGGACGAGCTCTTCGTGCCGCGCGGCGAGATGATGCACCACGCGAGCCGCGCCCCGGCCGTCGGCCGAATGCTGCGTGGCCGGATCTTCTGGCTCGGACGCAAGTCGCTGCGCCTCGGCGGCACCTACGGCCTGCGCCTGGGCACCGCCGAGGTCGAATGCGAGGTCGCGACCATCCACGACACGACCGACGCGGCGACCCTCTCGACCGTGTACGGACCGACCGAGGTGGAGCGCAATCAGATCGCGGAGGTGACGCTGCGGCTCGAGCGTCCCCTCGCCGCCGACATCGAGGAGGGCGTGCCCGAGACGCGGCGCTTCGTGCTGCTCGACGGCTACGACATCTGGGGCGGCGGCCAGATCAGCGCGCTCGAGCCGCTCGAAGACGTCGGCAAGCGGGCCATCGAGCGCGTCGAAGATCTGCAGTGGCTTCCGCAGGCCGTCTCTGCCGAGACCTTCGCTGCCGCCCGTGGGCATCGCGCCGCGGTGATCCTGATGGTCGGGGAGGCCGGCCAGGGCAAGCAGCGCGCTGCGGCGGCTTTGCAGCGGGCCCTGCGCGATGCCGGCTTGGATGCCGTGTTGCTCGACGCCGACGACGTGCTCGCCGACGCGCCGCGCGACACCAGCTTCGAAGCGGCGCGCGACGCGCTGAGGGAAAACCTCCGGCGCACGCTGCGTCCGCTGACCGACGCGGGCCTGGTCGTGGTGACGACGAGCAACGCGCTCGGTCTCGGCGATCACGGTCCGCTACTCGGCGAGTTGGGGGTGCCGGCGGTGTCGGTCTTGCTCAGTCCGGATCGAAGCGCCAGACTCGTCGACGCGGACGTGGTGGTGCGCGGCGACCCGACCGCGCCGGATGTCCTCGGCGACCTTTGCGACCGCGTACGACGGATCGCCCGTGTCGGAACGAACTAGCCCACTTCGATCGACCCTGTCGCCCCGTCACGCGGGCGCAGACCACCCCCGTCGCAGCGTCCTGCTGGCGGCGCTCGGTCTGGTGCTCTCGGCGGCGACTGCGTGCGGTGCCGTACAGACGACGCCGACGCCGCTGGACGTCGACAAAATCACGGTCGAGCGCGGCGAACGGAGCTCGATCCCCGGAACCGGCGCCAGCTTGGAGATCCCCAAGCCCTTCGAGCGAAAAGCCGATCGCGTCTTCGTCCTGCAGCACCGCGGCCAAGTGGTGGCGCTGCTCACGGTGGAACTGCACCAGCTCGGCGATCAGGACCCCGAAGCCGTCATCGACAAACGAATCGAGGCGGTGCGCAGGAGCGGCATGGCCGGGATCTTGCGCGACGAGCGCGTCGAGCTCGGCGACCTGGACGGCCGCTTGATCGAGGCCATCGATTTGGTCGGCGCGCAACGCAACGCGATGCTTCTGGTCGCGGTCGAGAGTGAACGCGGCCTGGTGTTGGCGCAGATCGTCGCGCCGGTCGCGCTGCTCAAGGCGCGGCGCGCCCCCCTGGAGGCGGCGCTGCGCAGCCTGCGCGTCGCGAGCCCACGCGAGGAGCGATGATGTCCGAACCGATCACAGCGCCGGCCGACCGCCGGCGTCGCGCGCGACTGCTGGGCCTGCTCCTTCCGGGCGGGGGCCAACTCGTGCACGGGGACGTGCTCGCGGCGGCGGGCGTGCTCCTGGGCGTGGCCTTTCTCCTGCTGGCCTGCTCGTTGGAATTGGTCGTGCACAACCGCACGGGCTATCCGGCTCCGCTGGTGCTCTTCCGTGAACTGGGCGCCCTGAAGTCTCCGCTGACGGTGGTGCCGGACGCGCCGGTGGCGCTGATCTTCGCGCTGGTGCTGCACGTCGGAGCGGCGATCCTCGCCGGCAGCGAGCGCTTCGGCGGCCCGCCTTGCAAGGGCGATGCGGAGGCGTGATGCTGCTGCGCCCCGCCCGCCGCGGGGGCACGGAGAGAGCATGCGAATCGTCGACAAACCTTGGGGCCACGAAGAGATTTGGGCCGAGACGGCGCGCTACGCCGGCAAGTTCCTCGTGATCAAGGCCGGCGAGGAGTTGAGCCGCCAGTACCACGAGCGCAAGGAAGAGACGATCTACGTGCTCGAGGGCGTGTTGCGCCTCGAAGTCGGTCGCGACGACGCCATCGAGATCCGGCGGCTGCAGGTCGGTGAGTCGTTCCACGTGACCCCGGGAACCGTCCACCGCTTCGCCGCCGATGACGTCGACGTCCGCTTGGTCGAGGTCAGCACGCCGGAGCTCGACGACGTGGTGCGCCTGGAAGATCGCTACGCTCGCTGACGATCGCGTGCGGCGGCCTGCTCCGCTTGTCGCGATCGGGCCCTCAGGATAGTCTCGGTCGCCATAGCGCGGGCCGACGTGAACCGAGGCGTGGACGCCTCCTTCGCGGGACCGGTCGGCGCGGTGGAGCGCGCCGATGAGCGACTTGCAGCCCTACGATCAGGACGGAATCCAGCTCCCGGATGCGGGAGCGGTGCATGCCATCCTGGAGCAGCACGGCTCGGCCACCGACCCGGGGACCCGGGCACGTGTCGCCGACGCGCTGGTCGGGCTCGCGGGTCGTGAGCCGCATCCGCGCGCGCGGGCAGCGCTGCTCGAGCGGGCTGCGGCCCTGGTCGTGGGCGAAGATCGTGAGCGCGCCTCACTGCTTCTGCGCGAGTCGTTCCGTCATGCCCCACAGAGCGCGACGGGTGCCCGATTGATCGAGCTCGCCGACGCCGACGCCAGCCTCGGCCGCTTCGGTCGCATGGCCGACGTCGTCGACGCGGTCGCCGCCCTCTCGCCCGCCGAGACCCGCGACTACGCCTGGCTCGAGGCCGCCCGCCGGCACGTCGAACTCGGCCACGGCCATCGCGCCGAGGCCGCCCTGGGCCAGCTCTCCTCCGGACTCGACGAGACCATGGCGGCGACCGCCGCCGAGCTACGAGAGGTGGCCGCGAGCCAGCACGAAGCCCGCGAAGAGGCCCTGCGCAGCCTGCGGATCGCGCTCGGCGAGGCCGGCGAGGGGGCAATCGCCGACGCGCTGGTCGACTACGCCGAGATGCTCGTCATCGGCGACGAGCCGCCCGAGGACACGGCCGTCGTTCTCGCAGACGCGGCCGAAGCCGGTGCCGATCCCGAGCGCATCGCCGCGCTCTGGGCCGAAGCGGCCCGTGCCGCCGGTCAGCCGACGCTGCTGGCCCGCGCGCTGGCGGCCGCGCTCGCCACCGAGCAGCCGATGCACATTCGTCTGCGCACGGCGGACGAGTTGGCCAACCTGCCGAACGTCGATCGCGAGGCCCCCGAGGCCCTGATCGTGGCGCTGGACGCACTCTCCGAGGCCCTGCCCGACGACCTGACGCTGCGCGCCCGATCGTTGGCGGCGCGCGCCCAGGCTGGCGAGGAGGAGGCCGAGCCGGCGCTCGAATTGCTGCGTGGCGAGGCCGTCCGCGCACGCGACCGCCAAGCCGAAGCCGTCGCCGCGCTCGGGCTTGCCCGGATCGCCGCCGCCAAGGGCGACGCCGAACGCGCCGACCGGATGCTGCGCCGCGTCCGCACCCTGGATCCCGACAACCGCGAGGCACTCGACCATTTCGAGCAGCGCTACCGAGACAACCAGGAGTGGGAGCGACTGTTCGTGCTGCTCGGCCAGCGCGTCGACAACGTGCAGACCAACGGCGTCGAGCGTGCGCTGGCCGCCGCCCTCGAGATGGCGCGACTCGCCGAGGGCCCGATGGCGAGCCCGGAGCGCGCGGCCGAAGCCTGGCATCGCGTGCTCACGCTGGCGCCCGACCACGACGAGGCGCTGGCCCGTTTGGCCGCCCACGAGCGCGAGAGCGGCGACGCGGTCCTGCTCGCCGACCTGCTCGAGCGCCGAGCTGCGCTCGCCGAGGCGCGTGGTGATGCCGGCGCCGCTGCCGAGGCCCTCGACGAGCTGTGTCGATTGCTCGGCGACGACGGCGAGCTGCCCGATCCGAGCGCGCGTCTTCAGGCGCTGCATCGGCTGGCGGCGGTCGCCCCCGAGCGCTCCGACGTCGGCCAAGAGGTCGCCGGAGCCCTGCGTGCCGCGCGGCAATGGGACGAGTTGGCCGCGCTGCTCTTGCAGCGCCTCAGCGGCCTGGAGCCGGGCGCGGAGTCGAGCGCCGCGGCGCGCGAGCTGCTCGGTCTGCACCTGAACGAGCGACCCGATGCAGACGCGGCCGCCGTCGCTGCCGGGGCCATCGCGGCCGACGCCGACGCCGACGCCGACGCGGTCGCCGCCTGGCTCGCGTATGCGCGCACCGTCGGCGGTGCGACGAGGGTCCAGGCCGCGCTCCGCGCCGAGGCCGGTGCCACGGGCGAGGACGCCGTCGATCACCTCTGCGAGGCCGCCGACGCCGCGGCGGATGCCGAGCTCGGCGCCGACGCAGTGGACCTGCTGCGCCGGGCGGTGCAAGCGCGACCGAGCGCCCTGCCCCGTCGTCTGCGGCTGGGTCTGCTGCTCGAGCAGGCCGGCGACACGAGCGACGCCGTCGAGGTGCTCGCCGCCGGCAAGGCGTCGGTCACCGACGACGAGCGCGCGGACCTGCTGGAAGCGTTGGTGCGCACGCGCCTCGCGCTCGGCAGCGAGGACGACGCGCTGCGAACCGACATGGACGCCCTGCGCGAGGCACGGCCCGACGCCGCCATCCTCAGCGAGGCCGATCTGCGCTCGGCCATCGCCCGCCGCGACGCCGACTCCGCCGTGCAGGCCGCCGAACGCGCCGGACAGAGCCGGGAGGCCGTGGCGGACCAAATCGAGGCCGAGGCCGGCGCCGCGAGCGACGCTGGCGCCGCCGAGTTGCTCGCCTTCGCCGCCCGCGTCAGCGCGGACCCCCGCCGCGCGGCCGACCTGGCCGCCGCCGGCGTGGCGCGTGCGCTCGCGAGCGAGGACTCCGCGCGCATCACCGAAAGCGCGCAGCTCGCCGCGGCGCTCGCGGCTGCGGCGGAAGACGACGACGGACGGCTGTTCGCGCTCGCGGCGCTGTGTGAGCACGCTGACGGCGCCGTGCGACGCGACGCGCTGGCCGAGCGCCTCGCGCTCGCGGAGCAGACCGGCGACGACGAAGCCGGCTACGCCGCCGCCATGGCGCTGCTGCACGCCGAGCTGGCCGACGGCGACGCCGGGGCGGCGCTGCGCGTGGTCGAATCGGCCGAGCGGGCCGGCATGGCAGCCGCGTGCGTGCAGGAGCTGGCCGAGCTCGCGAGCCAACGTGCGCAGGGTGACGCGCGTGCAGCCGGTCGCGCGCTGCTCGACGCCGCAGCATCGCTCGCGCTGGGCAGCGCCGAGGGCTGCGACACGGTGCTCGCGGCGCTGACGCTGCACCTGGGCGAGGGCGAAGCGACGCTGGCCGATTGGCAACTCGTCGAGCGGTTGGCGACCGAAGCCCGGGATTGGGGCGAGGCCGTCGCCGCGCTGCAGGCGCAAGCCGCGGCCACCGAAGGCGAGGAGCGGGCCGACCTGCTGGTTCGGGCTGCGACGCTCGCGGCCGGCAGCCTCGGGGACGCGGTACGCGCCGGTGCCCTCTGGGAGGCGGTGCTCGCGCTGCGCCCGAACGCGAGCGAGGCTTGGATCGGATTGGTCGACGCGCGGCGCGCCGGCGACGACCGCGTCGCGCACGCGGCGGCGCTCGACGCGATGCTGGCAGCGGAGTTGCAGGACGCTACGCTCGCGTGCCGAGCCTTCCTCGAGCGCATCGAGCTGCCGAACGGGGACACGGGCGCGATCGTCGTGCAGGCCGCTGCGACGCCGATGCGATTGCTGGCGGCGGCCGATCGACTCGACGCCGAGGGCGAGGCCGTTTTGGCGATCGTCTCGGCGCGGCTCGAGATCCCGGAGGAAGCCGAGGCCATCGCCGCCCTGGTCGCGCCGGTCGCGCGCGCGCACGGCCGGCACGACGAGCTCGCCCGGGCGCTCGAGGTCTCGCCACCGGCGACCGAGCGCGAAGCGCGGGTACAGCAACTGCTCGACATCGCCGAGCTCGCAGACCAACAACTCGCCGACGGTGAGCGCGCGTTCGCGGCGCTGCACGAGGCACTTCGCCTCAAGGTGAGCGACGATGCCCTCTGGGCTCGGGCAGACGCGCTCGCGCAGCGCCGTGGCCTGGCGCATCGGCTGGACGCGCTGTTGGCGAGCCTCGCGGGGGTCTCGGACGAGGACGCGGACGGCGTGGCCGCGCGCGACCCCGAACACCGAGCGGGCCTGCTGGCACGGCTCGGGGAGCGGGCGCACGCGGCAGGGCGACTGGACGAGGCTGCGCGCGCCTACGAGACGCTGATCGAGGGCTCCGGCCCGCAGGACGAAGCCCGGCGCACGGCCTTGCGCGCGCTGACGGTGATCTGGCGCGAGGCGCGCGACGCCGACGCGCTGTGCTCGGCGCTCGAACGCATGGCGAACGCCACCGAGGACGAGGACGAGCGCACGATGCGCTGGCTCGAGCTCGCCGAGGCACATCGCGAGGAACGTGGCGACGCGGCCGCGGCGGCCGATGCGTTGCGACGCGCGACCGCGGACCTACCGACCTCGGACGTGCTCTGGGCTGCGCGGCTCGACGCCCTGCGTGGGCGTGACGAGCAGGCCTTGGTCGCGGCGCTGCGCGAGCGGCTCGCGTTGCTCGACGACGACGAAGCGCACATCGAGACCCGGGTCGCGACCCTGCGCGAGTTCGCCGGTGCGCAGCACGACGCGCCCGAGGCGCTGGCGGCGTGGCTGGAAGTTCTGGCGCTCGATCCGACCGACGACGAAGCCGCTGCTTCGGCCGCAGACCGCGTCGAGGCGGCCGACGCCGGCCAACTCGAGACGCTCGACATGCTGTTCGCCGCGCGCGGCGATCTGCAGGCGAGGGAGGCGGTGCTGGTGCGCGCTGCGGCCGCGTGCGAAGGCCGCGCTCGCGCCGACAAGCTCCGTGAGTTGGCGACGCTCCGCGGGGACACGGCCGAGGGCTTCGCCGCGCTGCGGGACGCGCTCGCTGCCACTCCCGAGGATGACGGGTTGCTGGCGCTGCTGCGCGACACGGCGGAGCGAGCGGGTATCGACGACGCGACGCTGGCCGAGGCGCTCGCTGGCGCCGCTGGCGACAACCCGGCCGCGCGGGCCGTCTGGCTCGAGACGCTCGAGCAAGGCGAGCGCTGGGAGGAGCTGGTCGCGGCGCACATCGCGGCCTCCGAGGCGGGCGGCGACGCGGGCCCCGCGGCGCGACGGCAGGCGGCGCGGCTGGCCGAGTCGCGGCTCGGGGACGCGACGACGGCGCTCGGCCTGTGGACGACTCAACTCAGCGCGACGCCGGACGACGACGAGGCGTTGGAGGCCGTGCTGCGCCTGGGCGACGCCGCCGGCGAGGCGGCTGAAACCGACGCGGTGGTTGCGGAGATCGCCCGGGGGGCGGCTCCTGCGCGCCGCGACGCGATGCGGATGCGGTTGATCGAACGTGCGATCGGCCGCGGCGCGGAGAGTGAGGCGCTCGCCCTGCTCGACGCGCTGCTGGACGCCTCGAACGAGTCCGTGGATTCGGCCGTGGCCGCTGACGCCTTCGTGCTGCGCGGCAGCCTGCTCGAGGCGGCGGGCGACGCGGATCGCTTGATCGCGCATTTGGAGGCCGGAGTCGCCAACGCACCGGACGCCGAGACGCGGACGACGCGCGTCCTCGCGCTCGTCGATCAGCTCGCGCAGGCGGGCCGAGCCGACGCGGCGTTCGCAGCCATCTGCGCCGAAATCGAGCGGACCGACGACGCCAGCGCACGCGCCGACCTCGTCGCGATCGCGGTCCCGATCGCCGAGGGCGGAGGTCTGGCCCTGGACGCCGCCGCGCTGCTCGCCAACGAGGCCTCGCGCGCCGACGGGGAGCGGGCCGAGGCCGGTTACCTCGACGCCGCCCGGCTGGCGACGTTGGCCGGCGAGCGCGGCAGTGCGGCCGGCTGGGCCCGCTCGGCGTTGCAGCTCGGAGCAGCACGCGCAGCGGAGGCCGCCGAGCGCTGGGCCGCTACCAGCGACGACGACGCGCTCCTCGCCGACGAAGCGACCTTCGACGCGGCGGTGACGGCACTGGCGCCCGCTGCGGCGACCATGTTGCTCGAGCGGGCGGCGGGCGTCGCGACGGCCGACCGGCAGATCGCGCTGCGCGAGCGCCAGGCCGCGCTCGCCGACGATCCGACCATGGCGCTGCGCGCCCTCGCGTTGGGGCAGCCGAGCGACGACGCCCGCTGGACTGCGCTGCGTGACGCGCTCGGAGCCGAGCGCCGCGAGGAGTTGTACGAGGCGTACCTGACGGCCGTCGAGGGCGCCGCCGAGGCGACGGTACGCGCGCGGCTGCTCGAGGCGGCGGCGCAGGAGGCCGAGCAAGCCGGCGACGCCGAGCTCGCCGCGGGTTGGCTGAAGTTGGCCCAGGACAACGTCCCGACCGAGGAGCGCGGCACCCGCCTGTACGCGCTGCTGGCGCAGACGGGTCAGGACGACCTGCTCGCCGAGACGCTCGAGGCCGAGGCCGCGGCGGCGAAGGACGACGCCACGCGCCGCGAACGGCTGCTGCAGGCGCTCGCCGCGCGGGAACGGGCCGGCGACACGTCGGGCGTGTTCGAGACGTTGGAGCGCCTCGAGGCGGCGGGCGACGGCGACGCCTCGCGCTCGGCCAAGTTGCTCGAACGCCGCGTCGCGCAGCTGCTCCAATCGGGCGACAAGGCCGGGGCGTTCGCGGCCCTCGCCGCGGCGCGGCCGGACGGCTTCGGCCCCGAGGACGCGGCCATCTTCGTGCAGCTCCTCGACGCGCCGGCGGTATTGCCGGCGGAACAGGAACTAGCGCTGCTGCGGGGAGCCGCGTCGGTGCTCGACCCGGCGAGCGAGCCTCAACGCTGGGCTTCGGTCCATCTGCAGCTGCTCGCGGAACTCGACGACGACGCGCAGATCGCCGGCTTGGATCGCCTGATCGCCCACGCCGACGGCCCTCTGGCGGACCCCGGCCTCGCGCTCGATTGGAGCGCACGCGCGCTGCTCCAGCAGCCCGACGAGCGTGCCCGCCTGGACGCGTTGGTGGCTCGGATTGGGAGTGAAAGCGACGCGCACTCCGCGCTCGCGGCGTGCTGTGTGGCGCTGTCGCGACACGTGGACGGTGCCGAGGCTGCCGACGCAGCGGTGGCGGCTACGTTGGTCCGCCACGTCGGCGACGATCCGGACCTGCTCGACGCGATCGCGCAGCGCGCCGACGACCCGGGCTTCGCGCTCGCCGCGCTCGATGGGCTGACCGCCGCATTGCGCAGCCGCGACGCGGCGACGGCCGCGCAGTCGCTCGAGCGCGCGGCGCTGGCGGTGGCCGGCGACGCGGACCGGATGCGGGTCGCCAAGGCACTCGCGGGTGCCGCGGCGGACGACGCCTCGCGGCTCGGGGACGCGCTCGAAGCCGCCGTCGCGGTGGCGCAGGAGGACGGCTTCGTCGAGTTGATGGAGCTGCTGCTCGATGCCGCGCGCAAGGCCGATCGGGCCGATGCCTGGCTCGACATCGCCGAGGTGGTGGCACCGCGTGAGGATCTCGACCGGGACGTGGCTCGCGTCCTGTGCGGCCTCGCCGCGGGTGTCGCGGCCGACGATCTCGACGACCCCGCTCGGGCGGCCGACACCTGGGCGCGGCTCTGGGACGCCGATCCGAGTGACCGCGACGTGCGCGACGCGGTGCTCGCGATGCGTCGCGCCGCGGGTGATCCGGGCCGGCTCGCCGCCGACCTCGACCGCGCCGTGATGGCCGGAGGAGACGACGTCGGCGCGCTTCGCCTCGAGCTCGCCGAACTGCTGGTGGAGTCGATCGGACGCCCGCGCGCCGCCTTGGTGCACCTGCGTTCCCAGTTGGAGGCCGACCCGACCGACGAGGCCGCGAGCGCGTGGGTCGAGCGCCTCTCCGAGCAGCCCTCGCTGGCGCGCGACGCACTGGACATGCTGGTCAAGGCCTATCGCGCGCGGGAAGACCACGCCGGCCTCGCGGGCGTGCTCGACCGGCGCGTGAAGCTGCGCGGTGACAAGCAGTCGGCCGCGGACCTGCGGGAGCTCGCGGCGCTGCTGTCCGGCCCGCTGCGCAAGCCGACCGAAGCCAAGAAGGCGGCGACCCGAGCCGCGGCCGTGGCGCGGGACACGGCGAGCGCCGACGCCCTACTCGGCGCCGCCCTCGCGAGCGACGATCCGGACGAGGTCGCCCGCGCCGCTGGCCTCGCGCTCAGCATGGGCCTCTCGGACGCAGCACAACGCGACGTGGCGCGTCGAGCCGACGCCTTCCTCGCCGAGCGAGCGCCCGACCACGCCGGCCGCGAGGCGGTGCTCCGCTCGCTGTGTCGCGTCGAGCCGGACAACGAAGATGCGTGGGCCGCGCTGGACCACATCTACGAGGCGGGTGGCCGCTGGGACGAGCTCCTGGCGTTGCGCCGGGAGCGTCTGCCGAAGTTCGAAGAGGGCGGCGAGCGGGTCGCGCATCTCAACGAGATCGCGGGCCTCGCAGCGGCGCGCGGGCGCCTGAGCGTGGCCGTCGAGGCCTACAACGCGCTCGGCAACATGCTCGAGGACGATCCCACGCCCTACGAGACGCTGGCCGAGTTGCTCGCCAACACCAACCAGACCGAGGCGCGAGCGGACGCGCTCGAGGCCTTGGCCGGACGCGTGGAAGGTCCGGATCGCTTGCGTGCGCTCTGCGAGGCGGCACGTCTGCGCGCCGGCCCCCTCAAGGATCGCGAAGGCGCCGGGCGCCTCTACGCCGTGGCGTTCGCCGAGGATGCGTCGATCGACGAGGCGTTCGTCTTCCTCGAGAAGTCCGCGAATGGTCCGCGAGAGCTGGTCTCGCTGCTGCAGCGTCGCGCCGACGCGATGGACTCCGGCCCGTCGCGCGTGGTCGTGCTGCGCAAGCTGGCGACCCAGCTCGGCGAGCTCGGTGACCATGGCGGCGCCCGCGCGGCGTTGGCCCGCGCACACGCAGACGCGCCCGACAACGACGCGCTCTCGGTCGAGTTGCTCGAGGCCTGCGAGGACGCCGGCGATTGGCCCGGCTTCCGCGACATCGCCGCGCGGCGGCTCGAAGGTCCGCTGCCGCGGCCCGAGCGCCTACTGCTGCTGCGCAAGTTGGCGCGGATGTCGGTCGATCACCACGACGACGCCGAGCGTTGGGTATCTGCGCTGGAGCAAGCCGTCTCCGGCGACAAGGAGGCGGCGTCGCTGCGGGGCCTGATGGCCGCGCAGAGCGACGACCCCGAGACGGCCGCGACCGGGCTGGAGAAGGTCCTACGCGACGTCGACGACCCGGCGCGCAAGACCCGTCTGCTGACCCGCTTGTGGCAGCTCTACGACCAGCTCGGTCAAGAGCCCAAGGCCATCTCGACGCTGCAGCGCTTGATCCAGTCCGAGCCGCGGCGCTTCGAGGCGCACGCGCGCCTGTGCGAGCTGTTCGCGTCGCGCGGGAGCCACGAAGCCCTGCGCGAGGCGTTGCGGCATTGGCACGACGCGCTGCCGGCCGATCACCCGGATCGGGCCGCCGTCGCGCTGCGGCTCGGCACGCTCCTCGTCGAACTCGGCGAGGACGATCGCGCCGCCCCGCTGCTCGACGCCGCCGTCGCCGCCCTGCCCCACGACGCCGAGGCGCTCGCCGCCGTCGCGCTGCTGAAGACGCGCGCCGGCGCGTTCGACGAGGCGGTCGAGCTGCAGCTGCGCGTGGTCGATCGGCTCCGCCGGACCGGCGCGCGTGACGCGGTCCCCGCCGCCTCGGGTCGCGCGGCTGCGCTGCTCGAGCGCGTCGGCCGCCACGAGGAAGCGCGCACGCACTTCCGGACGGCGCTCGCCGCCCACCCGGACGACGTGGACGCGCTGCTCGGCATGGGTCGGGTCTGCCTGCAGCTCGGTGATGTCGGCCGCGCGCTGGTCGAGTTCGAGCGCGTGGCGCAGATGTCGGCGGACGCCGCGAGCGCCACCGAGCGGGCACAGGCGCAGGTCGGGCTCGGCCACGGCTGGCTACGACAGAACAAGAAGGCCCAGGCACGCACGGCCTTCAATCGCGCGCTCGAGCTGCAGCCGGGCATGCGCGAAGCGTTGGAGGGGCTCTCGGGCGTGTAGCCGAGGCCCCGTCCCCTACCGCGGCTTCTTCCATGCCGCGCAAGAGGCACAATGAAGGTTTCCGATTCGAAGGCTCATCAGGGCCCGATCCGCGTCGCCATCGTCGGCGCGACCGGCTACGGCGGCGCCGAGCTCGTACGCCTGCTCACGCGGCACCCCGAGGTCCGCATCACCCGCCTGATCGCCAAGGACAATGTCGGCCGAGGCATCGGCGAGATCCTGCCGAACCTGCACGGTTGCCTCGACACGCCCGTCGAAGACGCGCAGCCGGACGCCGTCGCGCCCGACGCCGATCTCGTCTTCCTCGGCTTGCCGCACAGGACCGCAGCGACCATCGGCGCGCGCTACCGTGAGCTCGGCTGCCGCGTCATCGACCTCTCCGGCGATTGGCGCCTGGACGACGCGGACGTGTATCGACAGTTCTACGGCTGTGAGCATCCCTTCCCGGACCGCCTGGGCACGTGGGCCTACGGTATGCCCGAGCTCGACCGCGCCAGCCTGCGTGACGCGCCTGCCGTGGCCAGCCCGGGCTGCTTCGCGACCGCGATCACCTTGGCGCTGCTGCCCTTCGCCCGCGCCGGCATGCTGCCCTCGCGTGTCGCGGTCAGCGCGATGACGGGCTCGTCGGGATCGGGGGCCAACCCGAGCGCGGGGACGCACCATCCGCTGCGCTCGGTGACCTTGCGGCCCTACAAGGCGCTCGACCATCAGCACACGCCCGAGATCGAGCTGAACCTGCGCCGCGCCGGAGCCCCGACGGACATCGGCCTGGACTTCGTGCCGGTCAGCGCGCCGCTCTCGCGCGGCATCCTCACCAGCTGCTTCTTCGAGGTCGACGCGCGCCACGACGCCGCCGCCATCGACGCAGCCCTCGAGGCCACCTTCGGCGCCGAGCCGATGGTGCGCGTCGTGCGCGGGCGCCTACCCGAGGTCGCCGCGGTGAAGGGTTCGATGTTCGTCGACGTCGCCGCTTCGGTCGGGGCGGCGCGCGCGGACGGCAAGCGCACCGTGGTCGCCCACTCCGCCCTGGACAACCTCATCAAGGGCGGCGCCGGACAGGCCGTGCAGGCGATGAACGCCATGTACGGCTTCCCCGAGACGTTGGGCATCGACGCGCCGGCGTTGTGGCCGTAGGGGGGCGACCGTGCAGCGACGTAGACGAGTCCTGGTCAAGTTCGGCGGCGCGACGCTCGGCGATCCGGCGCTACGGGCGCGGCTCGCCGACGATCTGCGCGCGGTCGCGGACGCCGACGTCGATCTCGTGGTGGTGCACGGCGGCGGCCCGCAGACCTCGGCGCTGATGCGTCGCCTCGGCGTGGAGCCGGAATTCCGGGCCGGCCGACGGGTGACCGACGCTGCGACCCTGGAGATCGCGGCCTGGACGCTGGTCGGCGGCGTGGCGACCGAGCTGTTGGCGGCCCTGCTGGCGGCCGGTGTCCGCGCCGTCTCGACGCCGGTGGCATCCGGCGGCCTGCTGCGGTCGGTACGCCGCCCGCCGCGCAAGGTCAGCGGCGAGCCCGAACCGGTCGACTTCGGCGAAGTCGCCGACCCCGCCGGTGTCGACGCGCACCTGCTCGAGACGTTGTGGCGCGGTGGGTTCGTGCCGGTGCTCTCGTCGCTCTGCGTCGACGGCGAGGGCCGCCGGCTGAACCTGAACGCCGACACCGCGGCCCGCGCCATCGCCGAAGCCTTGGCCGTCGACGACGTGATCGCGGTGGCCGACGTCCCCGGCGTCTTCGGCGACCTGGCCGACCCGAGCACGCATCTGCCGGAGTTGACGCCGGAACAGGTGCGTGCGCGCATCGAAGACGGTACCGTGATGGGCGGGATGGTCGCCAAGCTCGAAGAGATGGTGGCCCAGGTCCAGGCCGGGGTCGGCGCGTGTTGGATCGTCGGCGCACACGAACCCGAGCCGATCAGCGCGGCGGTCGCCGGCCGCCCGGGGCGACGCACCCGTGTCGCGGCAGGAGCACGATGAGCGAACCACGCGCCGCCGCCACGTCACGTATCGCCGGTGCCCTGATCGTCGCGGTCTCGACGCTGGCGGTGCTGGTCGCGCCGGCCCCCGCGCGCGCCTATTCGGTCGACGGAAAGGTCGGCGTCGGCTACGAGGAGACGCTGATCTCGCTGGCCGACGGCGGCGTCGGCACGCCGGACGTGCGAGCTGCAGGGCTCGGCGGCTGGATCTACATCGGAGACCTGGGCCTGGAGCTGATCCTCGGGCTGCGCACGCTCCTGCTTTCCGGGCAGCCCATCGATTTGGCGGGATTCGTCACCGCCGGCGCCCACTACAACGTGTTCCGCGCCCCTCGCGTCAACCTCTCGGCGGGCCTCCGCGTCGACACCGGCTTCGCGCGCGCGATCGACGGCAACGGCAACGCGACCGCCTTCCGCGTCGGTGTCGCGCTGGAGGTGCCTTTGCGCGCTGTGTACTTCCTGAGTGAACAATTCTCCATCTCTGCTTCGGTGGGTCCCGTCGTCGCGTTCAATGGCAGCGACGCGAACCCGCTGACAGGAGCGCGCAATTCGACGTCGCTCTCCCTGTTCTCGGGTGGCTTCTCCGGCGGGCTCGGTTTTACGGTCTGGCTGCGCTGACGTACCCTCCCCGCCCACGCCGGCCCGTCCTCCGGGCCGCCCTCGCGAGGAGTGCCCATGCTGCGCGTCGCCCTGCTTCCCGGTGACGGAATCGGCCCCGAGGTCATCGAGGCCGCCACCTTCGTGCTCGACGCGGCCGCCCGCCGCTACGACTTCGAGGTGCAGACCGAGACCTTCGACCTGGGCGCAGAGCGTTACCTGCGCACCGGCGAGACGATGCCGGAGGCCGAATTCGCGCGGCTCCGCGACGAGCATCGTTTCATCTTGCTCGGCGCGTTCGGCGATCCGCGGGTGCCGAGCAACGTCCACGCCAAGGACATCCTGCTCGGGCTGCGCCAGCGCCTGGACCTGTACGTGAACCTGCGCCCCGTCGCGCTCTGGGACGCCGCGCTCTGCCCGCTCGCCGGCGTGGAGCGCGGCGGTATCGACATGGCGGTGGTGCGCGAGAACACCGAGAGCGTCTACGTCGGCATCGGCGGACGCCTGCGCCCGGACACGCCGGAAGAGGTCGCGCAGAGCGTGATGATCGCCACGCGCGGCGCGTGCGACCGCCTGCTCCGCTACGCCTTCGAGCTCGCCCGCACGCGCCGGGGCGTGGTCACGCTCTGCGACAAGGCCAACGCGATCCCCGAGGCGCACGGTCTGTGGCGCAAGAGCCTGGCGACGGTCCGGAGCGAATTCCCCGACGTGGAAGCGCGCACGCTCTACGCCGACGTCGCCGCGATGCGGATGGTCACGCACCCGCACGAGTTCGACGTCGTCGTGGGCGACAACCTCATCGGCGACATCCTCTCGGATCTGGCTGCGGCGTTGGTCGGCGGGCTCGGCTTGGCCCCCTCGGCGAGCCTGCATCCGGGCCGCCACGCGCTCTACGAGCCGGTGCACGGCTCGGCACCGGACATTGCCGGCAAGGGCATCGCCAACCCGCTCGCGGCGATTCTGTCGACCGCGATGCTCCTGCGCGACGCCGGCTGGGCCGAGGCGGCCGATGCCATCGTCGCCGCGAGCGAGCGCTCGCTGCAGGAAGGCCAGACGACGCGCGATCTCGGCGGTTCGCTTGCGACTCGCGACGTGGCTTCCTACATTGCCGACCGCGTCGCGGCGGCCTGATCGTCCGCCCCACTGTTCGGCGCCGGAGATTCGAGATGCAGCAGACACGCGACGGGCACGTCCGCTTCGACGGGCGCGTGCTCTACCTCTACGAGAACCTCGACCTGGTCGAGCGCCAGCTCAACGGCGAGGACATCGGCTGGCTGCCGGGTGAGAAGCTGATCGACAACATCAGCACCGACGAGATCACGCCCGGCTGGGTCTGCTTCTACTTCGACGAGACGCTCGGCGAGTACAGCCTCGTCGGCCTGCGCGGCGGCAAGATCCAGCACCTCTCGCTGAAGAACGGCGGCTTCGAGGTGATCGTCTCGGGCCTCTCCAAAGGCTGCGGCAGCTCGCGCGAGACCGCGCCCTACTCCGAGATGGCGGCCGGCATTCGCCTGGTCATCGCGCGCAGCATCGAGAAGATCTACGGCCAGAACTGCCAGAATATCGGCTTGTTCACCTCGACCGATTTCGGCCTGATCGACAAGATCGAGGCCGGCGAGGCGATCCCGATGTCGGCCTTCACCGAGGGCATGGACCCGGTCGCCGCCGATATCGTCGGTCACGGCGGCCTGTTCGCCTACAACCGCGCCCGCCTCGCCGGCGACGTGCGACCGCCCGCGCTGACCACGCCGGCGCGACCAATGACGCTGGCCGAGAAGATCATCGCCCACCACGCGATCATCGACGCCACCACCGGCCAAACCGGCGCGGTCGCGGTGCAACCCGGCGACGCGGTCTTCGTGCGCACCGGCGTGCGCTTCTCGCACGACTACACCACGGCGATGGCGCAGGCCTCGTTCAAGGCCGCGCTCGGCGAGGATGCCCGCGTCAACGGCGTCGAGAGCATCTTCGCCTTCCGCGACCACCTCACCTTCCTGCCGCAGGTCATGCCCGAGTCGCAGCGCAAGATGGGCTTGGATGCCAAGGCCGCCGCGCTCGGGGATATCCAGCGCGCCTTCTGTCAGGACCAGGGCATCCGCCTGTACGACGAGAAGGCCGACGGCACCGGCTCCGAAGCGATCTGCCACAACGCCGTGCTCGAAGATCTCGGCCTGCCCGGCGACATCATCGTCGGCACCGACAGCCACACCTGCACCGCCGGCGCGCTCGGCGCGTTCGCCTTCGGCGTCGGCTCCACCGATATGGCGAACACCTGGTACACCAACGACATCCGCGTCGGTGTGCCGGAATCGGTCCGCATCGACCTGCACGGTCGCCTCGGCGCCGGCGTGACCGCCAAAGACGTGATGCTCTTCGCGATGGCGTTCCCGTACATCCGGGACGGCCACGCCATCGGCAAGGTGCTCGAATTCGGCGGCCCTGGCATCGCGTTCCTGTCGATGGACGAGCGCGCGACGCTGACCAATATGGCCGTCGAGGCGGGTGCCACCACCGGTATCATCGCGGCGGACGACGTGGTCCTCGCGCACCTCGCCACGATGCGCCCGGACTTCGACCCCGCCTCGGTGCAAGGCCGGCTCTTCGATGCCGATCCGGGCGCGGTCTACGCCGAGCGCTTCCACGTCGATCTGGCCGACCTCGCGATGATGGTCGCCACCCCCGGCGACCCCCGCAACGGCATCCCGCTCGAGCAGCTCGACGCCCCGGTCGCCATCGACATCGCCTACGGCGGCAGCTGCACCGGCGGCAAGATGGCCGATATGGACATGTACGCGAGCGTGCTGCGGCGCGCCGTCGACGCGGGCCTGCACGTCAAGCCGGGCGTCGAGCTGTACATCCAATTCGGCAGCCAGCGGATCAAGCAATACGCCGTCGACAAGGGCTACCTCGAACTCTTCGAGGCCGCCGGCGCGCAGGTGATCGATCCGTCCTGCGGTGCCTGCATCAAGGCGGGTCCGGGCGTCTCGTCGTCGCCGGATCAGGTGACGGTCTCCGCCATCAACCGCAACTTCCCCGGCCGCAGCGGCCCCGGCCAGGTCTACCTCGCGAGCCCGTTGGTGGTCGCCGCCTCTGCGATCCTTGGTCGCATCGGCTCGCCCGAGGAGATCGGCCAGGCACGTCGAGTCCGGGGTGCCGTCGCCACCGCGTGACGCGCGCTTGCCCTCTGCGGCCGGCTGCGGCAGCGTCAGCGGTGGAGGTTCCGATGTTCGCCCCGCTGCGCCGCGCCACCGCCCTGCTCGCCGCCCTGCTCGCGACGGTCGCTTTCGGCACCGCGGGGGCACAGCCGCCGCCGGCGGGACCGAGCCCGACGACGAATCCATCGACGCCCGCGCCGGCAGCACCGGCACCGGCGCCGGCAGCGACTCCGAATCCGGCGTCGCCTGCGCCGACCGCCGAGCAAGACGCCGCCATCGCCTCGATCGTCAGCCTGCGCAAGGCCGGCCGGTTCGGAGAGGCCTTCGCCGCGGCACGCGCGCTGTCGACGGCGGCCCCCGGCTTGGCGCGTGGCTGGCACGAGTTGGGCACGCTCTACGCCCTGCACGGCCAGCTCGAGGACGCCGCCACCGCCTACGGGCGCGCGGTGGCGCTCGACCCGAACCTGCACGCGGCGCGCTTCTCGCTGGCCGAGGTGCAGCGCGCCGATGGTCGGCATCGCGCGGCCGTCGAACACTACCGTGCGCTGCTCGCCGCGCCGGGCCTGGGCGTCGCTGCCCGCCGTGGTGAGGCGATCTGTCTGCTCGCGCTCGGCGACCGTGACGCCGCGCGCGTCTCGCTGACCGCCTTGCGCGACCTCGATCCCAGCGACGAGGCGGGCCAGTGGGCACAGGAGCGGCTCGCCGCAATGGAGCGCGAGAGCGCCGGCGGCGCCGATGTCGCGGAGCTCGACGCCCAAGCCGAGGCGCATTTCCGCGCCGGGCGCTACCGAGCCGCCGCCGACGCCGCCGATTTCGCCTGCCGAGAGGCACCGTCGGCCGGTCGTTGCTATCGGCTCGCCGTCTGCCAACTCGCGCTGCGCGACTATCTCGCCGCCGTGGGCGCGCTGCGAGCCGCACTGCGGGTCGATCCCGGCCATCTGCCGTCGCTCTCCGCGTGGCCGACGGCGCTGCGCAAGCTCCGTGGCGAGGGCTCGGGGGGCGTCCGGGTCTCGTTGGCGCAACCAGCGCCGTCCGAGGCCATCCGCCTCGCCGTAGACGCCTTGCTGACGGGCGACCTGCTGTTGGCAGAGCGAATCGCTGGCCGGGCGCTCGCCGGCGGGGCTGCCTCGGCCGTCCTGCACGTCGTACGCGCGGAGAGTCGACTGCGGCGCGGCGACACCCGCCGCGCTCGGGTGGACTTCCAGGCCGCGCTGCGACGCCGGCCCAAGCTGCAGCTCGCTCGCGACGGCCTGCTCGCCTGCGATCTGGCCGACGGCCGCCTCGCCAACGTGCGGACTGCCCTGCGACTGCCGTCGCCGCCGCGGCCGCCCGAGGGCGTCGTCCTGCCGGCCGGATACGACGCCAACGCCGACCTCGCGGCGTGGGAGCGCTGGCGACGCAATGGGCTCGATCATCGCCTGCGCAGCCTCGACGACGCGGGCCTGCGCCCCTACCCCCCGTTCGTGCCACCGGCGTCGATCGACGTCGAATCGCTCCGCCCGGCCACGCCGGACGCCTGACGCCATCGCGGCGACCGGCCGCGAACGAGGAGTCGCCCATGCGCGCAGCCGGAACCCCAACCGCACCGGGAGGTTCCGGCCAGGTGCGCGGCGTCGTCGTGATGCCGGAACTCACCGGCCACAGCCGCCTGCTCGAAGACGCGGTGGTGCGCTGGGAAGACGGCCGCATCGTCGAGGTCCGCGCCGCGCGCGACGGCGACCCGCCCACGAGCGGCTGGCTGATCTCGCCCGGCTTCGTCGATCTGCACGTGCACTGGCCGCAGTCGCACGTCCGCGGCTGCTACGGCGGCGCCCTGCTGCCGTGGCTACGAGAGCACATTTGGCCCGCCGAGGCCGAATTCGTCGACGCCGAGGTCGCCGAGCGCCGCGGCATGGACTTCCTCGACCGGCTCCACGCCGCGGGCACCACGGCTGCGCTCACCTTCGGACCGCCCTTCCTCGAAGCGAGCCGATCCTTGTTGCGTGCCGCGCCCCGCGGGTTCTTCGACGGCCCCGCGCTGATGGAATGCAACAGCATGCCCGAACTCGAGCGGCCGGTGCCCGAGACCTTGGCGGAGATCGCTGGGTTGCCCGACCACGAACGAGCGCGCGTCGTGGTCTCGCCCCGCTTCGCGCCGAATCTCTCGGCCGAGTCGCTGGCCGCCTGCGGCGAGCTCGCCTGGCGACTGCGGATGCCGGCGCAGAGCCACCTCTCGGAAAATCAAGAGGAGCTGCGCTGGGTCGACTCGCTCTTCCCCGACGCACTGGACTACACGGACGTCTACGACCGCGCGCGCCTGCTCGGTCCGCACGTGGTGATGGCGCACGTGATCTACCTCGGCGCTCGCGACTTCCTGCGTATCGCCGAGACCGGCACGATGATCGCGCACTGCCCGACCTCGAACGAAGCGCTCGAGTCCGGACGGATGCCGCTGGAGTTGGTGCGCAAGACCGGCGCACGCTGGTGCCTCGCGACCGACGTCGGCGCCGGCCCACAGCTCTCGCAGGTGCACGTCATCGGCTGCGCGCTGCGGGTCCACCGCGAGGCGGGCGTACCGATCGACGCCGGCGAGGCGTGGGCGCGCGCGTCGGCGGTGCCGGGCGCATTCCTGGCCGGATTCGACCGCGGCCTGCGCGGCCTCGGCAGCCTGGCGGCTGGCGCACCGGCCAATTTGGTGGCGTTCGCGCTGCCGTCGGGCGACCCGGCGGTCGGCCGCGACCTCGAAGCGACGCTGGAAGCCGTGGTCGCGGCGCACGGCCCCGACTACGAGGGCGCCCCACGGGCGGTCTGGAGCTGGGGCTACAAGTTGCCGAGTTCGCGGGCCTTCTCTGGGCCGGTCTCGAGCACGGCGTCCTGATCACCGCCGCCGAGGCGCAACACCTCACGCGCGGCCCGCTCGAGGACGGCGCGGGCGCTGTCGTCGGCGAGGTTCAGCCGATACTCGTTGATGATCTTCAGCTGCTGATCGAGCCAGTTGCGCCAGCAACCGGCGCCGACGTTGGCGAGGATCTCGGCCTTGAGCGGGTCACGGAACGGCACGCGCAAGGTGATCGGCGGCTCGTCCTGGCCGCAGGTGACGCAATGGACGGTGGTCGGAGCAACTTCGGCGGACATCGGGCCTCCTGGCGCGCGGCGGACGCGCGGGCGGAGCGTAGCGAGGTGATCCGAGGCTGACCAGCGTCTCGTGTGGAGGTGTGCGTCACCCTTGACGACGCAGCGCGGCAGGCCGATGCTCGCGGCCCTTCGGGCGACGGGAGCGCCCACGCGGAGCGATACGACATGAGCGATCGGAAGAAGCTGGTCCTGGCCTACTCGGGTGGCCTCGATACCTCGGCGATGCTGCACTGGCTGAAGGTCGAGAAGGGCTACGACATCATCTGCATGACGGCCGACATCGGCCAGGGCGAGGAGCTGAGCGGCCTGCGCGAGAAGGCGCTGGCGACGGGCGCTTCGGACATCCACATCGTCGATCTGCGCGAAGAGTTCGTGCGCGACTACGTCTTCCCGGCGATCCAGGCCAACGCCGTCTACGAGGGCTACTACCTGCTCGGCACGGCGCTCGCCCGCCCCGTCATCGGCAAGGCCATGGTCGACATCGCCAACGAGACCGGCGCGGTCGCCATCGGCCACGGCGCCACCGGCAAGGGCAACGACCAGGTCCGCTTCGAGCTCACGGCCTACGCGCTCAAGCCCGAGATCGAGGTCGTCGCCCCGTGGCGCAGCTGGCCCTACAAGGGCCGCACCGACCTCATCAACTACTGCAAGCAGCACGGCATCCAGGTCGACGCGACGGCCGAGAAGCCCTACTCGATGGACCGCAACTTGCTGCACATCTCCTACGAAGGCGGCGTCCTCGAAGATCCGTGGTTCGAGCCCGAGGCCGACATGTTCCGCCTCACCACCGATCCGGCGCTCGCGCCGAATGAGCCCGAGTCGGTCGAGATCGAGTTCAAGGACGGTCTGCCCGTCGCCGTCAACGGCAAGCGGATGGGCCCTGCGGAGCTCCTCGACCACTGCAACAAGCTCGGCGGCAAGCACGGCGTCGGCCGTGTCGACCTGGTCGAGAACCGCTACGTCGGCATCAAGTCGCGCGGTGTGTACGAGACCCCCGGCGGCACCCTGCTCTACCACGCCCACCGCGCCATCGAGCAGATCGTGCTCGACCGCGAGGTGATGGCGCTGCGCGACGGTCTGGTGCCGCAGTTCACCCGCATGATCTACAACGGCTACTGGTTCTCGCCCGAGTTCCAGCACCTGCTGACCCTGATCCGCAGCACGCAGAAGGGCGTGACCGGCGTCGCCCGGCTCAAGCTCTTCAAGGGCAACTGCTGGATCACCGGTCGCAAGGCGCGCAACTCGCTGTACAACCCCGAGTACAGCACGTTCGAGGCCGACTCGGTCTACAACCAGGCCGACGCCGACGGGTTCATCAAGCTCAACGCGCTGCGGCTGAAGCTGAACACCTACCGCGACCGCGCCATGCTCGCGAACCCGACCGACGAGGTCGTCGAGGAGGTCGTGGCGCTCAAGGACTACATCGAGTAGTTCTCGAGCGCGGGCGCGGCCCGAATCGTCACCAGGGAGAGGGGGGAGCGATGCAGGCGCGAATCAAGGTCTTCGCCGGCCGGAGCCATCCGGAGCTGGCGCACGCCATCTGCGAGCAGCTCGACCTGCCGCTCGGCAAGAGCGACGTCGTCAAGTTCTCCAACGACAACCTGATGGTGAAGATCGGCGAGAACGTTCGCGAATGCGACGTCTTCTACGTGCAGACCTCGGCCTCGCCCGTCAATGAGCACCTGGTCGAGACGCTGATCGCAATCGACGCGCTCAAGAATGCCTCGGCCGCCCGCGTCACCGCCGTGCTGCCCTACTTCCCCTATGTGCGCTCGGACAAGAAGGACCGCCCGCGGATCAGCATCACGGCGCGCTTGGTGGCTGACCTGCTCGCAACCGCCGGCGCCGACCGGGTGCTGACGATGGATCTGCACTCGCCGCAGATCCAAGGTTTCTTCCGCATGCCGGCGGACCATTTGGTGGCCTCGCCGATCATCTGCGACTACCTGCGGACCTGGGACCTCAGCAACACCGTCCTGGTCGCCGGTGACGCCGGTGAGGCCAAGGAGCTCGGTCGGTTCGCCAACCGACTGCACCTGCCGATGGCGATCGTCGACAAGCGCCGCCTCGGCGACGACGACAAGGCGATCGCCACCAACCTCATCGGTCACGTCGAGGGCATGGACGCGATCATCGTCGACGACGAGCTCGCGACCGGCGGCACCGTCGTCGAGGCCGCCCGCTTCCTGCTCGACCGCGGCGCCAAATCCGTCTCGGTCGCGGTGACGCACGGCGTGCTCTCGGGGCCGGCGATCGAGCGCATCTCGTCCGGTCCGTTCCGCGAGGTGGTGGTGACCGATACCGTACCGGTCGCGGCCAAGGCGGCGGCGTGCAGCAAGCTGCGGGTGCTGTCGGTCGCGCCGCTGCTCGCCAAGGCGATCCGCCGAATCCACGACGGTGATTCGGTGAGTGATCTTTTCTAGCGTTCGCGCGTCCCAATCGTCGTCTGATCCGCGAGGTCGCGGCCCGGACTTGCTCGCCCCTACCCGAGTCCATAGCTTGGGAGAGGGCGAACCGATTGCACGCCCGGATGCCGTCCATGCGAACCGATTCCCGCCAACGCTGCCCCGCCCGTCCGCGCACCACCGCGCCGCGTGAGGCGTCGGAGGTGACGTCGTGACGCCATGGGCACGCCGACTCCTCGCGCTCGCGTTGGCGATCGTCTTCGCAGGACTCCTGTTCGTCGGGCTGGGGTGGCTGCTCGACCGTCGCGCGCCGCCGCCAGAGGCCGTGGCCGTCGCCCGGGCCCGAGCCGACGCCCGTGCTCGAGCCAGCCGCCGAGTGTCCACGCGCCTGCGCGCCACCACGCCCCGCAAGACCGAGCGGACGGCACGGGTTCGGCCCGAACTCGAGAAAGAGCGCGAGAAGGAGAAGAAGAAGCTCGAGCCGGTCGAAAAGCCCGACGGCCAGATCGTCGAGACGGCCCGGCCCGAGAGCGAGGAGCGACCACAGAACGCCCGCTACCTCGGGCGCTACGACATGAAAGTCGAGCGCGAACAGAAATCGAAGGGCAAGAAGCGCAAGGGGCGCGAGCTCGGTCACGTCCAGATCGACAACCCCTCCGAGCTGCAGAGTCCGACCTCCAAAAGCAAGGCGCCGACGCAGATCGCGAGCCGCAACCGTGCCCGCCAGCGCCGCGTCGCCAAGCAGAAGGCCGAGGCCAAGGCCGCGGCGCAGAAGGCCGCCCAACCCGGCATGGTGGCGAAGCAGAATCCGGAACAGGTGGCACCGCCGACCGAAGGGCCGGGCGCGGCGCCGGGCGGAGAGGTGACCTCCCCGGTGGTGCGGCCTTCGGTGGTGCGGGGCGGCGAGAGTCAGATGCTGCTGCCCTCGACCTCACCGGGCAACGTCGCGCACAACCTGCAGGCGCTCGCCGGCAGCCCAGGCTCGGACGACTACCTGCCGGACGTCGACGACGAGGGCGACACGAACCTGCTGAACACCCGAAAATTCCGGTATTGGGACTTCTTCCAGCGGATTCGTGAGCGGGTCCGCAACGAGTGGAATCCGACGGCCGTCTGGCGTGCCCGCGATCCGACCGGACGACGCTTCGGTGTGCGGGACAGGCTCACGATCGTGCGGGTCACCTTGGACCAGGAGGGCTCGGTCAAGGCGCTACGTGTCCACAAGCCTTCCGGCCTGGGCTTCCTTGACGACGAGGCGACGCGCGCCTTCTCTGCCGGTGGGCCCTACCCGAATCCTCCGGCGGGGCTCGTCAACGAGCGTGGCGAGGTCGAGTTCCAGTTCGGTTTCATGTTCGAGATCTCGTCCTCGCGTTTCCGATTCTATCGCATGGACCGATAGCCCGGAGTCGCCTTGCAGAGCCCTCTCCCCTCCTCGCCCCGAGCTCGCCTCGGGCGCGTGTATGGTTCCTTGCGCCGAATCGCCGCTGCCATGCTGCTGGCCATCAGCATGTTCGCCGCCCCTGCGCACGCCGCACTCGAACTCAAGGTCGGGCTCGCCGATCTCGATGACGCCCGCCGCGAGCCGCTCGAGAAGCTGACGCGCGACGCCGAGCGCGACGTGAGCGCCATCCTGCGGACCCGGCTCGACGGCGTGCTGCGGGTCGACTACGCCGGGTCGGACGCCGCGTTTCGCGAGCTCGTCGAAGGCGCCGGGGCCGGCTCGCGCTGGTCCGAACCGTGGATCTCGGGCCTCGCGCTGCTCGATCAAGAGCGGGTGCTGATCCGAATGGACGGCCCTGGCCTGCTGCATACCAGCGAGACCGTACGCCACGAGTTGGCGCACGTCGCGGTGCATGCTCTCTCGCACGGGCGCTACCTGCCGCGTTGGTACCACGAGGCCGTCGCGATGGTCGTCGCGGGCGAGGCCACGGCCGACCGGCTGCGCGAGGTGGTGGGCGGCGGCGCGAGCGGTCGACTCGAGACGCTCGACGCCCTGCAAGAGGCGTTCGGCGGTCACCGCCTGCTGGCCAGCCAAGCCTACGCGACCGGAGCGGGCTTCCTGCGCTTCGCGCTGCGGCGAAGCGGCAACCCGGCTGCGCTCGCGGAGCTGCACGAGCGCCTGCACCTCGGCCTGGACTTCGAGCCGGCCTGGATCGCGACTTTCGGCCTCTCGCCGCGCGATCTCTACGCCGTCTACGCGCAATTCCTCGACAGCGCCGGCTCGCGTTGGGCGATGCTCTTGGGCGACTCGATGGTCTGGTCGATCGTGTCGCTGCTCTTCGTCCTCAGCCTCATCGTGGGCTGGCGCCGACGGCCGATCTTGGCCCCGACCGGGCCGGTCGATCTCGTCGCCATCGCAGCCGCCGGTGACTACGCGGCGCGAACGGGCCGCTTCGTTCCGCCGCTCGACGATCTCGCGATCGAGGCACATTCCGCCGCCTCCGCGACCCTCGCACCGATGCTGCGAGCCCCCCGTCAGGACGACGAACGCCGCGCCGCCGCTGTCGTCGCCGCCTTGCACGCCCGCGACGCCGCCGCAAGCGAGCGGGATGACGGGGATGACGGCGACGACGCTGCCGACGATGCGGTCGCCGGCCCGCCGCCCTCGCAGGCGCTGCCGCGGGCCGCGCGTCCCGACCGCATGCGGGCGCGCTACGAGCCTCGTTGACACCCGCCGGACGCCCCTCTAAGAAGGCCCCACTCAGGTCCGCGGGGACTCCTCTCCGCACCGGTTCACGGGGGCGAGCGCAGATGTCGGAGACGTTGGTCCGCTTCCGCCCGCACCTGCTCCGCCGTCGCCATCTCGCGCTGCTCGTCGCGGCGATGGACGCGGTCCAAGAGACTCTCGATCGTCCCGAGGTGCTCGCGGCAGCGGGGCGCTTTTTCGAGCGCCCGTTCCGTGATGGCGAGGCGCTCTCGACCCTGCTGCGTGAACGGGACGCGCACAGCCAGTTCTACCCGTGGCTGCTGTGGGACGCCGACTTCCGCGCGGGCAGCCTCGGTCGCCGCCTGATGGGACGCCGCTGCAATCGGCACGCCGACGATCGCGCCCTGCTCGATGCCCTCGGTGAAGCCGCGCCCGACGTCTACCAGATCGTGCAGTGCCGCGGCGGCAGCACACTGCTCGAGCGGGTCCGCGACGGCGCCCGCGTCGCGGTCGACGAGCCGGTGCTCGGCGCGGTTTCGGTACCGGGCGATCTCCTGGTCGCGCGCATCGTGACGCTGGCCGAGTGCTGGCTGCTCGACGCGGTCCACATCGTGCTTCCGGGGGCAACACGCCGCGGGATGGTCCGGGCCGCGCGACGCGCCCATGCCCTGCCGCGCGAGCGGCGGCTGCAGACCGTGATGAACGCGGCGTTCCGCGCGCTCGCCCGACTGCGCCGTCGGCAGGCTCCGCTGCGAGCGCCGGACGGTGCGCCGCTGCTGCGCGCCACCGCCACCCTCGAGGTCGTCGACACCGCCGTCATGCGAAACGGGCTCGCCCGCCTCTGCGAAGCCGGCGAGCTCGAGGCCACCGACGATGGTGGCTGGCGCGTCGTGGGCAGCGCCTTGGGCGCGGTAGGCGCGACCCTGCGGCTGCGCGGCGGGCTGCTCCACGCGAGTACGCGCTCGATGCGCCGCGCCGAGCGACTCCGCGCGGAATTGGCCGAGCGCGTCGGCGGCTTGCGCGTCGGACTCACGGTGATCTGTGACCTCGGCGCGATGCTGCACGAGGATCGGGTCGAACTCGAGGGCGACCTCGACGTCGCGCGGATGACGCGCGATTGGGTCGAGGAGTACCTCCGCGACCTCGACGATCGGCCGCTCGCGACGCTCGGTGGCGACACGCCGCGCGAGGCGATGCGGACCACCGCTGGCCGCGGCCGGGTCCGCGCGCTGCTGCGCTCACTCGAGGCGCTGGGCGAAGTTGGCGGCCCGGAGTGCAAGCGCAGCCTGGATGCGTTTTGGGCGGGCTTGGTCCGGCCGAGCCTCGGCACCGAAGCGAGCCGTCGCGAACCCCGCGGCAACTGAATCGAATCAGGCCAAGACGTCCTCGAACGCCTTGCAGAAGAGCGGCACGTCGTCCGAGCCGATCGCTTCGGCGCCCGGACGATCGAGCGCGTCGTTGGGCCACCCCACCGAACATTTCCGGTCCGAGGGACGCCAATAGGCGCAGGCATCGCACTGCCAGACCAGTCCGAAGGTGGCGGCCTCGGCGCGAAAGCGCTGATTCGCAGCGTCGCGCCCCTCTGGCCCCGTCACGTTGGGCTGGAAGCGGGGCCGTTGTTGCCGGGTGCTCATCGTAGCTCCTTCGCGTAAGCGTCTGCGTGCGCGGCCAGCGCGTCGATCGAGCGACGAAGCGTCTGCGTGTCGGCTTCCCGACGGGCACGGCCGAACAGGCGCTCTCTGACATCTGCCGGGCCGACGAAAGCCCGCAGCAGTCCCGCGACCACGCCCGGATCATCGCGCACCAGCCAGAGCGCCGAGCGCAGGTCGCCGCCGCGCAGCCACCGCAGCCACAGGATCGCCTGGCGGACCCGTGACGCCCCGTCGAGCATGCCGGCCGCCCGCAGCGGTGCCTCGGCGTCGTCCCAGCGTCCGGCCTTCGCGCAACTCGTCGCGATCGCATCGCGGAGCCCCGGTGCGGGCGCGAATACCTCGCCCGCCAAGACCAGGACCGGCGCCTTTCCGCGCACCCAACGCTGCAGGTAGGTCGAGATGGCCGAGAGGTTAGCGTCCTTGCGGACCGGCGCGTAGAACAGATGCGCGGCTTCCTGCATCCGCGTCGCCAGGAACGCTGTCCCCTCCCTGCAGGCGTCGGCGTGGCGATTCCGTGCCAGCGCCGTGCGCAGCTTGGCCAACTCCCCACGACCGAGGACCGCGTCGTCGGCGCGAACGGCGAGCGGCCACAGCAGCCACCGCGAGGCCTCGGGCAGCGGCGGGATCGGCGGCATCGCCACGGGCGTGACCTCGGCAGGCGTCGAAACCGGCCTCGCCGCGAGGGGCGGCGTTGGCGACGCAACAGGCGCGGGTTCAGCATCGGCGGGCCGAACCAGGGCCGCCACGAACAGCAGGCCCAGGAGCGGGATGGTCCACGGCGTCGATGGCCTGAGCGGTCCGGGAATCACTTTCGGGTGCGCCACGTTGAACGGGTCCTCGCGGTTGACGGCCGGGCCGCTTGACAGCGGTGAGTTGCATCCTACCTTCCCGCCGGCCGTCTGACACCCCTCGGCGGAACCTTCCCGCCCCCGGCGTCCGATGGCTCCAAGCGCGAGAGTGGAGAGGCGAGCATGGCGCGAGACGCGGTAATCCAGATTCGAGACCTTGTGAAGGAGTACGGAAGTTTCCGTGCTCTCAAGGGAATCTCCTTCGACGTCCGACAAGGCGAGATCCTCGGCTTGCTCGGTCCCAACGGTGCCGGCAAATCCACGACGATGAAGATCCTGACCAGCTTCATCTCGGCGACCTCGGGCAGCGTGACGATCGACGGCCTCGATCTCTTCGCCAACCCGATCGAGACGCGTCGCCGCATCGGCTATCTGCCGGAGTCGACGGCGCTGTACACGGACATGGTCGTGTACGACTACCTGCAGTATTGCGGGCAGATGCGCGGCTTCTCGCGCAAGCAGATCGACGAGCGCATCGACGCGCTGGCGCACCGCGTCGGCATCGTCGAGAAGCTCACGGCGAGCATCGGTACCTTGTCCAAGGGCTACAAACAGCGCGTCGGATTGGCGCAGGCGCTGTTGCACAACCCGAAGATCGTCATCCTCGACGAGCCGACCTCGGGCCTGGATCCCAACCAGATCGTGGAGATCCGCGAGCTGATTCAAGAGCTCGGCAAGGACCACACGGTGATCCTGTCGACGCACATCCTCCCCGAGGTGCGCCAGACCTGCGACCGCGTGGTGATCGTCCACCGCGGCGAGGTCGCGGCCGACGGAACGATCGAACAGCTCGAGGGCAAGATGGCCGACCAGCACGAGTTGGTCGTCGGCGTCGTCCCGGCGGCCGGAGAGTCCGACGCGGCCCTGCGCGACGCGCTGGGTGGGATGGCCGGCGTGCGTCGCTGCACGGTCGGCTACCACACGCAGGAGCCCGTCGAACACGTCACGTTGCAGCTCTCTGCCAGCCGTGACGTGCGGCCCGAGATCGCCGTCTGGGCGCGCGAGACCAACCACACCGTGGTCGAACTGCGCCGCAAGAGCATGGACCTCGAGGGCATCTTCCAGCACCTGACGTCGGATCGCTGAGCCGCCCGACACCCGAGCCCATCCTGCCGGTCACGGTAGGGAGGAGTGCACCGCATGAAGCAAATCCTGGTGATCGCGAAGCGCGAGCTGGCGGCGACCTTCGATTCGCCGATCGCGTACATCGCCGCGACCGTCTTCCTGGTCGTGACGGCGCTGATGTTCTTCTACGGTATCGACGGCAACGAGGACTTCTTCGAAGCCCGGCAAGCCACGCTACGTCCGCTCTTCGACGGCGCGCCGTGGGTGCTGGCGGTGATCTTGCCCGCGGTCACGATGCGGCTGGTGGCGGAAGAGAAGAAGACCGGTACCCTGGAGTTGCTGGTCACCCTGCCCGTCTCGGATCTCGCGATCATCGTCGGCAAGCTGCTCGGCGCGGTCGGCTTCCTCGTGGTCGCGCTGCTGCTCACGCTCGTGTTCCCGGCGCTGGTCCTCAAGCTCGGTTCGCCCGACCTCGGCGCTTTGGTCGGCGGCTACATCGGCCTGCTCCTGATCGGCACGACCTTCCTCGCCCTCGGCGTGATGACCTCGACCTGGACGCACAACCAGATCGTCGCGTTCATCCTGGGGCTGTTGCTGTGCGTCTTCTTCTGGACCGCAACCGACTCGCTGATCAAGCTCGCCTTCGAGCAGCCGCCGATGGCCCTGCAGCTGCTGACCTTCAAGTCGCAATTCGCCGCATTCGCGAAGGGCGTCGTGGATATCCGCAACGTCTTCTACTTCCTGAGCGTGACGGCCGTCGCCGTCGTCGCCTCGACGTACATGCTCAAGTCGCGCAACTGGAAGTAGCCGAACGCCGCCGCACAGGCGCGCGAACACGGAGCACGAACATGGCCAACAAGCCCGCTACGCAGAACGCCAACACGCGCGGACGCCTGCGCACCGACGCGACGATCCTGCTGCTCGCCACCATCGGCATCGCCGTCGTCGGCAACGCGATGCTCATCCGTACGCCCGCGCGGCTGGATCTGACCGAGACCAAGCAGCACACCCTGAGCCAAGAGAGCATCGCCGCGGCGCAGAAGCTCGAGGGCGTGACGGTGACGGTCTACATCAGCAAGCGCTTGCCCGAATCGATCCCGACCGCCACCGGCAAGGTCAGCCTCAAGGGCGTCGATCGCGCCTTCCGCGACAAGATCGAAGAGTACGTCGCCGCGAGCGACGGCAAGATCCGTCTGGTCTACGCCGACACGGACGTGCCCAACGCCGGCACCGTCGAGGAGCAAGCCGAGGCCGCCAAGCTCGAGCTCTTCTCCTCCACCGAGGCTCAAGTCGACGGCAACCAACTGAAGTTCGCGCGCTTCGCGATGGGCGCGACCTTCCACTACAAGGCCGTCTCCGAGGTGCTACCGAAGGCGCTCGAGCCCGGATTCTTCGAGTTCGAGATCACCAAGCGCCTGCTCCGCCTCAAGGACAAGTACGAAGAGACGCAGCTGATGAAGGACGTCCTCGCGGACGGTAAGAAGCTCAACGACGCGGTGAAGAAATGCCGTGAGGCCATCGACGAGCTGACCAAGGAGAAGGGCCAGGATCAGTCGGCGGGCTTGGACCTGACCAAGCTCGCGAAGGAGAGCGGCGGCGTGCTCGGCAAGCTCCAGGCCGGCTCGGACAAGCTGCAGGAGGGCTGCTCCCCCCTGCCCGACCGTCTCGCCGAAGCGCAGCAGCGCCTCGCCGGTCGGAGCGAGTTCGTCGACAGCCTGCTCCAGTCGTCGCGGCAGTTCTACAACCTCTTCGCCGAGCTGGGCCGCTACATGCGCAACGAGGGGCCGAAGGAAGTGCCGCCGGAGGCCGCCGCGCCGCAGCTGGTGCAGATGCTCAATCAGGTCGGTCGTGAGGTCGAGCAGCGCCACACGACGCTGGTCGACAGCCCCGGCCAGCGCAAGATCGGCTTCGTCTGCGGTCACCTGGAGTTCTGTCCGTTCAAGGAGCGAGACTCGCTGATCGAGCCGCAGATGGCGGCGATGATCCAGAACAATGCGATGATGAAGCAGATCGCAGAGACAGCGCAGCAGATCGCGCAAGCGGTCGACCAGACCAACGCGCGCGTCGGCGACGGCCTGTTCGCCAAGCAGGGCTACGCCATCACACGCGTCGACTCGGGCAAGCCAATCCCATCGGATATCGCAGCGCTGGTGGTCTTCGCGCCGCGCAGCAAGATTCCGGAGTACGACCGTTTTCAGATCGATCAGTTCCTGCTCTCCGGTCGCCCTGTCGCGGTGTTCGCACAGCAATGGGAGGTCAGCGTCAACAACATGGTGGCGCCCAAGGAGCTCGGTCAGGATGTCCGCTTCGACAAGAGCGACATCCAGCGCACGCAGTCGGATCTCCCGGATCTGCTGAAGCCCTACGGCGTGCTGCTCGGCAACGACCTCGTCATCGATCCGCGGCACAGCGACACGGTCCGCGTGATGGAGTTGATCAATCGCGGAGGCGCCCGCTACCAGGCAGAGCGCAATTTCGTATCGCCGCTCGTGCCCGTGTTCACCGAGTTCAACCGCGAGCACGCGCTCTCGCGTTCGATCCAGTCGTTGTCGTTGCCGTACGTGACCACCGTCGGTCTGGCGGCGAGCGTCAAGAACGACACACGCTTCGAAGCGTACGAGCTGATTCAGAGCAGCACCGACGCGCTCTCCCGCGACGGTGACATCCCGGCGAACCCGCCTGCGCTGCAGCAAGCCTTCATGAACCAGCCCGGCACTGGCCCGCACACGGTGGGCGTGGTGCTGCGCGGCCCGTTCAAGTCGGCCTTCGCCGGCAAGGAGCCGCCGCACCGTCCGCCGGTGAAGAAGCGCCCGATGCAGCAACAGTTCGGCCCGCCCGAGAAGGACGAGACGCCCGAGGAGTACGAGCTCGTCAAGCGCAGCCAGAAGGGTGAAGGCACCGGCCGACTGCTGGTCATCGGCAGCAACCTCGGCATCGAAGGGCTCTCGCGTGACAGCGTGATGCCGGACTTCAACGCCGCCTCGCTGTCCAAGTTCTCGGTCGAAGCGATGCAGCAATACGGTCAGTGGCAGGCCAACTTCCAGAACTGGCAGATCCGTATCGGCCAAGTGAGCCACCTGCTGCAGGACAACCTCCGCTTCTTGTCGAATGTCCTCGATTGGGCCACCGCCCACGAAGCCCTCGCAGATATCCGCAGCAAGGGCGACACCCGCCGTCCGCTGCAGGAGATCAAGCCGGACGAAGCCCGCAACCTGCGTATCGGCGCGCTCGTCGGATCCCCTCTGCTGCTCATCCTGCTCGGTTTCCTGCGCGCCCGCTTTCGGCGCCAGCGCGTCGCCACCGCCGCGGCCCGGACCGCTGCGGCCAGCAAGAAGTCCTAGCTCACGGAGGCCTCGATGAACCGCTCGACCCTCGCCGTCGTCGTCGTCTTCGTCGCGTTGCTCGCCGTCTGGCTGCTGCGCGACGCCACGCCGGAAGCGCCCGAGATTCCGCCCTTGGTCGTCGAAGGCTATCTGGAAGGCGAGATCTCGCTGCAGGACATCAAGGTGCTCAACAAGGACGAAGCGTCGCCCTACCGACGCTATGTCCTCGAGCGCAACGGCGAGCGCATGGTGCTCGAGCAGCTGGCGGGCGAGGAGAGCAAGAAGCCGAGCGAGCGCAAATGGTCGGCCACTCGGACCAAGGGCGGCCAGACCTGGAAGGCGTCCGGCGAGACGTATCGCGTCAAGATGCTCGCGCAGATTCTGGCCCGTCCGTTCCGCTCGACCTACGCGTTCCGCGCCAAGCCGGAGGAGCTCGGCGATTTCGGACTCGACGAGGCCGAAGCCGTGCTGCTGAACGCCGAAGCACCAGACCGAAAGGTCGCGCTGCGGATCGGCAAGGTCGACAAGACCGACGAGACCAACCCGTCGACGTGGGTCCAGAACCCGGCGCATCCCGAGGTCGTCTATCAAATCGCCGGCCACGACCTCCGCAGCGAGAGCGCCGTCGGCTGGAAGGACGTGCGCGAGCGCAAGATTCTCTCGATCCGACTGCCGGAGATCGACCACCTCACCATCCGCAACCCGCGCGCACCGGCAGGACGCCAGGAAGTGCACGCCTCACGCCCGCCGCTGAGCGACGAGTTGCGTGCCAAACTCGACGGCGGTGCCAAGGTCGAGGACGTCCGCAAGAGCGAGGACGGCTGGTCGATCGACGAACCCAAAGGCTACGCGGCGGGTGATATCGGTAGCTGGCTCGAGTCGATCGAGCGGATGGCGATGACCGAAACCTACGACACCGAAGGCGGCGCATACCCGGAGGGATCGGGTCTGGACGCCACCGCGGGGACCGTCCACATCGAGCTCTCGGGTGGCGGCAAGACCTACCACGTGCGCATCGGCAGCAAGGCCCCCAAGGGCGACCAGGGCGATATTTACGCGTCGGTCGACGGCGATTCGATCGTCTACAGCGTCGCGAATTGGTCGGCGGAGCAGGTGATCAAGGACCTCGACTCGCTGCGCGAGCTCCGGCTGTTGGGCGGTCGCGCCCCGGATGGCTGCACATCGGTACAGATCGAGTGGCCCGAGGGTCGGTTCGAGACCACGCGTGGCGAAGCGGGCTGGACGGCCCGCGGCGTCGAGTTGGACCCCGCCAACGTGGATGATTTCCTCCGCGATCTCGGCAATGCGCGGGTCACCTTCGCGTCGGCGACCGACCCGAAATCGGTGGGTCTGGATGCCCCCGATCGCCGCATCACCGTGCGCTGCGGCGAGGACACCTTGTCGATTGTGGTCAAGCGCCAAGGCGACAAGACATGGGGTCGGATCGGAGACGGCGACGTGTTCACACTGCAGAGCTGGAATGCCGACCAACTCATGAAGCAAGCACGTGACTTCGAAGACAAGCACCTGCTGCGGTGGGACCCCGAGACGGTGACCGCACTCACCCTCACGGACGGAGAGGCTTCGGTGCGAATCACGCGAGGCGCGGACGGAGCTTGGTCCGCCGCGGACGGGAAGACACCGATCGATTCCGCCAAGGTCGAGGCGCTGGTGAAATCGCTGACGCAGTTCACGTACCATGCTGAGTTCGATCTCGATAGAAAGTCCGCAGGGTTGGAGCCCGCCGCGTGGACCCTCGTGATCGAGGCGGGTCCGCAACGAAAGTTGACGATCGCATTGTCGGACCAACGGCGAGACAACAATCCCTACGCCGCAATCGATGCGACCGGTTCGCGGTCTCGCGTTGTCTCGATTTCCGCGATGATGGTCGAAGCATTCCGCAAGCCGATCAGCGCGCTCGCACCCGGAGACAAGCCTTGATTTCACGCGCTCCGTGGGGCACGGTATGGCAATCCGCGCGGCGGTCGTCCAAGCCCGCCCAGCCCTGGCGAATGCGTCTCCAAGCCCTACCGTAATCGCGGCGACGCACACATCGGAGTCCCACATGTCGATGAATTGGTCCTGGAATGGTTGGTCGATCCAGGCGGATGAATCCGGACGCCTTGACGTTCGAACCCCGGCCGCAACCGTGTCGATGACGGCCGACGAGGCGACCGCGCTCGCCGACGTCATTGCGTCAATCGCGCAGTTCGCCGAGCTACGGGCGGGCGCGGAGGCTCTGCCAACTGCTCCGACGGTGACTGCCCCCAAGGCGCCGGCGAAGGCCAAGGAGGCGAACCCGCCGGCGTCGGCTCCGTCGACTCCCAAGAAGCGTGCGCCGGCGAAAGCGATCGACGCTGCGCGTTCGCGGCAAGGCAGCACGCTCCGCATCGACGGCGAGCCGGTCAAGCGCGGCCCACGCGCTGCGCAGGCCCGCTTCGAGACCACCGCCAAGGCCAAGCCCCAAGCGACAAAGCCCGCGGGCAAGCCCAAGGCCGAACCGAAGTCGAAGGCTGCCGAGCCTGCCGCCGCCAGCGACACCAAGTCGGGCTTCGACACGACGGGCCTGCAGCCTGCCGTTGCCCAGGTGATCAGCGGACTGGACAAGCGAGCCCGCTTGGTCGAGCCGCTGGTCCGGTGGATGGCCGAGATCGGACGGCCCGTGTCGATGGACGAAATCGTCAGCGCTGCCAAGGAAGGGGGCTGGAGCAAGTCGGACAACCCCGCTCCGGCGCTCAACGCCTCGATGCAGCGTCACGCGAATCTCTTCGCGCGCAACCCGGACAACACGTTCGCCCTGCGTGTGGCGCAGCCCGAAGCGAAGGTGATTCGGCGCCGTTCGCGGGCGGCCCGGGAGAGCTGAGCCGCAGCGCCCGGGCCGCTTCTACAGGCCGAGGCGAGCGCGCAATGCGGCTTCCCGCACGGCGAATACGATGTCGACGAGGCGACTCTCGTCCGCCGAATCCATCGACACGAAATGACAGGCCACAAGGTACCGGTCGCCGTCGGTGATGCTGCGGACCACCTCGGCGACGGCGAGGACCGGAGGGCCGCCCTCGGGTGACCGGATCTCGACCCGGAGTCGGGTCCCCGCGGCTTGCTCGTCGAGGCCCTCGAGCCGAAAGCCCGACGCGGAGACATCGACCCGTGCGCTGACGACGCGCCATGGCGCCTCGCCGGTGGAGAGCACGCGAACGCGGAGCTGGAGTGGCACCTCCGCACGGACGAACTCGCGCCGATCGCCCTCACCGGGCTCACGCACCGCAACCAAGTAGTAGGACGAAGGCAGAACTTCTTCGACTCGCATGGGCCAGCGATACAGCCGGCCCTCGCGGGTGAACAGGACCGTCACGTCGGCCCCGGGCGAGGCGGCGTCGGATAGCCCACTCGGCCGCCGCGGCACGATCAACGTCGAACCAGCGACGGCGCCTGCGACACTGACCTCTGTCGCCGGCGCGCCCTGCGCACCGAAGAGCAGTGTCAGCGGCGAGCGCGGCTTGGGCCGCACTTTCTCCATCCCCGTCTCCCGCGCGCCGCGACTAGGCCGAAAGCTCGTCGCGCAGGCGCAGCACGAGGTTCTTCAGCGTGGTCGTCCGCGAGGTGCAGTTGTCGATGGCTTCGCCGAGCTGCTCCATCGCCTCGGCCGCCTCCTCGGCGTCGTCGCTCTGCAGCGCCTCGTAGCCATCGAGCACCGAGGTGAAGTCGTTCTTGAAGCTCGAGACCACGCCGTTGAGTTCGGTCACGATGGGACGCAGCTTGCCGAGGATCTCCTCGCCGTCCCCGGCCGCTGCCGGAACCGCGGGCACCTCGGCGGCCGCACGACGCGCGTCGTCGAGCGCGGCGTGGGCTCGCTCGAGCTCGGCACGGAGGCCGGCGATCTCGTCGGCCGAACCGTCGCCGCTCCCGCCGGCCTTCGCGGCCTCGGCCTCGCTGCGCGCGGTCTCGAGATCCTGAAGCAATTTCTTGATGCGCTTCATGTTCGCGCTGGCTGCCGCTTCGAGATCGTCACGATCGTCACGCAACTGCGAGACCTCGGCCTCGAGCGCGGCGACCTTGCCGTCGTCGACCTGCGCCGCAGCCGGCTCGGGCGCCGCGGCGGCAGCAGCCTCGAGCTCAGCCACCCGGGCCTGTGCGGCGGCGAGCGCCGCCTGCAGAGAGGCGAGCTGCTCGGCGTCGGCGCCGGCCGGAGCCTCGGCGGAGGCCGCTGCAGAGGCCGCGGCGAGCGCGGCCTCGAGGCGGGCCACCTCTGCACGCAGCCCTTCGATCTGGGCCCGTAGCCCCTCGGCCTCGGTCGCCGCCTGCGACGCAGCAGCCTCGGCAGCGGTGGCGCGCGCCTCGGCGGCGGCCAACGCAGCCGGGTCGGCACCCGCAGCTGCCGGCGATGCAGTGGACCGCGCCATCTCGACCTGCTGCTTGAGCATGTCGACCTGGCCGCGCAGCAACTCAGCGAGTTGCTCGGCGTTGCGACGGCCGGCACGCGCTTCCTCGTACTTCTCCTGCGCGTGCTCGATATCGTCCTTGAGCTGCGCGACCTCGTCCTCGAGGGCGTCGATGCTGGCCTGGGCCTCGTCGCTGACGCCCGCGGCACCGGCGGAAGCCTGCGCCTCCGCGAGCGCGCCGCGAAGCTTGCCGAGTTCTTCCTGCGCGGCATCGGCCTCGGCACGAAGCTCGTCGGCCTCGGTACGCAGCTCGTCGGCTTCGGCGCGCAAGGACTCCGCCTCGTCGCCGGCGACCTTCTGCTCTTCTTCCCAGCGCTGCTTGTCGGCACGCAGCGTCTCGACTTCGCCGCGCAACGCCTCGAGCTCTTCTTCGCCAGCGCGCAGCCGCTCGACCTCGTCTTGCAGCGCACGCAGTCGACCTTCGTCGTGGCTTTCCTCGAGCCGGCGACCGAGCGACTCGAGCTCGATCTCCATGCTCTGCAGACGCGCGTCGCGATCCGAGAGCTCTCGCTCGCGGGCCTCGAGGGTCGCGCGGAGCTGCTCGATGACGGCGCCGTCGTCGCGCGCACCGGCGGGCGGAGGCGGCGGGGGCGGCGCCTTGGCGGGCGGAGGCGGTGCTGCGGCCGCGACCGGCGGGGGCGGCGGCGGAGCCGACGCGATGGGCGGTGGCGGCGGGGGCGGGGGCGCGGCGGCGGGAGGCTCGTAGCCCCAGTCCTCGCCGGCCTCGTCGAGCGGCTCGTCCTCGAACGCCTCGGCGAACTGCGTCGCGTCCGGGTCGCCGTAGCCCTCGTCTTCCTCGTAGGCCTCGAGCGTGTCGGCGTAGCCGCCGTCGCGCTGACGAGCGAGCGCGCGCAGGTCTTCCTGGTCGAGATCGAAGCGCATCTCGAAGTTGCCGCACATGAAGAACTCGCCGTCCTCGACCTCGACAGGGTCCTGCGGCTGCAGGCGCTCGTTCTTGTAGTAGGTGCCGTTGGAGGAGCCATTGTCCTGCAACCAGTAGCGCTCGCCGTCGTAGAAGATGCGAGCGTGCTGCCGGCTCACGCTCTGCGTCGAGGTGCGGATGGCGCAGCTGCGGTGACGACCGACCAAGACTTCGGGATTGTCCGGTCCCACGACCATCTCGAGTGGTTCGCCGTTGTCCCCGATGAAGCTGATCCGCGCCACGTTTGCCTCCCCTCTTCGCCTCACAGACGATTCTGCCGAGAGCCGCGGTACGCTAGCACGCAATCGGAAGTGCCGACAATCCACACGACGCAGCGGTGGGCGCGCAAAAAGCCGACGGACCCACCCTTGACAGCTTGGGGGCCCCTCCTACCTTGCTCTCGCGAACGGGGCTGCGAAGCGGATAGATTTCCGCTGGTTGCCCAGCAGAACGCGTTGGAATGGCCGGAATTGAGGCCGGCACCGGAGACGAACCATGGGAAAGATCATCGGCATCGACCTCGGCACGACGAACTCGGTCGTCGCCGTGATGGAAGGTAGCAAGGCCAAGGTCATCGCGAACCAGGAGGGCGGTCGCACGACCCCGTCGGTGGTCGCGTGGAACGACAAGGGCGAGACGCTGGTCGGCCAAATCGCGCTGCGCCAGGCGGTCGTGAACCCGACCCGCACGGTGTTCTCGGCCAAGCGCTTCATCGGCCGCAAGTACGCGGAGATCAAGAACGAGCTGACGCACGTTCCGTACACGGTGAAGGGAGCCGACAACGGCGACGCCCACATCGAGATCGACGGCAAGCTGCTGAGCCCGCCCGAGGTCTCGGCCAAGGTGCTGCGCAAGCTGAAGGAGGCCGCGGAGGCCTACCTCGGCGAGACCGTGACCGAGGCCGTCATCACCGTGCCCGCCTACTTCAACGACTCGCAGCGCAACGCGACCAAGGACGCCGGCCGCATCGCCGGCCTCGAGGTCAAGCGCATCGTCAACGAGCCGACGGCCGCGGCGCTCGCCTACGGGCTCGACAAGAAGAGCGACGAGACCGTGGCGGTCTTCGACCTCGGCGGCGGTACCTTCGACATCTCGATCCTCGAAGTCAGCGACAACGTGGTCGAGGTCAAGGCGACCAACGGCGACACGCACCTCGGCGGCGATGACATCGACAATGCCCTCATCCACTTCCTCGTGGACGAGTTCAAGAAGGACCAGGGCATCGATCTGGCCAACGACAAGATGGCGATGCAGCGCCTGAAGGAAGCCGGCGAGAAGGCGAAGAAGGAGCTCTCGACGATGTCGGAGACGGAGGTCAACCTGGCCTTCATCACGATGGACGCGACGGGTCCGAAGCACCTCCAGCAGCGCATCACCCGCGCCAAGCTCGAGCAGCTCTGCGACGACGTGTTCAAGCGTCTGTACGAGCCCTGCCGCAAGGCGCTCGCCGACGCGGGCAAGAAGCCGAGCGACATCGACGAGGTCATCCTCGTCGGCGGCTCGACCCGCATCCCGAAGGTGCGCGACATCGTCAAGGAGATCTTCGGCAAGGAGCCCAATCAGTCGGTGAACCCGGACGAGGTGGTGGCCGAGGGCGCGGCGGTGCAGGCCGGCGTGCTCTCCGGTGAGGTCAAGGACATGCTGCTCCTCGACGTCACCCCGCTGACCCTGGGCGTCGAGACGCTCGGCGGCGTGATGACCCCGATGGTCAAGCGCAACACGACCATCCCGCACCGCAAGACCGAGGTCTTCTCGACCGCCGACGACGGCCAGAGCGCCGTGACCATCAAGGTCTTCCAGGGCGAGCGCGAGATGGCCCGTGACAACAAGCTGCTCGGGCAGTTCAACCTCGAGGGCATCCCGCCGGCGCCGCGCGGCGTGCCGCAGATCGAGGTGACCTTCGATCTGGACGCCAACGGCATCCTGCACGTCAGCGCCAAGGACAAGGCGACGGGCAAGGAGCAGCGGATCACGGTCCAGGGGGGCTCGGGTCTCTCCAAGGACGAGGTCGACAACCTCATCAAGGAGGCCGAGGCGCACGCCGACGAGGACAAGAAGGCTCGCGAGGCCGTCGATGTCCGCAACGCCGCCGACAGCGCCGTCTACCAGCTGGAGAAGACGCTCAAGGAGCACGGCGACAAGCTCCAGGGCGAGGATCGGGCCAAGCTCGACCAGGCGCTCGCCGACGCGAAGGCTGCGCTGCAGGGCGACGACATCGAGAAGATCAAGTCGACCCAGGAGACGTTGAAGAACGCGGCGTTCAAGCTCAGCGAGGTCCTCTACGCCCAGCAGGGGGCCGAGGGAGCCGCCGAGGCCGGCGCTGCGCCCGAGGGCGACAAGCCCGCGGGTAGCAAGGACGACGACGTCGTCGACGCCGAGTTCGAGGTCAACTAGCCCACCGCGATGACGCGCCGCGACATGCGGCACGCGAACGGGCGACGCCCGGCGTGAGGTTCGCCGCCCCACGCCGGGCGTTGCCGATCGCAGGAGAGCGCGATGCGAAAGGACTACTACGCGGTCCTCGGGATCGAGAAGGGCGCGAGCGCCGACGAGATCAAGAAGGCCTACCGCAAGCTCGCGATGCAGTTCCACCCGGATCGCAACCAGGGGGACCCGTCGGCCGAGGAGCGCTTCAAGGAGGTCTCCGAGGCATACGCCGTCCTCTCGGACACCGAGAAACGCCAGCAGTACGACACATTCGGGGACACCCGCTTCCACCAGCAGTGGTCCACCGAAGATATTTTCCGCGACTTCAACATCGACGACATCCTCTCCAGCTTCGGAATGCGGGGCTCGGGATGGGGCAACTTCCGTGCGCGCGGTGCCGGGGCCGGTGGTCCTGGCGCCTCGTTCTTCGACATGTTCGGCGGCGGCGGACGCACCCGACCCGACCCACGGCAGGCACCGCCCCGACCCGAACGCGGTCGAAACGCGGAGCTCCCGATATCGATCAGTCTCTACGAGGCGGTGCACGGCTCCGAGCGCACGATCGAAATCAAGCTCGACGGCAGCTCCAAGGACCTCACGGTGCGGATCCCTGCCGGCATCGAGACCGGAAAGAAGCTCCGCCTGCGCGGCAAAGGGCACGAGGGGCCCGGCGGCGCCGGCGACCTGATGCTCGTCGTCAAGGTCGAGGAGGACCCTCGCTTCGAGCGGCGCGGCGCGGACCTGTACACCGTCGCGAAGGTGCCGCCGAGCACGTTGCTGCTCGGTGGTAGCGCCGAGGTCGAAACCTTCGACGGCAACCGCTCGTTGCGGATCGAGGCGGCCACCCCCTCGGGCCGCCAACTCCGGATCCGCGGCGCCGGCGTCCCGCGCCTGGGCAGCAGCGACCGCGGCGATCTCTACGTCCGCCTCGAGGTCGCGATGCCCGAGCGGCTGGACGAAGGCCAACTCGCCGCCGCGCGGGCGCTGCGCGAGGCGGGTCTGTAGACGGCGAGTTTCGCGACCGAAGCGCGGCCCGAGCCGGCGCGTTCTGCGCTTGACAGCCTGCGAGCCGAAGCACGACGCTTCGCCTCGCTGCCACTGCGCAACGCCTGCTTGGAGCCCGTCATGATCGCTTCCCCGTCCTCGTTCGGCCGAACCTCGCGCGCGGTCGCCCTGCTCGGCCTGCTGCTCGTCCCGCTGCTCGCGTTCGCGGCGAGTGGGTTCAAGGTCGAGTTCAAGGACCCGAAAGGCGACGATTTCGGGCCCGGCACCTACAAATATCCGACCGATCCGGTCTATGCGCGCGGGAGCTTCGACTTGCGGAGCGTCGAGATTCGCGAGAACGACGACACCGTCGAATTCCGCGTGACCGTCGGCGCGCAGATCGCCGACCCGTGGAACAGCAAGGATTGGGACGGCAACGGCTTCTCGCTGCAGTTCGCGCAGATCTACATCGACACCGACCATCAGAAGGGCTCAGGCTTTACCGAGCCGCTGCCGGGTCTGGGCGGCGCCGCGTTCAAGGCAGAGGAGGCCTGGGACAAGGTCGTGCTGATTTCGCCGCAGGGGCGGACCCGCCTCGAGGCCGAGGTGCGCTTCAAGGCCCCGAAGATGAAGGGCGCGGTCGTGCTCCCCAAGAAGACCACGGCGCGCGGCAAGACGCTGGTCGCGGTGGTGAAGAAGTCCGATCTCGGCACGCCCAAGGCGGGCTGGGGCTTTCAGGTCGTGATGCAGTCCAACGAGGGCTACCCGGACAAGAAGGACATCCTCACCCGTCGCGTGAACGAGGTCGCCGGCCAGCATCGCTTCGGCGGCGGCAACGACGCCGAGTGCGATCCGCACGTCATCGACATCCTGGCCGGGACCGGCAAGGGCGGTGCGGACGAGGTCGCGGCGCAGAAGGCGACGCTCGCCTACACCTGCGGCAGCAAGGTCGCGACCCTTCCGATGGTCTACGCCGGCCGCTAGCGGCCAAGGGAGCACGGCATGGCCCTGCGTCGCCGCACCGCCGGCGCCTTCGCGCTCTGGACCCTGTGCGTCGCGCTCATCCCGCTGGGAGCGTCGGCGGATATTTCGCGCTTCGATCTCGGCGCGCGGATCTACACCAAGCACCTGTACGCCAACAACGACAGCCAGGGCACGCTCTGGCTCGGCAACCCCTTCTGGCCCGACCAGATCGCCGGCAGCAACGGCGTCAGCAGCCAACTCGAGATCACCTTGACCGGTCGCGTCAGCGACGCGGTCAGCGCCGGCGCGCGCATCGCTTCCCGCTACGGCGAGCGCTGGCAGGACTATTGGGAGTCCGGCAACCGCATGTACGGCGAAGAGGTGAATACCTCGGGCGATTCGGTCGGCATGAATCGCGCTGCCTACCTCAAGCTCCGCGGCCCCTGGATCCAGCTCGATCCGGGGCTGCGCGCGATCGACTGGGTGCGGATCGGCGCGAGCGACCTCGGCATGTTCAACCCGTGGACGATCGGCAAGCTGCGCTACATCGACCGCGACAACGGCAAGGGCTACTTCGTCGCCGGCTCCATCGGCGAAGACCGCGACGTACAATGGGTCGCAGCCGCCATCGCGCTGCCGAAGCTCTGGGTCGGACCTTGGTGGTCGACGGGCCTGGGCGACCCCGAGCTGACCAACCCATTCTGGTCGCGCGATTGGGCGTACGCCGCGAGCCTGCGTTGGGCGATCCGCGAAGGCACGCAGCTTCGGTTGGTCGCTAGCATCACGCAGGATCTCGAGGTCGACAGCGCCGATCCGGACGCGGTGGGGTCCACGAACCCCGGCTGTCAGGACGCGCTGGGGCATCCGATCCCCGGTTGCAGCTCGGATCATGCGGTCGACCTCTACATGCGGTACGTCGCGACCAACGCGACCGCCGAGCTGCAGCAAGATCTCGGTGACACGGTACGCGCCGAGGCGATGGTCGCCGTCTCCGACCAACGAATCGACAGCAGCCTCACGGCCAACGGCGTCGCGCTCAACCAGGGCGTCAGCCCGATCGTCTACAAGGACACCCGCGACATCGCCGTGCGCGTCCGCGTGACCGCGTCGGATCCCTTCGAGAACGGCCTGACCCTCAAAGGCGAGTACTTCAATATCGGCGCTGAATACAACGCGATCTTCGGCGCGCGGCGCGAAGCCGACGTGCTGCTGACCGACGGCTTCCTCGGCGGCGGCCAGCTGCCAACCCTGAACCTCGCCAACGAGTTCATCGACTTCGGCGAGACGTGGGTGGAGAGCTGCATCGGCTGGCACGGCGGCACCGGACTGCTCACCTGGGACAACGAGGGCGGCGACCTGCGGCTCGAGGCCGAATACACCTTCCTGACCTTCAACACGAATCGACAGAACCGCAACGTGGACACGGTGTTCCCCGACTTCCTGCACAGCGACGGGTACACCGACACGATGCTCTACGACTACGCGAACGTCGGCGATCGCGGGCGCGACCCGCGCTCGGTCTACCGCCGCAATCAGTGGCGGCGGAGCCAGATCGCCGTCTTTCGCGGACGCAAGCAGCTCGAACTCGGGCGCGGCCTGAACATCGACTGGAAGTTCAAGTACATCCATGACGAGGACTACCGCAGCACGACGACGACCGGCGACGACTACCTCGGTCGAATCCTGCAGTCGCGGCTCCAGATCGGCGTGCCTGTCGCTCCTGGCGTGAACCTTGCAATAGGCGGTACGGTGGACCGTTGGTTCGAGCAGAACCGGCGCGGCACCCTCGAGCTCGGCTATGGTGACGACACCACCGAGCGGGAGACAGGCTTCGTGACCGCGAGCTACCAATACGGTGGATTGCGCGCGGCTTGGATGCTGGAGTACGTTCACAAGCTGCAGCGGCGCGAGCGCGAGGGTGACCAGCGCTGGTCGGTGTGGCGGAGCAAGGCCACGTTCGAAGTGGCGTGGTAGAGCCGGGAAGCGACGCAAACCGGCGCACATGGGGGCTACGATGAACCTCGAAGGCGTGAACAGCTCGATCGAGAACGCCAAGAACAAGGTCAAGGAGGCGTCCAACGAGGCCGCCGCCGACCTGAAGAAGGCCCGCGAAGACGGTGAGGCCTCCATCGACAAGGCGAAAGAGGATGCCGATCAGAAGATCGACGACTCCAAGATGCCCGACTCGGTGAAGAAGGCCGCCAAGAACGCGACCAGCTCCGCCCACAAGGCAGCCACCGACGCGGTCGAGAAGGCCAAGGCCGCCGCGAAGGACGCCGTCGAAGAGGCCGAGAAGAAGGCCCAAGAGGCGATCGACGAGGCCGAGCAGAAGGCCGAAGAGGCGATCGCCAAGGCCAACGACAAGGTCAAGGAGGTCATCGCCTCCACCAAGGGTGACCTGCAGGACGCCGTCAACGACAGCAAGCTGCCCGGCCCGCTGAAGGACCTCATCAACAAGGGCCTCGACGAGCTCGAGAAGCTCGGTGGCAAGGAGCTCGACAAGCTCGCCAAGGACGCCAACCAGCTCGTCGACGACCTGAAGGGTCACGCCAGCGACATGGTCGACCACCTCAAGGACAAGGCGCTCGAGGTGCTGGGCTTCGAGGCGGCGCCACCGATCGAGGACGTCCCCGCGAAGCTGCCGACGCCGAAGCCGGCTGCCAACCCGAACACGTCACGTGTCTTCGACCACCAGGGCGCATTCCGATTCCGGGTCGAGCTCGGCGGCGTGGCGGCTGGCGCGTTCACGGCGGTCGACGGTCTCTCGGCGCAGATCGAGCCCATCGAGTACCAGGGTGGCAAGGACCAGTACGTCCGCCAGATCCCGGGTCGCCCGAAGGTGGCGCCGGTCGTGCTCAAGAAGGGCTACGTCAACACTGCCGCGCTCTGGGATTGGATGCAGGCGACGATGGACGGCGAGCTCCGCTTCGAGAACGTCAGCCTCGTGCTGCTCGCCGACGACGGCCTGACCGAGTTGGTCCGCTACAACCTCACCGAGACATGGCCGTCGCGGTGGAACGGCTTCCAGCTCGATGCCAACAGCAGCAACGCCATGATCGAGGAGTTGGAGCTGCAGGCCCGCACCGTCGCGCGCGTCGCCGGCTAGCCGCCGCTCGACCTTCGTCGGGACGCCGGCGTCGCCTCACGCGATGTCGGCGTCCTGCCTTTTGGCCGAAGCCACGGAGGTTCAGCGGGTCGCGGCGAGGATCTCGGGAGAGACGATTCGGACGACGCCGTCGACCACGAGCAGGCCGCCGCGCTCGGGCGTCCGCAGATCGGCGGGCGCTCCGACCCGCAGGCGCCGACGCTGGCCCGTCCGCGGGTCGCGGCGCAGTGCGTCTTCGATGGCGACGGCGTCGAGGTGCTCGGATTCGGGGCGCGACGGCTCGAGTTCCCCGCGCAACTCCTTGCGCCACTGGTCCGGATCCGACGGCGAGATCGGGAGATCCGACCCCAGCAGCAATGGACAGGTGGCCTGCAGACTGCGGGCGCGCCAGCCGTCGGCGACGCGGGCTTCGCCGAGACGGGCGGCTGCGAAGCTGTGATCTTCCAGGCGATGCAACGGCTGGACCGAGCAGACGAAGCCACGGAGCCCCGCGAGCTGGTCGGCGCCGACCACCTGTGCGTGCTCGATCCGGATCGGCACCGCGCCCTCGGTGCGTGCCCCGGCTACACGGAGCAACTGACCGAGCGCTGCGTCCCCGATCGCGTGGACCGCGAGCTGCCGATCGGCTCGGTCGCAGCGCCCGATCCAGGCTCGAAGCTCAGCGTCCGACGTCTCCAAGCTGCCCTGCCCCGGCGCGTCCGTGTAGGTGCCGCGCAGGGCCGCGGTCCGACCGCCGAGCGTCCCGTCGAGCCAGAGCTTGACGCCCGCGACCGTCACCAGCGGGGGACGACTCGGTCGGCCGCGCGCGGCGGCCTCGCGCAATACCGTCGGCGTCTGGGGGTCGTGCGCGTCGAGGTAGACCCGGACCCGCACCGGCAGCCGTCGCGCACGCTCGAGTTCCTGAAGCACGCGCAACGTTTGGGTCGATTCGCCCATCGCGTGGACCTCTCCGATGCCGCGCTCGGAGAGTTGGGTCAGCAGTCGCACCAAGAGCGGCGCGATGCGCTGCCTGCGCGGCGCCGGAAGCGCCCGCCAAGCCCTGCGCGCGGCCGCAGCCCGAAGCCGCCCGTCGCCATCCGCGAGGCCGCGTATCGCCTCGGGGAGCAGCGCGAGCGCTGCGCGGGTCAGGAGCAAGCCATGACCATCGGGAGACGAAAACACCGCCGCGACGTCCGGCGCACAGGCGTG